>NZ_CP014525.1:1185771-1501028 GCF_001611975.1 Haematospirillum jordaniae
GATGGCAGCGACCAGGGTGCCCACGGCAACAAACAGAAGCTCCCCGTTCAGGCCCTGTCCGACGATCTGATCATCCAGCCAGTGGGTGTCCAAAGCCTCGGTCAGCCCGAATTCCCGGGCGCCAAAGCCAATGGCGGCAAGGGTTGCAATCATCACAAGCCCCTTGAACAGGGCTTTCAGGGGGTTGCTGCGCCGCAGGGTTTCTTCGGCGTCGTCATGCAGCAGTGTTTCGGGAGACAGGGACATGGAACCCCGACTCAGTCCTGCTGTTCAAGAACCGGGTTGCGGGCCCGGCGCTGCAACCACATTACGCCGACCAGGTCGAACAGGCTGACCCACAGCCGGTTCCACACACCGTATTTCGATACGCCCCGTTCGCGCGGGCGGTGGTTGACGGGAACGCTGACAACCAGCCCGCCTTCACGCAGGGTCAGCGCCGGGAGGTAGCGGTGCATGTGGTCAAAGCGCGGGAATTTTAGGAACAGAGACCGGGCAAACAGCTTCAGTCCACACCCGGTGTCGGGGGTTCCGTCGTTCAGCAGCCATGCCCGCACACCGTTGCCAATGCGCGAGGACAGACGGCGCAGTTCATTGTCCTGCCGTTTTTGCCGGTGTCCGGCGATCAGCAGGCGCGTGGCGTCCATGCCGGTGCGTTTCTCTTCGTCCCGCAGGCGGGTCAGCAAGGCGGGAATGTCGGCCGGGTCGTTCTGTCCATCGCCGTCCAAGGTAGCGATCCAGGTGCCACGGGCGGCCAGAACGCCGGTATAGATGGCCTGGCTTTGCCCACAGGCGGTGCGGTGGCGCACACAGCGTAGGGCCGGAAACCGGGCGCGGGCCTCGGTCAGGCGGTGCGGGGTGGCGTCGTTTGATCCGTCATCGACATAGACAATCTCGAACGGCACCACGCCATCTAGGGCGGCGGCGATTTCTTCGATCAGGGGCAGGATGTTGTCGGCTTCGTTATGGACGGGCACAACAACAGACAGGTCCGGGCGGCTTGGTTCAGTCATCACACACGCGCAGGTAACACAAGGGGTCAGCCGGTTGTAGCGCCGGGGCCGCCCGGTGACCAGAGAAAAGTCCCGGGCGGCATGCGGTTTTCAGGTTCAGGCGTCCAGTTCTGCCGTTATTTTCAGGTCTTCCCCGGCGATGGCGCGGTCCAGCAGGGCAATGGAGCGGTCCAGCCCGTACAGGGCAAAGAAGCTGCCCATGCGCGGCCCCTGTTCCTGACCCAGCAGGATTTCATACTGGGCCCGGAACCAGTCGCGCAGGCCGGGATAGGTGTCGCCGTGCTGCTTGCCGATAGCATAGACAATGTTCTGCAGGTCTTCCCCGGACGCATCGGCCGGTGCCGCTTTCAGCGCCTCGCGCAGGTCGGCCAGGGCAGTTTTGTCGGCGCTGTTGGCGATGCGGTACTGCTTGGTCGGGCGAACAAAGTCGTTGTAGTAGACAATGGCGTAACGCACCAGCCGGTCCAGGAACGGCATTGTTTCCGGCGACGATCCCGGGGCGTAGTTGCGGATGTAATGCCACAGGACGGCCGGGTCATCGGTGTTGGCCACCCCGACCAGGTTCAGCAGGATGCCGAAGGTCAGCGGGGTTCTGTCGGTTCCCGGTTCCCCGTGGTGGATGTGCCAGGCCGGGTTGGTCAGGCGGGCGACCGGGTCCTGTTCCGCAAAGGCGGCGGCATGGGCCACATAGTCATCCACCGCGCGGGGGATCACATCGAAGTACAGGCGCTTGGCAGCCTTTGGCTTCTGGTACATGAACAGGGCCAGGGATTCTTCGGGGGCGTATTTCAGCCAGTCTTCCACCGACAGGCCGTTGCCCTTCGACTTGGAAATCTTTTGCCCGTTTTCGTCCAGGAACAGTTCATAGGACAGGGTCTTCGGCGGTGTGCTGCCCAGGATGCGGCAGATCTTCCCGGCCAGGTCCACCGAAGGGATCAGGTCCTTGCCCGACATTTCATAGTCTACGCCCAGCGCGTGCCAGCGCATGCCCCAGTCGGGCTTCCACTGCAGCTTGCACGCCCCGCCGGTGACCGGCACTTCCACCTTTTCCCCTGTCTGCGGGTCCTGATAGACGATGGTGCCGGCATCCACGTCGCGGTGGATGACCGGAACCTGTAGCACCACCCCGGTGCGCGGGCAGACCGGAAGGAACGGGCTGTATGTGGCCTGACGCTCGGCGCCCAGGGTCGGCAGCATCACGGCCATGATGGCGTCGTAGTGTTCCAGAACCCCGCGCAGGGCCTGGTCAAAGTGACCATTGGCGTACATCTCTGTGGCCGACTTGAATTCGTAGTCAAAGCCGAAGCTGTCCAGGAACCCGCGCAGGCGGGCGTTGTTGTGGTGCCCGAAGCTTTCGTGGGTTCCGAACGGGTCGGGAATGCGGGTCAGCGGCTTGCCCAGGTGTTCGCGCACCCTGTCCTTGTTGGGGATATTGTCGGGTATCTTGCGCAGGGCATCCATGTCGTCGGAAAAGGCGAACAGGCGGGTCGGGATGTCGGGCGCCAGAATTTCAAAGGCCCGGCGGACCCACGAGGTCCGCGCCACTTCGCCAAAGGTGCCGATATGCGGCAGGCCAGAGGGGCCATAGCCGGTTTCAAACAGCACATAGCCCTTGTCCGGCACCTTGCCGTTCAGCCGTTTGTCCAGCAGGTCGCGGGCTTCCTGAAAAGGCCAGGCCGAGGACTCGCGGGCGGAATGGGCAAGAGAGTGTGACATGATGTGTCAGATCCGTTACGGGCTGTTGATGGACGAAAGGGTCTGTACGCAATGCGAATCGCCTGCATGCGTTGGTCTGCACCCTAGGGCCGCAGGGGTGATCCGTCAACGTACCTTGCAGCATTCTGGCCCCCTGCTGTACCGTGTCACTTTACCTTTGAGTGTTTTTCTGCCCGTCAAACGATCAAGGGGTGTTTCCCATGTCCTCGCTGCGTTTTTTGTCGGTCAAGCACCAGATCCAGCTGGTTCTGGCCCTGTTTCTGGTGCCGGCCTTGGCGTCGGTGGCGGTTCTGCTCTGGCACGAGAACGAGGCCATCAGCTTCGCCCGCAAGGAAACGATGGGGACAGCCTATATCACCCCGCTCCTAGACGCCCAGATTGCTACGGCCCGTTACATGGTGACTGCCACGAATCCGGATGCGGGAACCGTGGCCCGCGTTGCGGCGGGGCTGGAATCGGTACGGGAGCAGGCCGATCTTCTGGACATGCGGGGGTCCCACGCGATTGTAGAGCGCTTGTGGACTGATTTTGCGGCGGTACCCGGCCTCGAGCGGGCGCGCGACATGATCGCGGGGCTGGAGTCTGCGGTTGCGCAGGCCGGGGATCATTCCAACCTGATCTTGGATCCGGAGCTGTCCAGCTATTACCTGATGGATTCCTTGGTTGTGCGCTTGCCCAAGATGATTACCGGGGTGGCGGATATGGCCGGGTACATGCTGGAGGCATCGGCATCCGGCAATGCCGGACTTGATGTTATCCGCGCCGGTGCTGTGATGGGGGGGCACCTGTCGGCGCTGGAAAGCGGGTATGCTACGGTTATGGAGACGTCTGAGGATTCCGCTGTGGCCGCCATGATGCCGGCGTTGTCCACCCGCGTTTCCGGGGCGGTGGATACGGTGTTGGCCAGCGTTGGCCGCGGGCAGGGCATTGTTTCCGGCCAGGAGCATCAAGCGGTTCTGCTGGCCGCGCTGGACGCGTTCGAGGACATGCGCCGCCGGGCCTTGTGGGGCCTTGATACCATTCTGAACGAACGGATTCAGGGGTCGGTTGTCATCCTGTCCATCAGCCTGTTGATCCTGGCCCTGTTTTTCGGTGCTGCCGGCTATGTGGCAAACCGCTATGCCGTGG
This sequence comes from Haematospirillum jordaniae, assembly GCF_001611975.1. Taxonomy (GTDB): domain Bacteria; phylum Pseudomonadota; class Alphaproteobacteria; order Rhodospirillales; family Rhodospirillaceae; genus Haematospirillum; species Haematospirillum jordaniae. Next base: position 1,189,626 of record NZ_CP014525.1, read on the forward strand.
AATCGCTGTCGGTTCCGTTGGTGACCCTGCGCCGGTCGATCCAGCGTCTTGCCGAAGGCGATGTGGAAACCCCGGTGCCGGATTTCCAGCGGCGGGACGAAATTGGTGCCATTGCCTCAGCCCTGAAGGTGTTGCGCCATACGGCAACCCGTGCCTTTGCCCTGGGGCAGATGCTGGAAGCGATGCCGGTCAATATTGTGACGGTCAGCCCCCAGGACGGGCGTATCAGCTGGATCAATGCCGCCACGCGCAATGCCCTGGAACAGATTGGGCCGTCCCTGAATGGTTTACCCCCGGGGACAGACAGTTTGGAGGGGCTTTCCATTGATTTGTTCCATCCGCAGCCGGGCTGGCTGTCGGAGCTGGTGGCCGACCCCGGTCAGCTGCCGTGGACGGGCGAGGTTCATCTGGGGAACGAGCGGGTGGCTCTGTCCGTGTTTCCGGTTCTGGACCATTATGGCCAGATGACAGCGGCCATGCTGACCTGGAGCATTGTAACCTCCAGCCGGAGGATGGCCGAGGTGTTCGAGACCAGCATGGAAGGTGTGGTCGGGGATGCCGGTGTGGTGCAGGAGGCCGCCCGCAAGCTGGATACCATTGCCTGCCGTGCGGCCAGTGGCATTGACATGGTTAATGGTGCGGTCAGCCAGGTTTCGGACTTTGTGACCAGCCTGGCCTGTTCGGCCGAGGATTTGTCCCGTTCCAGTGCCGACATGATCGAGCGTTTGTCCAGTGCCAATACCCTGACCATCAACGGGGTGGAAATGGCCGAGGACAGCATGCGTGCCGTGTCTGGTTTGTCGCGGGTGGCAAAGGAAATTAACGGCGTGGTGGACCTGATCACCGAAATTGCGGAGCAGACCAACATCCTGGCCCTGAACGCCACGGTCGAGGCCGCCCGTGCCGGAGCCGCCGGCCGGGGGTTCGCCGTGGTTGCCAACGAGGTGAAAAAGCTGGCCCGCCAGACCGCCGCCGCCACCGAGGATGTGCGGGTGCGGGTTGCCGCCGTGGCCGATGTCAGCCAGGACGTGGCCAATGCCATGATCCGTGTCAGCCGCCTGATTTCCGGTGTCAACGGACTGGTTGGTGACCTGACATCATCGATGGTTGACCAGTCCCGCGCCACGGGGGTAATTGCAGACAGGATCCAGCAGACATCCACCCGGATGATCCAGGCGGCCGAGGATCTGGACGCCTTGTCCGAAGCCACGCAGGCCACGCGATCTGAAGCAGGATCCTTGCTGGAGGTGTCCACCACCCTGTCGCAGCGATCCGGTCGTTTGAGCCGGGAGTGGTCGGGGTTCAGTGCGGGAGCCCTGCGGTTGGCGGTTTAGGGCCGGGTGTGTGAAAACAGCCTTGCCATATGCGGGCGATACTGCTAAAAACCCGGCCTCGACAGCGTGTTCCGGCGTAGCTCAGCGGTAGAGCCCCCGACTGTTAATCGGGTTGCCGTAGGTTCGAATCCTACCGCCGGAGCCATCGAGTTCAAAAAGCACCCCGTGCAGAACACGGGGTGCTTTTTTGCATATTCGGGGCGGCGGATATCCGCGCGCATTCTGCCTTGATGTCAGCATGTCGTCGATAAAAACAGATTATGCCGATCACATGATGTCAGCCAGATCACAACGTGTTGCATTATATGTTCTTGTACGTTCTTTTTTTGCGTACACTATAGCGTGTTTGTGGTAATCAGAATGTAGCGTCAGGGTTTGTTCCTAGCCTTGGCAACAATGCTGGATATTTGCGTACTGTGCCGTGTGCGGGGGGTGTTTGTGACAGTTGGTTTTGATTGTGGGGCGGCGGACCCTGTTGACAGCCATCTGGGGCAATCCCTGAGGCAGTTCCGCGAACTGCGCTTGTTGACGCTGTCTTCCTTGGGGCAGGCTGCTGGGGTGTCGCCGCAGCAGATCCATAAATATGAACGTGCGGTGGATCGTATTCCGGCGTCCCGCCTGTTTCGTATCGGCTGTTGTCTGGATGTGCCAGTCCAAGCTTTCTTTGATGGTCTTGAGGGATCCATAACCCTTGGCGACTATCCGCTGGATGGTGATCAGCTGCGCCTTCTGGCCTGGCTGTCCGTGCTGACGGCGGAGCAGAAAAAAGCCGTTTTCCGTCTTGTGCAGTCCCTGGCCGGCATGGGCCGTCCCGGGGGGAGATGATCGCCGCGCTTTCTGCGGGGTGCCGCGTGATGGGCAGGTGACGGATGTCTGCGGGCGCGTTATGGTCCCCTTCATGACGTGCGGACACCCTGATACGCTTGAGCTTTTGCTGCCCGATGCCCCGGTGCTTGTTGCCGGTGCGGCGTCGGCGGTTGTGTTGACGCCCGATGGAGAGATCCTGACCCTGGACCGGGCGGCGGCTGTCCGCTGGCTTGCGTCTTCGGCTCCTCCGCTGGTGTGCCATGCACCGGCGGTAGCGGCGCGTTTGGGCTGTGCGTCTTTCCCGGCCTGTGATGTTCTGGAGCTGTACGCTTTCGTGCGGCCGGCAGTCTTTTGCCTGCCGACGGTGGCCGGGCTTGCCGCGGCCTGTCATATTGCCTTGCCCGCTGGCCCGGAGCAGGAAGCAACGGCCCTGTCGGCGGTTGTGGTGGCCCTGCTGCGGGATCTGTCCGCCCTGTCGCGCACGTCACGGCCCCAGGCACGCGCGCTGGCCTGGGGGTTGCTGCGGGCGGGGTGGCCGTGGGCCCGCTGTGTGTTGCATGCCCTTGGTGAAACCGGCGACCCGCCGCACAGCCGTGTGGTGGCTGCGGGGTTCCGGGTGTGGGAAAGCCTGCCGGAGATTTCCGAGCATGCGCCCGAACCGTCTTCCTCTTGTTTGCCGGTCAGCCCGACCGAGGCCCGTGCCCGGCTGGCACAGATCTTGGGCGGTGCTGCCGAGGACCGGCCGCAGCAGGCGGATTTTGCCTCGGCATGCTGCGAGGCGTTCGAGCCTCGTGATGCCGAGGGGGAGCCACGGTTCGTGCTGGCCGAGGCCGGAACCGGTGTGGGCAAGACCTTGGGCTATGTTGCCCCAGCCAGCCTGTGGGCTGAGAAAAATGGCGGTGCGGTATGGTTGTCCACCTATACCCGCAACTTGCAGCGCCAGCTGGAGGACGAGCTGGCGCGTCTGTACCCCGACCCGCGCGAGAAGGCGCGCCATGTTGTGGTTCGCAAGGGGCGCGAGAATTACCTGTGTCTGTTGAATCTGGAGGAAGCCGCCGGTCGCCTGTCGGTCAACCCGGCCCGGGCGGTTGCCTTGGGGCTGGTGGCGCGCTGGGCCTTGGCAACCCGTGACGGGGCCATGATTGGCGGTGATTTTCCGGGATGGCTGGTGGATATTCTGGGGCGTTCCACCGTAGCGGGCCTGACCGACCGCCGGGGGGAGTGTGTCTTTACCGCCTGCCCGCATTACAACCGTTGTTTTGTCGAACGCTCGGTGCGCAAAGCTCGCCGGGCGCGTATTGTGGTGGCCAACCATGCCTTGGTGATGCGGATGCTGGGCAACGGTTCTGCCGCGTCAGGGGGGGATCCCGGAGGCGGGCTGCCGGTTCGTTATGTTTTTGACGAAGGCCACCATGTGTTCGAGGCGGCCGATGGTGCCTTTTCGGCTCATCTGGGGGCGCTGGAAACAGCAGAACTGCGGCGCTGGATTCTGGGGGCGGAAGAAGGCACCCGGTCCCGTGCTCGCGGGCTGCAACGCCGTGCCGAAGAATGCGTGCAGGATGATCCCGCCGCACAGGATGCGCTGGATGCGATCCTGCAGGGGGCCCGCTGTCTGCCTGGGCCGGGATGGATGAACCGTTTGGGATCGGACAGCCCCCATGGCCCGGCTGAGCGGTTTTTGCATCGGGTGCGGCAGCAGGTGTATGCCCGGTCGCAGGAAGGTGGGCACCCGTATTCCTTGGAAGCGGATGTCGAGCCGCCGGTCCCCGGTTTGACTGCGGCTGCGGCAGAGCTTGAGCGTGCCCTGGAAACCCTGTCCCGACCGGTCCAGGACTTGATGAAGGCGCTGGCCATGCGTCTGGATGCCGATGCGGCAGAGCTGGATGCATCGGTGCGTTTGCGGATGGAGGGATTGATCCGGTCTCTGGAGCGCCGGGTGCTACGGCATCTGTCTGCTTGGCGTGCCATGCTGGACAGCCTGCAAACCCGGGCGCCGGAGACGTGTGTGGACTGGTTCGCCGTGGAACGGCTGGACGGGCGGGATTTTGATGTCGGCATGCGCCGGCACTGGATCGACCCCACATTGCCCTTTGCCCAGGTGTTGCAGGATGCAGCCCATGGCGTGCTGGTGGCTTCGGCAACACTGCGCGATGGATCCGGTGATCCGGCTGTGGACTGGAAGGCTGCCGAGGCCCGCACCGGTGCCGCGCACCTTTCGTTGCCGGCGGTGCGGGCGGCGGTAGCGTCTCCGTTTGACTATGCCGGCCAGACCCGGGTGCTGGTGGTGACCGATGTACGCCGTGACGACGCGGCGCGGGTGGCGGCGGCGTTCCGGTCGCTGTTTCTGGCGTCCGGCGGGGGTGGTCTGGGTCTGTTTACGGCGGTATCCCGGTTGCGGGCTGTGTACGAACGCATTATGCCGGCAATGGCCGAACATGCCATTCCGCTGTACGCCCAGCATGTGAGCGGGATGGATACGGCCACGCTGGTTGACCTGTTTCGCGCCGACGAGCCTTCGTGCCTTTTGGGGACGGATGCGCTGCGCGATGGCATGGATGTGCCGGGGCGTGCCCTGCGTCTGGTGGTGTTTGACCGGGTTCCCTGGCCCCGCCCGGATATCCTGCACCGGGTGCGGCGCAAGGCCTTTGGCGGGCGCGACTGGGATGACCGCCTGACCCGGCTGCGTCTGAAGCAGGCCTTTGGAAGGTTGGTGCGACGGGCGGATGACCGGGGTGTGTTTGTCCTGCTGGATCCGCTGTTGCCGTCGCGTTTGCACGGGGCGTTTCCGCCGGGGACAGAGGTGCGCCGCCTTGGCCTTGCCGATGCGGTGCGCGAGGTATCGGACTTTTTGGGACCTGTCCCGGCCTGCCCCCCGCCAGCCTGCCCCCCGACCGCTTAGGGAAGGGCGGAAGGGCAGGCCGGGGTATCCCTCAGGCGGCGATGCTGGCGTGCCCGAAGGCAAAGTTCCTGTACAGCTGCTGCACCCACTGGGTTACGTGGCCGTGCGGCAGGGTGCGCCCTTCGATCTGGATGCAGGGCGATACCTTGGAGAAGTTGCCGGTGGCAAAGATCTCGTCGGCCTGCATCAGGTCATCGTAGGACAGCGTTGTTTCTTCCACCAGGGTGCCATCGGCCTGTAGCAGGGCAATAACGCGCTGTCGTGTCAACCCGTTGAGGAAGCTTCCGTTCGGAACCGGGGTGCGGATGATGCCATCCTTGACCAAGAACAGGTTGGAGGCGGCAAATTCCGCCACGTTCCCGTGGTTGTCGAGCATGACCGCCGTATCAAAGCCGCGCTGTTGTGCATCGCTGAGGGCCCGGCTGACATTCGGGTACAGGCAGGCCGCCTTGGCTGTGGTGGGCGCGGCCTCGGGTGTTGGCCGGCGAAAGGGGGACTGGGTGGCGCTGAAGCCCTGGCTTGCGGGCGGCATGGCGATTTCAAACAGGTGCAGGGCAAAGCGGGTCGAGCTGGCATCAGGGACCAGAAAGCCGTTGTCGCACCAGAACAGCGGTTTGATATAGAGAGCTTTCTTTCCACCGCTGCGGGTGATGCCCTCCCGTGCTAGGGCCGCGATATCCGCCCCGCCGAGTGTTGGGTTCAGTCCTAGGATGCGGGCAGACTGGACAACCCGTTCACAGTGGGCTTCCAGGTCCGGTGCCACACCTTCGTAGTAGCGTGCCCCGTCGAAAGCCGTGCTTCCCATCCATACGGACTGGGTACCCGGCCCCATGATCATGGGGTTGCCGGTGTGCCAGGTGCCATCGACGAAAACAAGAGAAATTCCGGGTTGGGTTGATTGTGTTGACATAAGCGCGCTCGTATTCCTTGTGGTTTGTTTCGAGACAAACCTGTTTCCTCGCCTGTCAGCATACAGGTTGCGCTGTATTCCTGCCAATAAATATACCGTACCGTGTTAGGGGTGGTGTTTGTGTCGATTTTTCGGGGATGTCTTTATTGGCTGGCCCAGAGGATTCGCGCTGACCAGGCGATGTCTGTCTGGTCTATGGCCTGGTCCGTGCTGCCGGCCCCGAAGGGCTGGACGACCATGCGGGTTGCCGTCGTTCTTGTTAACTCACCCATGACCAGACTCTTGTCTCTGGTATAGATGACAACGCGGTCGCCGCGCCGTGCGGTTGCGTTGGGAGACAGGATCAGTCGGTCGCCGTCGCGATAGGCCGGCAGGCAGGCGTCGCCGTGGATTTCCAGCGCCCAGGCGTCTGGATCCCTGAGATCAGGAAAGGCGATGGCGTCTTGGGTGCCATTTGGGGTGTTTCCGGCAGCATCTAGGCCGTTGCGGGCCTGGTCCTGGCTGACCAAGGGCAGGATGGGCTGAGGGGGAGGGGGCGGTTCCGCCATGGCTTCAGCGGCCTGCTGCAGGAAATGTTCTGGGCGCGTATCGGTGGCCTGCAAGACCTTGGACAGGCTTTCTGTCGTTGGCCAGCGGGGTTTACCGTCGCGGCCAAACCGTTTGGACGGGTTGAACGTGGTCGGGTCCAAGCCTGCTTTTTTTGCCAGTGCCGATGGGGACAGTCCGTGATCTTCGGCCAGGCGATCAAGGGCTGTCCACAGGGCGTGATGGGTAAGCATGCGTTCTGCTCTCCAGTTATCGGGAACACACTGTGTAAGTTCGCCCTTGACGAGCAAGGATTATATTCCTAGACCATGAGGTGCTTCTTGATAGTGTCTTAACGTGGAGACGACCTGATGGCAACACGGCGAAAGGCGCCGCGCCCCCTGAGTATACGAGAAAGCTGTCCGTTCATGAGTGCAGAGGAGGCTTGGTTGTGGTTCTGGCGGTGCCAGCTGGCCCGTGACGAGGGGGCGCGTTTTGTGGCGGATGCCGGTGATACGGCGCGGCCCTGTGATCCCGATGATGTGTACCGTGTGGCGGCCGGGTTGCTGCGGCAGAATGTGCTGGGGGCCCGGCAGGCCATGGTTCTGGCCTGTTACGGGCGTGCTTTGGCTCCGCCGGATGCCCGCCTGGAGGAAGAGCGGCAGGCTGCCAGGTGGTGGGAGGAGGGGCTTACTCTTTTGGAAGGTCCGTTGCGGCGCAAGGGGATTGTTGGGTGATGACCGGAGAGCCTGATGCCGTTGTTGGCTTTTCCGGCGTAGCGGATGTGCCCTTTCTCAAGATATTGCGCCCGGGGTTCCGTCATTGCCTGATCGCGGTCTGTGATGCCGGCCGTGGGGGCTGGGTTGTGATCAATCCCATGGCGCACTGTACCGAAGTGATCGTGATGCCTGTTGATCCGGTGTGTCCAGCCCTGGATGTGGCGCAGGTGATGGCAGCGGGGGGCTATAAGCCGGTTGTTACGCGGCGCGGTGTGCCGCCGCACCGTTTGGCGCCGGTGCGTGTCTTTAGTTGCGTGGAGGCGGTGAAGCGCATTCTGGGGCGTCGCTGGCCCTGGGTTCTGACTCCTTGGCAGCTGTACGGTGCATTGTTGAATGAGAAAAAAGACCTTTAATAGGAAAATATTCTTGACTTTTGGGGCGCTTCTCTGTATACCAATCCCTGTCAACGCCGGAGGTGTATCCACCGTACCGGATTGCTGACGGGGGAAACCCGCCTGTCGTTCCGGCAGGCGGGTTTTTGGCGTTGGCGCGTTGTGTTTCTGGATTTGTGTGAACAGGGGGGATTCGATGGCCAGTTTTACGCCGTCCACCAATGCAGCCATGATGCTGGCCATGCGCCGTTTTGGCCCGTCTCATGCCGGGTCGGCCTTGCTGTCATCGCATATGTCCGGTTCATCCGGGCTGCGCGGTTTGCCAATGCCCGAGATCCGTATTGCTCCTGTCGTTTCCGCTCCACCACCACTACCTCCTGTTTCTGCTCCGACAGAGCCGGCGGGCGGGAGGAGTGTTCCATCCGCGCCTGTCGTATCCGCGCCGGCAAAGCCATTCCGGGAATCGGTTGAGGCGGTGCGTCCGCGCCCGGCCCGGCCCCGGTATTTGCCCCTGTTGTCCGGATACTGGACTGAAACCCTGTCCGGTACACCGCGGGACAAGGGTGATGGCGGTTCGGCGCTGTCGGGCCGTCGTTCGCTGCTGGGGGAATAGGGCATGGGGCGTTCCCAGGGTATTCGTTTCAGGGTGGGCCCAGATCCCGGGCACGGTGGTGCCGAAGGTCTTCTGGCCCGTTATCAGCGGGCGCTGGAGCGTCGCCGTCTGTGGGAGGCGCACTGGCAGGAATGTTATGAATTTGCCTTGCCCCAGCGGACTGGCCTGTTCGGGGCTCCCGTCGGGGGAAAGCGCACGGACCGTCTGTTTGACGGGACGGCACCCGATGCCGTGGACCAGCTGGCTGCAAGCTTGCTGGCCGAGTTGACGCCGCCCTGGACCCGGTGGTTCGGTCTGGAGGGTGGCGTCGGGCTAGACGAGGTGGGGCGTGCATCCCTGGCACCGCTGCTGGAAGATGTGGCCGAGACACTGCGTCTGCATTTCGACCGTTCGACTTTTGCGGTGGAGCTGCACCAGTGTTTCTTGGATCTGGTGACAATTGGTACGGCGGCCTTGCTGTTTGAGGAAGCCCCGCCGGGCGAGATCAGCGCCTTTCGTTTTTCGGCAATCCCGATGACGGAGCTGACCCTGGACGAAGGGCCTTCGGGGCGGCTGGATGTGGTGTATCGCCATGCCGCGATGCCGTTGTCCCATGTGTGGCACCGGTTTCCGGATGCCGAAGTGCCGGATGTGCGCCCGGGGGGCGATGACAGCGGCGACCCGCTGGTGGAGGTTCTGGAAGCGTCCGAGCCTGTGCCGAACGGGTACCGGTATACGGCGCTGTTGCTGCCATCGGGTTCGCATTGGTCCAGGGAGCGGACTGTTGTGCTGCGTGACGGAATGTTTCCGGCCTCGCCGTTTGTGTGTTTCCGCTGGCTGAAGGCGCCGGGGGAGGCATACGGGCGGTCGCCGGTGATGAAGGCGCTGCCCGATATCAAGACGGCCAACAAGGTAGTTGAGCTGGTGCTGCGCAATGCATCGATTGCGGTGACCGGGATCTGGATGGCCGAAGATGACGGGGTGCTCAATCCGGCAAACATTTCGTTGTTGCCGGGATCGATCATTCCCAAGGCACCGGGATCCAGCGGGTTGACGCCGTTGGCCACCCCGGGGCGGTTTGATGTCAGCCAGCTGGTTCTGGATGACCTGCGGGCGCGGATCCGCCATGCGTTGCTGGCTGATCGTCTGGGGCAGGTCAACAGCCCGCGGATGACCGCGACCGAGGTTCTGGAGCGATCCACCCAGATGGCCCGTATCCTGGGCGCGACCTATGGGCGTTTGCAGACCGAACTGCTGACGCCGCTGGTCATGCGGGCGGTCTCTATCCTGCGGCGGCGCGGGGAAATACCGGATCTTCGGGTGGACGGGCGTCTGGTGGACCTGCGCTACAGCGCCCCGGTGGCCCGCCAGCAGGCCCGGGATGATGCCCGCAACGCGCTGATGTGGCTGGACAGCCTGCGGCGTCTGGGGCCGGAAGGCATGGCGGTGGTTGATCCGGCCGCAGCCGCACGTTGGCTGGGCCGGGCGCTGGGGGTGCCGGCGGATCTGCTGGCCTCACCGCTTCCGGTGCCGGTACGGCCAGTTCCGGGCGGGGGCTCCAGTCCGACGGATGCAGGCGAAGGAGAGGGCGCATGACACAAGACACCGGGCGTGATGCCTGGCTGTTTCCGGGGCCTGGGCACGGTGTTGTCCCCGACCCGGAGCAGGCAACCGGGCTGGCCGTGGCGGCGGCGCGGTGTTTTGCCGGTGTGGACGGGCAGTGCGTGCTGGAGGCCTTGGTCGGGATGACCCTGCACCGGACAGTCGGGCCAGCGTTGCCGGATGCGGCGCTGCGTCATCTGGAAGGACAAAGGGCCCTGGTTGCCTGGTTGCTGGCCTTGATTGATCGCGGCGGCGGAGTGGTTCCGTTGTACCGGAAGACATGCAGTAACGAGAGGACGGAATGATTCATTCATCTGATACACCCAGTACCGCTGTTTCTGTCGGGGGGGGTGTCCCTCCGGCTTTGGCGGCGGAACGTCCGGCTGTTTCCCGCAGCGGGGCGGCGGATGCCGAAATTGAAGCCCTGGTGCAGGTGTGCCGGGATTTAGAGGCTCGGCTGCGGGCCGGCAAAAGGGATTTGGGGCCTGAATCCGGGTTTGACGGGCGCCGGGCCCTTGACCGTTTGCGCGGGGTGCCGGATAAGCCGGAGGATTATTGCATTACCTGCCATCACCCGTTGCTGGAGCCGGATCCTGATGTGAACGCCCGTTTGCACCGGTGTGGCTTTACCGCCGAGCAGGCGCAGCTGGTCTATGACCTGGCGCTTGAGAAGGTGATCCCGGTTCTGGAGCAGATGGCTGAATCCTTTGAGGCGGAGTGCCAGAAGACGCGCTTGGTCCAGCATTTCGGGGGGGAGGACCGTTGGCACGAGATTCAGCGTCAGGTTATGGCCTGGGGGCGGGCGAATCTGTCGGCGGATGTTCTGGAGACCCTGTCACGAACGGCAGAAGGGGTGATTGCCCTGCACCGGATGATGACCTCTCCGGAACCGGGTCTGGGCCGGTCCGGCGGGGCGGGTGTGGCGGCATCGGAAGACGATATCCGGAGTCTGATGCGTGACCCCCGCTATTGGCGCGACCGCGACCCGGCGCTGGTCCGCCGCGTGAGCGAGGGGTTCCGGCGCCTGTATCCCGGTTAGGGAGGTGGTCGCTCAGTTCGCCTTGCGGGCGTTATTGAGGCGTTCCCCGGATTCCAGAACCTGTTTGACCGCCCGTTCGGAGTCGTCCACCATGGCCCGCAAATCAGCGATATAGCGTTTCATGGTGTTTGCAACGGTCCGGAACTCTGGCTCGTAGCGTCCGGCACCAGCGGCCTCGATGGCAATGTTGGTGGCAATACCGTTGGATTGCTCGGCGATACGGCGGATGGTCTGGGCATGGACAGAGATCTGCTTGGCATGGTCGCTGATGGTGGAGATCACGCTTTGTTCCTGATCTTCCTTTTCCCGCTCGGACAGCTCGTACGCGGGCATGGGGCTGGTGTTTTCCTCACCCTCTTCGCCGCCTGACGTACCATTGTTGGACGCAACCAGTTCTTCGGCCCGGGCCTGCAGGGTGTTCATGTCTTCCTGAACCCGGTTCAGCTGGCTGACAAGTTGCCGGGTGTACTGGGTCAGGGCCCGCACGGCCACGCCGGCGGTTCCGGCCCGGCCGGCGGCCAGTTCGGCATTCAGGGACAGAATCCGCATGTCTTCGGACAGTTCACGCAGTTTGACAAAGGCCTGCAGGGCGGTTTCGCACTGGGTGAACATTTCGCCGGCCCGGCCTTCAAGGCGGTGCTCGACAACAACCGGTGCGTCGGCCGGGATTTCTGCGGCTGCTTCTGTGGCTGCTTCTGTGGACACGTCGTTGCCTCGTCTGCCACGGGGTTGACTGGGGTCTGCGCGGCGCAATCCGGGACCGTTTCCGGGCGGATGTGGACGAACCAGGGCCACACCGTCCCAAGGATACGAGCCCCGGGCGGCGGTGCAACACAAATGACGGTTTTCGGGTGTTTGTTTTTCCGCCGGGTCGTGTCCTGCTCCCCGTTGTCGTTTTTCAACCATAAGGAGCTTTTATGTCAGTCTCTGTCGACAAGTCTTTTATCAAGCATTTTCAGGCCGATGTGCATCTGGCCTACCAGCAGTACGGGTCCCGCCTGCGCCCGACGGTGCGCAGCAAGGGAGGAATAAGGGGGAGTTCGACCGTTTTTCAGAAGGTTGGCAAGGGCACGGCCTCGACCAAGGCGCGCCATGGCATGGTTCCGGTTATGAACATGGACCATACCCCGGTGGAATGTATCCTTCAGGATTATTATGCCGGGGATTGGGTGGACCGCCTAGACGAGCTGAAGACCAGCCTAGACGAGCGGGCCGTTCTGGTGAAGGCGGGGGCCGGTGCCCTGGGGCGCAAGACCGACGAGCTGATTCTGGCCGAGATGGCCAAGGCAACCGTGTCGGCGCTGGATGGAACAACCGGGATGACGCGGGAAAAGGCCCTGGCCGCGTTCGAGCAACTGGGCAATGCCGATGTGCCCGATGACGGCGAGCGGTTTGTGATTGTCGGTTGGAAGCAATGGTCTGAACTTCTGAAGATTTCTGAATTTGCGCGTTCGGACTATATAGGGCCCGACGCGTTGCCGTGGCAGGGTACACAGGCCAAGCGGTGGCTGGGCAGTTTGTGGATGCCTCATACCGGTCTGCCCCTGTCTGAAGGGAAAGTGCGCAGCTGTTTCTGGTATCACCGTACAGCGGTTGGGCATGCTGTTGGATCAGATGTGGTGACGGATATTTCCTGGCACGGCGACCGGGCAGCCCATTTTGTCAACAACATGATGAGTCAGGGGGCAGCCTTGATTGATACCCGGGGCATTGTTTCCATGCCATGCCTAGAAACATGAGGATTGCCGTCACGATCGTATCATTGCAGGACAAAGGAATGCCGCCATGGCTTTTGAACGTTGCAATCTGTCTGTTCTCTCGTATGCCAATGGATTTACTCAGTGGCATTACCGGACGAAAGATACCACCCTGGCGACCGGGTATTTCAACAGCGTGGCGGACATGCTGCGCAAGGGAGACCTGATGGTGGTCAATCTGGATGATGAAAACACCCGCACCGTGACCCTGTACCGGGTCAAGGATGCAGGAGATTCAGGGGTGACTGTCACGGCCTTGTCCTGACCGCCGGTTCACGGTGATGTCTCCCCTATTACGCAGTGAGAGAGATAATGAATACAGTGTTTGACAGTTCCGGTGCGGGACCTGGCGTAGGGTCTTCTGCCGGGGTGATGGATGTTACCGATCTGGGGCGTATGTTGGCTGATGTGGCCGGTATCCGCTGCCGGAAATCAGGCGGGCGGGAGTCTTTCTCCCGCTTGGCCGAGCAGTTCCGCCAGAGTGGCTTTGACGGACTCCGGGATCATGCGGTGATGAGGGAGTCCCGTCGTGGTGGGCGGCGTTTGATCCCTGTGGCGGTGGTTGAACGTGTTGTGGCCTTGGCCCTAGAGCACCCGGCGTGGGGGCAGGTCCGCCTGTCTGCGGCTTTGGCCGATGAGGGCATGGCCCTGTCCGCCGCGCTGGTCCAGCGTGTTCTGGGTGACAATGGTCTGGGCGGTGCGGTGGACCGCTGGTTGGCCCTGGAACAGAAATGGGCTGCGGGTACGCTGGTCCTGAGCGCGGAACAGACCGCGTTTGTGGAACGCATGAACCCGTGTTTCCGCGAGCTGTCGCCGGTTTCTCAGGCCCCGGGTGAGGTTCTGGACGCGGACAGCTTCTTTGTCTTTTGTCCTGGACGCGGAAGCAAGGTGTACCTGCATGCTGTCGTTGACACCTTTTCGTCCTATGCCTTCGGGTTTCTGCATGACAGCCGCCGTCCGGAAGCGGCGACAGCGGTTCTGCACAATACGGCGCTACCGTTCTTCCGCCGTCATGGCTGGCCTGTCCAGGTCGTGCGAACCGATACCGGGCGGGAATTTGTCGGCGGGGCTGGGCACCTGTACCAGACGTACCTGGATTTGGTGGGAATAGAGCATCAGACGGTTGAGTCCCTGCCGTCCCGGCGTGGCAGTTTTGTCGAGCGGTTTCGCGACACTGTGCGCGATGAGTTCTTCCTGCCCCGGATCCGGGAGCGGCCTTTCGGGACGCTGGAAGCCGTGCAGATCGCCTTTGCGGCATGGTTGAAGGATTACAACACCCGTCGTCCCGGGAAGGGTTGGCCGAATATGGGGCAGACCCCGCAGGCCGTTCTAGAGGCGTTTTCCGGTACCGGGGATCCTGTCGGGCCGGAAGGCTGAAGCCTGTGCGGTTCGTTGTCTGTGGTGTTGGTGAAAGGAAGCAGGCATGGCCTTGGACAGGATTGATATCTGTAACCGCGCGCTGCTGATGATCGGCGCCCTGCCGGTTTCGTCTCTGGAAGACCCAACCCCGGTGGCCGAGGTGGCGCGCCATTTCTATGATATGGTTCGCGATGCCTTCCTGTCGGTGCATCCGTGGAATTTTGCCCTGACAACCGAGGTGGTGCCGGTCATGCCATCTGTATCGTGTTCGGGGTATGCCTTCACGGCGCCTTTGCCGGTAGGGTGTCTGCGGGTTTTGTCGGTCGGGCGCATCGGGCAGGACCGGGGTGTGGCGTACCGCATTGTGGGGCGTCAGGTGGAGTGTGACGCTTCGCCGGTTGTCCTGCATTACATTGCCGCCGTTCCGGAGAGTGTGTTTCCGGCTTTTTTTGTCAATGCCTTGGTCTTGCGTCTGGCGGCGGCGTTCTGTTTGCCCCTGACCGAAAGTGCGGGGCGGGCGGATCACCTGTGGCAGGCGGCCGAGCAGGAGTTCCGGCGGGCGCGGGCGGTTGATTCCAGCGAGGATACGCCAAAGCGTGTGGGCAGCAGCATTCTTCTGGATGTGAGGCGATGAGCGGGCATGGTCATATCAAGTCCAATTTCACCGCCGGAGAGCTGGCCCCCGATCTGCTGGGGCGGGTGGACCTGCGTTTGTGGGACAATGGCGCGGCGTGTCTGCGCAATGTCTTGGTGCGTCCGACCGGGGGCATAACCCGTCGACCCGGTTTGCGGTGGCTGGCTGTTGTGCCGGGTCCGGGTCGTCTTCTGTCCTTTGAGTTCAACACGGCGCTGGTCTTTATGCTGGTGTTGACCGACCGGAAGATGACCGTGTTCAGGTCGCTGCCATCGGGGCAGGGTGTCCGGTATATCCGGGAGCTGGAAACCCCGTGGACGCTGGAGCATCTGGCCGCGATCAACTGGAGCCAGAGCAGCGACACCCTGCTGGTGGTTCATCCGCTGGTGCCGCCGCACAAGATTGTCTGCCATGCAGAGGATTCCTGGTCGGTGACGCCGTGGGTTTTTGAAACCGGGCCGGGGGGCGTTCCCAAGGTGCCGTTTGCCCGGTTCGCACCGCTTGATGTTGCCTTGCGCACGGATGGTGGTGTGAAGGGAGAGGTGCACCTGCATGCCGACAAGCCGTTCTTTACCCCGGCGCATGTTGGCGGGTGGATCCGTTTGCACGGGGTGCCGGTGAAGTTACTGTCCTTGGTAACGGCGCAAAAAATGAAGGCGCGGATCGAGGGAACCCTGTCTTCGGCAGCATACAGCACCGACTGGGTGGAAGCGGTCTTTTCCGAAGCACGGGGGTGGCCGGTTTCGGTGACGTTCCACCAGAACCGTCTTGTGATCGGCGGATCGCGGGATTTGCCGCACCACTTGTGGCTGTCGCGTGTGGGAGATTTCTTTAACTTTGACCCCGGCCAGGGGCTGGATGACGATGCGTTGCACATGCCGATCCTCTCGGATCAGGTCAACGCCATTCGTCATGTGTTCCCGGGCCGCCACCTGCAGGTGTTTACCACCGGGGCAGAGTGGATGGTGCTGGGTGAACCCTTGAGTCCGGCCAGTATTCTGGTTCGTCGGCAAACCGGGATCGGCAGTCTGGCATCCCGGTCCATTCCGCCCTGTGACGTGGACGGGGCTACGGTCTTTGTGGCTGCCGGCGGGCGGGAGCTGCGTGCCTTCCTGTTTTCCGACAGCGAGCAGGCCTATCAGGCCCAGGATCTGTCGCTGATGGCTTCGCACCGGGTAGAGGATCCGGTGGACATGGACTATGACCCGCGCTGGCGTCTGCTGCATATGGTGATGGGTGCCGGGACCATGGCAACTGTCACCAACTATCGCCGCGAGCAGATCACAGCCTGGAGTGTCCAGGAAACCGATGGGGACATTTTGTCGGTGCGGGTCTGTGGCGGTTTGACCTGTCTTCTGGTCCGTCGTGGGGCGGTGGTGTGTCTGGAGTGTCTGGACGAGACCGCCTTTACCGACTGTGCCCAGAAAAGGGAAACCCGCGGTGCCGTGGCATCGCTGGGCGGGCTGGTGGCATTGGACAACAAGCAGGTGTATGTGGCGGGTGCGGATCCGGGCTTTGTGCCGGCAACCGTGCGCCGGGGGTGGGTTCATTTGTCGCATCCCCTGCGGTCGCCCGATGTCGGATTGCCTTTCTCCCATGTTGTGGAGCCGTTACCGCCCGCTGTTGCAGGGGCAGGCGGAGGGGTATATGGGCGGAGCATCCGCCTGATCCGAGCTTCGTTCCGGGTTCTGGGGACCGGGCATCTGGTTGTGGATACCGGTTCCGGCCCGGTGCCGGTTGATTTCTGTGCCGCTGTGCCGCTGTCCTTTCACGGGGATGCAGAGGAAGACAAGGCGGTGTGCGAGGTTGCGGTGCGTGCGCTGGGCTGGCGCACCGGGCATCCCCGGCCCTTGTGGCGTATCGAGCAGGATACGCCGGCGCCCTGCACCATTCTTTCGGTTCTGACCGATCTTCGTTCCGCCGGCTGAGAAGCCGGTTTTTTATGGCCCTGATTGCAGCGAGGAGAAAGCCGTGGCCGGTTTTCAGACCATAGAACCTTTTATACGTTCCCGGGGCGGGTCTTCATTTGGGGATGCGCCGCGCCGCAGGGCGCGGGACAGCGAGGCACCGCGTACGGTGCCCGTGGTTTCGCGGCACGAACCGGATTTTGTTGTCCCTGATCCAGAGGAGACTGCACGCCGGGAGATGATTGCACTGCGCCAGCAGGATGATGTACTGCGCCAGCAGCGCAAGTTGGACCGCGAGCTGGCAACGCGTCGGGCCCGTGCGGCCCTGTCGCCCGGCGGGATGGAGTCTGCATCGTTTCAGGCCCTGACCGACAGCCTATCCGAAGACGCCAATCGTGCCATTGAACGCATTGACGGACGGGCGGCTATCCAGTCCCGCATTGTGCAGGAATCAGCAAAGAGGCAGCGGGAGGAAAGGGCGTTTATCAGTCAGCATATTTTGTTTCCTCCGCAGGGCGGTAAAGACCTCGCCTGAGGTGGTTTTGTTGTGGAGTTCGGTATTTTTTTTGGGGGGTAGATATCCGTGAAAGCACAAAGATATGAAAGACGGTTTCATCGTTACACGGGGGACGGCATCACCGGGACCTATCCGTTTCATTTCCGGATTTTTACACCGGATGACCTGCAGGTGTGGGTGGATGGTGCGGTGTGCCGCGAGGGGTATTATGTCACCGGCCTGGGGCGGGAAAACGGGGGTAGCATTTCCTTTGTCATGCCGCCGGCCCAGGGCAGTGTCATTGTCCTGAAGCGTCATTTGCTGATTGCCCGCAAGGCCGAGATTATGGCCCGTGGCCAGGTCTCGGGCCAGGCGCTGCGTATGGAGCTGGACCACCATCTGGTGCTGATGCAGCAGCTGGAGGAGCAGATAGACCGGTCGGTTGTGTTGCCGGTGGATGTGGAGGCTCCGGTGCGTCCGGTTCTGCCTGTCCCGCAGCCGGGGCAGATTATCGGGTGGTCGGAGGACGGGCGGCGCCTAGTCAATGGGCCGGACAGCTTTGCGCGTCTGGTGCGGGCTGTGGAGGAGTTGCGGGCAGGTTCGCCGCCGGACACGGTTCTGCCAAAGGTAGCATCTGCGACGACCGGTGGTGCAGGGGCTGTGAAACCCGGTGGTGCGCGGAAAGACGAGGACAGCTGGAAGGCCGCTGATCTGGTCGGGGGACAGGCATCTTGGCTGTCGGATGAATCGGTCTGGGCACAGCGGGTGTTGCAGCGGGTGCACGACCGTCTGTATGGCAGTGTGGCATCAGCTGCAGTTCAGGGCAGCCAGCTGTCGGCATCGGAGCGGTTCGGACCTCTGGTGCCGTCGGTATATATGCGGGCAGTGCCCGACCGGGTGCCCTATTTGCTGAAGGTACAGCAGGCCTATTCGGCAACCCGGGTTGACCGGACTGGCCGTGTGGTTTCTGCGGCAGCTGATACCGTGCGTGATGATTTCAGTCCTGACGGGCAGACTTATCTGGGCTGGCATGTCGAGGGGCCGGCCAAAAACCTTCTGGGTACGGACACAGCGAGTCTTTTGTCGCAGTGTACGGCAACCCGTATCAAGATTTTTGACGGCACGGCACCGGCACCGGCCCGGGTTCTGGAGGCATCGGCGGCGGATGGGATACTGCTGACCAGCCGGCTTGAAGCCAGTGCACCGTGTGTGTTCAGCCTGTGGATCGGGCGGGTGAAGGGAACGGGGGCCGTTTCACTGACCTGTGATGGCGGGACAACGTGGGTGGATATTACCGACCGGCTGGCCGCGACCGGGATGACCCGTGTGCACTGCGTGGCAGAGGCCGGTCCGATACAGCCCGGGATTCGGATTGCGCAGGCCTATGATGCCGTTGTCGTGGACTGGATGCAGTGCGAAACCGGGCGGGTGCCGACCTCGGCGATCATTGACGGCCCGCAAGGGGCATTCCGTGAGGCGGATGTCCTGAAGGTTGACGATATCGGGACCCGTCTTGATGAGGCTGTAGGGAGCCTGTACGTCGAGGTGGTTCCAGGGCCGGAGCGTCCCGACCCCCAGACCCTGTTCTCCAGTGCGGAGTCCGGCAAGGTCGTGGAAGCCTCTTTGGGTCCCTACAAGGAAGGCATAGCGGTGAACCTGGGCAGCATTGCCTCGGGTTTTGGCGGGAAAAACAAAAGCGGCATTCCGGTCCGGGAGGGTGTTCCGCTGCGCTTCGCGCTGGGCTGGAGTGACCGGGGTACTGTGGCGGTGCAGGATGGGGTTGTGTTCTATACATCGCAGTTCTGCAAGCCTTGGATATGCACCGCATTGGCGCTGGGGTGTCAGCTGCGGGGCGGGCCAACGCGGTTCCTGTATGGCTGGGTGCGCCGTTTTGCCGTGTTCACCGAGCGCCTGAGCGATGACCATCTGGTGGTGATGACCCGATCCTGACGGCCCCGGTTCTTTTTCCGGGAGTGTGAAATGCAAGAGTATCCTGTTGGCGGGGGCGAAAGCTTTCCCGCCTTTGTTATGGCCTGGAACACGGCGATGAACTTGGGGACGCCGGCACACCATCACCGCATGGCAGGGTGGCTGGAGCAACGCTGGTCCAGCTCGGCGCAGCGCAACGCCCTTTTGATGTCCTTCCGCAATTCCGGCAAATCCACCTTGGTCGGTCTGTTCTGTGCCTGGGTCCTGTACCGGGTTCCGGAAACCCGCATTCTGGTGGTGGCAGCCGAGCACGGGTTGGCTCGCAAGATGGCCCGCAATGTCAAACGGATTATCGAGCGTCATGCAATGACATCGGGGTTGCTGCCGTCATCACGTGACCAATGGGCGGCGGATGAATTTACCGTGGCCCGCCGGGCAGAATGGCGTGATCCATCAATGTTGGCCCGCGGGATCGGGGCCAACATTACCGGTGCCCGGGCGGATCTGGTGGTGTGTGACGATGTGGAGGTGCCCAACACCTGCACATCGGCGGTCCGGCGGTCGGATTTGCGGGCCCGCCTGCGTGAGCTGGACTATGTGATCGTACCCGGGGGCATGCAGCTTTACATCGGTACCCCGCATGCGGCGGACAGTGTGTATGCGGCAACGGCCTCGCCGGATGATCCGGATGCCGGTCCGTTCCTGGATGGTTTTGAGCGTCTTGAAATTCCGCTGGTGGACGAGGCCGGTGTACCGGCCTGGCCGGAGCGTTTTCCCGCTGCTGCGATCGAGGCGTTGCGCCAGCGGACAGGCCCCAGAAAATTTGCCAGCCAGATGCAGCTGTTGCCGGTCAACAGCGAGGACGGTCGTCTGGATCCGGACCTGCTGCGTGTTTACGACGGCGATCTGCGGCTGATCCAGGGCAACGGGGAGAGTTTGCTGACGATTGGCGGGGTGCGGATGGTTTCGGTGGCCTGTTGCTGGGATCCGGCCTTTGGTGCCGGGTCTGATGGCCGGCGGGACGGCAGTGTGGTGGCGGCCTTGTTCTGCGACGGGGATGGCACGTACTGGCTGCACCGGATCTGCTGGCTGCCGACCGCACCGGCGGGGAGCCGGGATGATGTGGCAACCTGGCAGTGCCGTCATGTGGCAGCGTTTGTGCGTGACCTGCACCTGCCGGCCATCCGGGTGGAGATCAACGGGCTGGGGCGGTTCCTGCCGTCCCTGCTGCGCAAGGTTCTGGCCGACGACAATCTGCCGGTGGCGGTTCTGGAATACACCAGCCACCGTTCAAAGGCAGAACGTATCCTGGAGGCGCTGGATGCACCGCTGGCAGCCGGTCGCCTGAAAGCGCATCGCAGCGTGTTGCAGACACCCTTTATCACCGAGCTGCGTGACTGGCGGCCCGATGGGCGTGGTCACGACGACGGACTGGATGCTGTGGCCGCGTGCCTGCTGGCTGAACCGGTCCGGTTGCGTCGCCATAGTGTGCCCAGCCCTGCCGGACCATCCCCTGTCTGGCAGCGCGGGGGGGCTGCCTGGACGGCCTGCACCGATTTTTCTGTCTGAAGATTATTGGGCGCACAGGGCTCCGTGCGTTCTGACCAACCTATTTTCCCAAGGAGAAAGAAGCATGTCCATACCCTGGACGGTGGATCTGATGTGGTGGGTAACAGGGGTGGAGCTGCCGGCGCTGGGTGGGCTGCTCTGGCTGCTCTGGCGGACACGCCAGGATACGGAAACGCGAACCGGGGCCGTGCGGGAGGCCTTGGCTGACTACAAGCTGGAGGTTGCCCGCACCCATGTGTCCATGGCGACCCTGAAGGATGTGGAAAACCGCCTGCGGGCGCATCTGGAGCGTATCGAGCTGAAGCTGGATGCGGTTCAGGTCCGGTCCTTGGGGCGAGGGGCTGCGCCGTGGAGCGGGTAACGCTGTCACCGGCTTCCTGTAAGCCGGTTGATATTCTGGCCCGTACCCTGTGGGGGGAAGCCAGGGAGGACAGTGTGCGTGGAAAGGAAGCTGTGGCGGCAGTGGTGGTGAACAGGGTCCGTCATGCCCGCGCCGGGCGGGCTGTGTGGTGGGGGCGGACCATCCCGGATGTCTGTCTGAAGCCGGACCAGTTTTCCTGCTGGTCCACCCCATCCGGGGGATGTCCGGATGCCATGGCGGTGCTGCTGGATGATCCATGCTTGGCTGTTTGCGTACGCATTGCCCGGCGAGCGGTGGCCGGCGTTCTGGAGGACCCAACCGGCGGCGCCACCTGTTATCACGCCCGTTCAGTGCACCCGCGCTGGGCGTGGTCCCGCATTCCGTCAGCAGAAATCGGCGAGCATATTTTTTATACAATCGTGGAGTAAGGGTTTTGGACTGGATCATGGAAAATCTTGGTGGGCTGTGGCACTTGGTCAGCTCGGTGGTGACGGTGGCCTCGGCGGTGGCGGCGCTGGCGCCGGGTCTGGACGATGACCGCCGGGTCGTTGCCCTGCGGCGTCTGGTGGATCTTCTGGCGCTGAATGTCGGCTTGGCCCGCCCTGACCGTCACCGCGGTCCGGGTTGAAGTCTTTTGCCCCCGCTTCCTGATATTTCGGGAAGCGGGGGGTTTCTTTTTGCATTTCAGGGGGCGGATTGTGCCGGTTCCCGGTCTTCCAGCATGGCCCGGATGGTGGTGATATCCCGTTCCGGCCGGATACGCTCGAACAGGGGTCTGGCCTGGTGCCAGTCATGGCAGGCGTGACGGGCGATAAAGGTCAGCCATTGCTTTAGACGCCCACCACGGATAGCCGGTACGCAGCCATCCTGTGATCCCAGCAGGCTGTCATAGTGCAGCAGCAGGGTGCAGACTTGTTCCCACGGCCACGGCGGGGCCCCGGTTTTCAGGCGCAGGGCCAGATCTGGACGGGCAATGGCCCCGCGCCCCAGCATGGCGGCCTCGCACCCTGAAACCCGGGCGCACTCTCGCCAGTCTTGCGGGGTCCAGATTTCACCATTGGCAATGACAGGGATATCCACGGCCTGGCGGATACCGTCCAGAAGGGGCCAGCGAGCCGGCGGGCGATAGCCATCGGCCCTGGTCCGGGCGTGCACGACCAGCTCGTCGGCACCGCCATCGCGGGCGGCCAGGGCAATCTCCAGATGCTGGCTAGTATCCTCGTAACCCAGGCGGACCTTGGCGGTGACCGGGATGTGATCCGGAACAGCGTTTCGCGTGGCGGCGACAATGGCGGCGATACGGTCTGGCGTGCGCAGCAGGCTGGCCCCGGCGGCGCGGCGGTTGACGGTTTTTGACGGGCAGCCGAAGTTTAGGTCAATCCCCGGTGCCCCTAGGCTGGCGACAAAGGCGGCATTATCCGCTGTTACGGCCGGTTCCGGCCCCATGATCTGGACATAGACCGGAGTGCCGGAGTCGGTTCTGCCCCCGGTCAGCAGTTCCGGGCACAAGCGGTACCAGACATGGGGCGGCAACAGGCCGCGGGAGACCCGGACAAATTCGCACACGGCCCGTTCAAAGGCCCCAGTCGCGGTCAGAAGGCGGCGTGCCGGCGGATCGGTCAGCCCTTCCATGGGGGCAAGAATCAGGCGCATGCAAGGGAACCATATCCGGGAAGCGGGAAGGCTGCTCTGTAGCGAAACCCACGGCCCGGGTCAATGGTCCGGTTCCGCCACAAGGACTGTGCGCATCCGGTTGGGCTTGACGTGGCGTTGCCCTTGGGCGACAACAAACGTTTTGGCATAGCCTTCTGTTTGCTGCAGGGTAGGGGTACAGCCAGATCTTGGTGATGATACCGGGGGCGCCGGTTGGCGTGTGTGTGCCTGTGGCGTGGTATATCCGGGGACTATGGGGTTTTCATGAGTCGTCCTGTTGTTGTGTGTTGTGCCATTACCGGATCACGCCCGCGTAAGGCGGATAATCCGGCGGTGCCGGTTGCTCCGGCCGAGCAGGTGGAAAGTGCGCAGGACGCGTTTGAGTCCGGCGCCACGCTGTTGCACCTGCATGTCCGCGATGACAACGAGAATCCGAGTTTCGATCCCGACCGTTTTGCCACGGTGATGGAGGGTGTGGCCCGTTATTGTCCGGGTATGGTGGTGGAGTTGTCGACCGGTGGTGTCGATGGCGATCCATCCCAGCGGCTGGCGATGCTGCCCTTGCGCCCGGAAATGGTGGCGCTGGCCCCGGGATCTTTCAATATGCCCGGCGGCGTCTATCTCAACCCGCCCGATGTAGTGCACGAGCTGGGGCAGGCTGTGGTGCGTATGGGGATCAAGCCGACCCTAGAGCTGTTTGACCTGTCGATGCTTTATGCCACAGCCGCTTTGATCGGGCAGGGGCTTTTGCCTGAACGTCCGCACTTTCACATTGTTCTGGGGGGGCAGGCCGCCCTGCCGGCCCGGCGTCAGGTGCTGGATTTTATGGTAGCGGAAATCCGGGACCTGTTCCCGGACGCCTCGTGGATGGCATCCGGGCTTGGGTCGCACCAAGATCTGGTGATGGACTGGGCCTTGTCCCTAGGCGGGCACATCCGTACCGGTCTGGAAGACAACATCCGCCTGACCCGCCATGCCCTGGCTGAAAGCAATGGCCAGCTGGTGCGGCGGGCGGTGGCGCGCTGTATGGATTATGGTTGCCGCCCGGCCAATGTGGCGGAAACCCGTCGCATGCTGGGCTTGCCAGAGCATTCGTGAAACCAGGATGAAGGCTTAGCCATTCTGGTCTGGTCGCCGTGCCTCTAGGATCCGGAAGGTGTGGGTTCGGGTGCCATCGGGTGCCGGTGCTCCCTCCCGGCAGCTAGTTTCATGCCAGAGTGCCGGGTCCAGCGCGGGAAAGAAAGCATCGCCCTGTGGATCCATATAGACATCGGTTTTGTAGACCCGGTCGGCACGATCTAGGGTTCGCACGTAGAGTTCTGCTCCCCCGATAATCATGATTTCCCCGCTTTCCTGTCCCAGCGGGTCTTGGGCGGCAAGGTCGATGGCCTGATCCAGTGATCCTGCGGTCAGAATGCCGTCGGCTGTCCAGGACGGATTGCGGGTCAAGACGATGTTGGTTCGTCCGGGCAGGGGGCGTCCCAGGGACAGGAAGGTCTTCCGCCCCATCAGAACCGGTTTTCCCATGGTCATGCGGCGGAAATACTGCAGGTCATCGGACAGTTTCCACGGCAGGGTGTTGTTGTGGCCGATCACCCCGTTACGGGCAACGGCAACAATCAGCGAGACCAGGGGGCGTGCTGTAGCCGGGGTACTGGTTTTTGTCATACTGCAACCGGGGCCTTGATGTGCGGATGGGCGGTGTAGCCTTCCAAGGTGAAATCTTCGTACCGGAACGCGAACAGGTCGGTCACGGCCGGGTTGAGGGTCATCCGTGGCAGGGTCATGGGCTTGCGGGTCAGCTGTTCGCGGGCCTGGTCCAGATGGTTGAGGTACAGGTGCGCATCCCCCAGTGTGTGGATAAACTCCCCGGGCTGGAGGCCGGTGACCTGCGCCATCATCAGGGTCAGTAGGGCATAGGAAGCGATATTGAACGGCACCCCAAGAAAAATGTCGGCAGAGCGCTGGTACAGCTGGCAGGACAGGCGGCCTTCCGCCACGTGGAACTGGAACAGGCAGTGGCACGGGGGAAGGGCCATGGAGTCCACCTGAGCCGGATTCCAGGCCGACACGATGTGGCGTCGCGAATCCGGGTTGGTGCGCAGGCTGTCCACCACGGTGCGGATCTGGTCCAGGGTCTGGTCCGGGTTGTCGGGCGTCGGGGCCGGCCACGACCGCCACTGGGCCCCATAGACCGGGCCGAGGTTGCCGTTCTCATCAGCCCATTCATCCCAGATGGAAACGCCGTGTTCCTTCAGCCAAGCAATGTTGGTATCCCCGCGCAGGAACCACAGAAGCTCGTAGGCAATGGACTTCAGGTGCAGTTTCTTGGTGGTGAGAAGGGGGAAACCGTCTTCTAGGTCAAAGCGCATCTGGTGCCCGAACAGGGATAGGGTGCCTGTTCCGGTGCGATCGGCCTTGCGGTGGCCGGTTTCCAGAACCAGCCGCATCAGGTCGTGGTACTGCTGCATGGGAATTGTGGCCTCGGTGTTGCGAAGGATGACAGGGTCTATAAAGCGTATTCTGCCTTTGTGGCGCAAGGGCAGAATCTCTGTGCGGTTTCGCTTGCATGCACAGGGCAAGACCCTATAGTCTTGTACTTGCCGGGCTTGCTCGGCTATGGCGCTAAACCCTTTGCGGAATAGGCGTAGCGGACCCGGGGGCGGTACCCGGCGTCTCCACCATCACTCCTCCCTGCCGGGCAGGGTGGATCTGTGGGGACGAAATAGGATCGACGCGCGTAGTAAAGGCCTAGGCTGTGCCCGGTATAGTATCCGCCGTTATCGGGCTGAACTCTACAAGTGCCAACGACAACGTTGAACTTGCCGCTGCCGCTTAATTGCCGGTAAGCGCGGTCCGGGGGGCACCGGGCAACAGAAGCCCCCCACTTTGGTTACCTGACGGGGCCGGATCTGTAGTGCCGGGAGTTTATAGTTTGAGCGAGATCCACATTTCCTACGAAGATCTGGTTGAGCAGGCGTTGCGCACGGTGTTGCGCGATGTACTGAGGGGGGCGCGCGACCAAGGCTTGCCCGGTGGGCATCATTTTTACATTACGTTCCAGACCGATGCTGATGGGGTGGTGATGTCCCCCCGCTTGCGGGCGCGCTATCCGGAAGAAATGACCATTGTCCTCCAGCACCAGTTCTGGAACCTGACGGTTGATGACGTGATGTTTTCCGTTGACCTGTCGTTTTCCGGACAAACAGAGCATTTGCGGGTGCCGTTTGCGGCTGTGACCGCCTTTGCCGATCCGTATGCCCGTTTTGGCCTGCAGTTTCGTGGCGGGCTTGATGTGGATGTGGATATGGAGGATGACGGGAGCGAGGACGACGGGTACGACGATCCGGAATACGGCGATGGCAAGCCCGTTGCCCGGAATACGGATGAAGCCCCGGGCGATGACTCCACCGGCCCTTCGGATGGCAGCAATGTTGTGGCTCTGGACGCCTTTCGCCGCAAATAGGCGTGGTTGCTGCCATTTATGATCGTGTACGGGCACCTCTGGCGGGTGCCCGTTTTCTGTGTGGCCATGCCGGGGGGATGGTTCTGTTGTCTCAGGGAGGCCGGGTCCGGGCGGGCTGGCAGGTCTAGGGGGGGGTGCCTGATCCAGTTTTCGCCGGGTCCTTGTCTGGACGGGCCGGACGTTTCGATCTATACCCGGCCAACGGGAGAGTTCTGCCCGCGCCCTGCCGCAACCAGCCGGGCCGGGCTGCTTGTTATGCAGGGAAACCACCATGATTGATGCCGCTTTTGCCGAAATCTTCCCCTTGGGAGAGGATACAACCCCTTGGCGTCGTCTGGACGGCGACTATGTCCGGACCGAGTCTTTTGCCGGGCAGGAGATGGTGGTGGTTGACCCACAGGCCTTGGTTCAGCTTTCGGCCGAGGCAATCCGGGATATTTCCCACTTGTTGCGCCCCGGGCATCTGGCCCAGTTGCGGGCAATTGTTGATGACAGCGAGGCCTCGCCCAATGATCGCTTTGTCGCGCTGGAGTTGCTGAAGAATGCCAATATTGCCGCCGGCGGGGTTCTGCCGATGTGCCAAGACACCGGCACGGCGATTGTCATGGGCAAGAAGGGACAGCGGATCTGGACCGGGGTTGATGATGCCCTGTATATCTCGCAGGGTATTGCCGATGCCTATACCCGCCTGAATTTGCGGTATTCACAGCTGACACCGCTGTCGATGTTCGAGGAGTCGAACACCGGCAACAACCTGCCGGCCCAGATTGACCTGTATGCGACCGAAGGGGCCGCCTACAAGTTCATGGTTATGGCCAAAGGGGGTGGATCAGCGAACAAGACATTCCTGTTCCAGGAAACCAAGGCGCTGCTCAACCCGGACAGCCTGCGCAAGTTTGTGTCGGAATCCGTGATCAAGCTGGGAACTTCGGCCTGTCCGCCTTATCACCTGGCACTGGTCATTGGTGGCACATCGGCGGAGATGACCCTGAAGACAGTCAAGCTGGCATCGGCCCGGTATCTGGATGGTTTGCCGACATCGGGCGGAAAGTTCGGTCAGGCGTTCCGTGATATCGAGATGGAGCAGCAGGTGCTGGAGATTACCCGCACGCTGGGGATCGGGGCCCAGTTCGGCGGCAAGTACTTCTGCCATGACGTGCGGGTGATCCGTTTGCCGCGCCACGGTGCCAGTTGCCCGGTCGGGCTGGGGGTATCGTGTTCGGCCGACCGGCAGATGCTGGGCAAGATCACCCGTGACGGTGTGTTCCTGGAAGCGCTGGAGACCGACCCGGCCCGTTATATGCCCGACGTGCGCGAGGACAAGCTGTCTGGCGAGGTGGTGCAGATCAACCTGAACCAGCCGATGGAGCAGATCCGCGCCACCCTGTCGCGCTATCCGATCAAGACCCGTGTCAGCCTGACCGGAACCATGGTGGTGGCACGTGATATTGCCCATGCCAAGCTGAAGGAACGCTTGGACGCCGGCAAGGGGTTGCCAGACTATATCAAGAACCATCCGGTGTACTATGCCGGTCCTTCCAAGACGCCGGACGGGTATGCCTCGGGGTCATTTGGTCCGACAACAGCCGGGCGCATGGATGCGTATGTGGACCTGTTCCAGTCGCATGGCGGCTCCATGGTCATGCTGGCCAAGGGCAATCGCAGCGCGGCGGTCAAGGAAGCCTGCAAGAAGCATGGCGGCTTTTATCTGGGGTCGATCGGCGGTGCGGCAGCCCAGCTGGCGGTGCAGTCCATCCGCAAGGTAGAGGTTCTGGAGTATCCCGAGCTGGGCATGGAAGCCGTGTGGAAGATCGAGGTGGAGAACTTCCCGGCCTTCATCATTGTTGATGACAAGGGCAATGACTTTTTCCGCCAGCTTTGAGGGAGGTTCCGGCGTCATGTTGGGCGCAGGTCGGTTCGGCAGGCTTTTCCGCGAGGTCGTGCTGGCATGATGGTTTCGTCTGCCGGGGCCATGGCGGCGGCGCGGGGCTGGATGTTTGATGGCCCGGCCGGTCCTTGCGGTGTGCCGTTGTCGGTTCCGCTGCTGATTCTGGCGCACGGGGCCGGTGCTCCCATGGACAGCCCTTTCATGAATGCTGTGGCGGGGTTGGTGTCGGAAGCAGGGGTGGCCGTGCTGCGGTTCGAGTTTCCCTATATGGCGGCACGCCGTGCGGGGCATGGGGGGCGGCGTCCTCCGGATAGGGAGCCGGTTCTGTTGCAAACCTGGGTCGAGACCGTGGCGCAGGCGCGGGCCTTGTTTCGTCCACCCTGTTTGGCCATCGGGGGCAAATCGATGGGTGGGCGCATGGCGGTCATGGTAGCGGCCGAGGTCGGGGCTGATGGTGTGGTGGCCTTGGGCTATCCCTTTCATCCAGCCCGGAAGCCGGGGCGGGTGGAAAAGCGATGTGCGCCGCTGGAAAACCTTTCAGTCCCGGGGTTGATTGTTCAAGGCACACGGGATCCTCTGGGGGGCGGGGCGTTGGTTGATACGTTGCGGTTGCCATCAAGCCTGGACATTCTCTGGATGTGTGACGGTGATCATGACCTTCGCCCCAGGGTATCGTCTGGTTACCGGGTGGAAGAACACCTGTGCCGGGCTGCCGGGGCTGTGGCAGATTTTGTTGCCATGCTGCCGGGGAAAGGTAACTATTTACCGTAGAACGAGATGTTCACATGTTGACGTGCCTGTTGCCCCTGTGGAAAATGCATGTATAAATAGGATACTGGCGGGGCCGGTATGGTCCAGCCCCGAAGAGGGAGGCAGTTATGACCGTGCCCCAGAGTATACCGGCCAATGCGCCTGCTGTTGTTCCGCCCGGGCGGAATGGTGGTGG
The DNA here is from genome assembly GCF_001611975.1 of Haematospirillum jordaniae. Taxonomy (GTDB): domain Bacteria; phylum Pseudomonadota; class Alphaproteobacteria; order Rhodospirillales; family Rhodospirillaceae; genus Haematospirillum; species Haematospirillum jordaniae. The sequence continues at coordinate 1,218,410 of NZ_CP014525.1, forward strand.
CAGTACGGTTATCAAGCGCAGTGTTCGTATTGCCGGGCACCCTACATCGGTATCGCTGGAAGATGTGTTCTGGGACGCACTGCGTTCTATTGCCGCAACCCGCAGCCTGAGTATCAATGCCATGGTTTCGGAAATTGATTCTGCGCGCAGTCATACTGCGGGCGGTAATTTGTCCAGTGCGGTCAGGGTGTATATCCTTGAATGGTTCCGGTGCCGGGCTGTTGTACCTCCTCCCTCTCCGGATGCACCTGCATCCTGAGATCCTGTGCGGACTAGGGTGCGTGTTTTTCTTGCCTGTGGCCCGCCGGGGCGGCACTGTTCCCTGATCTGTATGACCCCGTTGGTGTGTAATGGCCCGTATTGATTTTTATCACCTGCAGCGATCCCGTCTGGAAGAGGTTCTGCCGCGCCTGCTGACCCGTGTTCTGCAAGCCGGAGAACGGGCCTTGGTGGTTGCCGGGTCAGAGGAGCGGGTGGAAGATCTGGTGCAGGCCCTGTGGAATGACCGCGATGGATGGTTGCCGCATGGATCCCGCCGGGACGGATACGCCGAAGAGCAGCCGGTGTGGTTGACCGAGGATCCGCAGGACAATGCCAACGGGGCCGGTTACCTGTTTTTGTGTGATGGCAGCGACAGTACCCTAGTCGAGGGCATGGAGCGGGTGTTCGACCTGTTCAACGGGCTGGATGAAGGCTCGGTTGCCCAAGCGCGGGAACGCTGGCGCCAGCGACGGGAAGAGGGGCACGCGCTGCGGTACTGGCAGCAATCTGGCGACGGGCGCTGGGTGGAAAAGGCCAGCGCCAATGCCGGGGCGTGAACACTTGCTGAAAGGGTAAGGTGCCTTGGTGCGCTAGGCCTGCTCGCGGGCGCTGGCTTCCTCCAGTTCCTCCACGGCCTTCAGCCACCGGTCCTCGGCCATTTGAAGATCGCGGCCAACAGCTCCCAGCTCCATGCGCAAGGCGGCGACCTTGTCATCCGGTCCACTGTACAGGGTCGGGTCGGCCAGCTTTGCTTCCAGATCATCTCGGCGTGCATTCAGGCGCGTGACCTGTTGTTCACACCGTTCCACACGCTGGCGCAAGGGGGCCAGGCGGGCGCGGATCTGCGCGGCCAGGCGTCGGTCCTCGCGGCGGTTGGTTGCTGTGCCGGTCCGGGGTGTGTCTGCAGCATCCTCATTTCCGGCCTTGCTGCCCCGGCGGTCGTCTCGCGCGCGGTCCAGCAACCACTGCCGGTAATCCGCCATGTCGCCGTCAAAGGGCTGGACCTGGCCATCGGCCACCAGCCACAGCCGGTCGGCGCAGGCCTCGACCAAGTGGGTGTCGTGGGCGATCAGCACCACGGCCCCGCCAAAGGCGTTAAGGGCCGACATCAGGGAATCACGGGTATCAATGTCCAAGTGGTTGGTGGGTTCGTCCAGCACGATCAGGTGCGGCTGTTCCCGGCACATCAGCGCGATCAGCAGGCGAGCCTTCTCGCCGCCGGAAAGCTTGGCCACCCGTGTTGTCGCATGGTCAACGCCAAACCCGAACCGGCCAAGAAAGGCGCGGACCCGGCTTTCCGGCGGGGCAGAGCCGCCTTTGGGGGTCATGGCGCGGCTCATGTGGCCAAGCGGGGTATCCTCGGGATTCAGTTCATCGGTCTGGTGCTGGGCGAAATAGCCGATGCGCAGTTTTGAAGACCGTTGCACGGTGCCCGACATAGGATCTAGGCGCCCGGTTAGCAGTTTGGCCAAGGTGGATTTCCCGTTCCCGTTGGCCCCCAGCAGCGCAATACGATCGTCCATGTCCAGGCGCAGGGAGATATCGCGCAGAACGGTCTTTCCGCCATAACCGACGCTGGCGTCATTGATGGCGATCATGGGCGGGGGCAGGGGTTCCGGATCGGGGAAGTCCAGCACAATGGTGCGTTCTTCGACCACGCTGACCGGAAGATCCATTTTTTCCAGCATTTTCATGCGGCTCTGGGCCTGGCGGGCCTTGCTGGCCTTGGCGCGGAAGCGGGCGATGAAGCCTTCCATCTTCTTGCGCTGTTCCAGAAGTTTGGCGTTCCCCTTGACTTGCAGGTCCAGTTTCTCGCGCCGTGTCTTTTCAAACGTGTCGTAGTTGCCGCCGTAGCTGGTCAGGGTCCGGTTTTCCAGGTGAAGGATCCGGTTTGGCACCTGGTTCAGCAGGTCGCGGTCATGCGAGATAACCACCAGGGTGCCGGGCCATTGGGCCAGATAGCCCTGCAGCCACAGCGTGGCTTCCAGATCCAGGTGGTTGGTCGGCTCGTCCAGCAGCAGCAGGTCGGGGCGGGAGAACAGGACGGCGGCTAGGGCCACGCGCATGCGCCAGCCGCCGGAATAGTCCTGCACCGGGCGTTCATGATCGGTGGCAGGAAAGCCAAGCCCGGACAAAATGCGTGCCGCCCGCGCCGGGGCGCTGTGGGCATCGATGGCATTCAGGCGTTCGTGGATATCGGCCAGCTCCCCCGGTGGGGGGTCCTGTTCCAGGCGCTGCAGCAGTGCCGAGCGTTCGGTGTCGGCGGCCAGCACGGTGTCGATCAGCGACCCGGTGCTTTCCGAGGCTTCCTGGCGCAGATAGCCGATCCTGGCCCGGGAGCGGGTGCGGATTTCACCCCCGTCGGGGGCAAGGTCGCCGGTGATCAGCTTGATCAGGGTGGATTTGCCGGTGCCGTTGCGGCCAACCAAGCCAACCCGGGCCCCAGCAGGGATGTGGGCCGAGGCGCCGTCCAGAAGGACGCGGCCGCCAAGGCGAAACAGGACGGAATTCAGGTGCAGCATGGGCGTTCGTCTAGCATACATCCGGAGTGGATGCAAAATGGTCGTTGTGTGCCGGTGCAAAACAGTTGGTTGTCAGGGCAGTGCTTTGCAGGTATAACCCCGGCGAAAGTTTTGTGCCTGCCTTCCGGATCCCGGGGCGGGCGCTGTTTGTCTTCCTTATGCCTGTCGGGCGGGGATGTCCCCCTTTCCGAAAGGGCCCCGTGCCTTTCAAGGAACATGCTGATCATGACTGTTGAACGTACCCTGTCCATTATCAAGCCCGATGCCACCCGTCGCAACCTGACTGGCAAGATCAATGCCCGGTTCGAGGATTCTGGTCTGCGTATTGTTGCCCAGAAGCGTTTGCGTCTGACCCGTGACCAGGCCGAAGGCTTTTATGCCGTGCACCGCGAGCGGTCCTTCTTCCCGGATCTGGTGTCCTTCATGATGTCTGGCCCGGTGGTGGTTCAGGTTCTGGAAGGTGAAAACGCCGTCCTGAAAAACCGCGAGATCATGGGCGCCACCAACCCGGCCAATGCTGACCCCGGCACCATTCGGGCTGATTTTGCCGAGTCGATCGAGGCCAACTCGGTCCACGGTTCCGACAGCCCGGAAAATGCCGCCGCCGAGATTGCCTTCTTCTTCTCCCAGTCGGAGATTGTCGGCTAATCCTGCGTGTGGATTGATGACGCTGAAAAGGCAGGTTCCATCAGGGGGCCTGCCTTTTTTACATGTCACCGCTGTGGATCAGGCAAGCGTGAGCGGTTGCGCCCGTGTCCCGTGTTGGATAGGGTGCAGCCTGCGCGGTGTTCCAACCGTGCTGTTGTCACTGTCCCCGTTCCGGGGTGCTTTATCCACAGAGGCCCACCATGTCCATTCTTGCCAGCCGCCTGTCTGCCATCAAACCTTCCCCGACCATTGCCGTGACCCAGAAAGCCGCAGATCTGAAAGCGGCCGGGCGTGATGTGATTGGTCTGGGTGCCGGAGAGCCGGACTTTGACACCCCGGATCATGTCAAGGCGGCGGCAAAGGCGGCCATGGACCGTGGTGAGACCAAGTACACTCCGGTTGCCGGCACGCTGGTCCTGCGCAAGGCGATTGTGGAGAAGTTCCACCGCGAGAATGGGCTGACCTATACGCCGGACCAGATCACGGTGGGATGTGGTGGCAAGCAGGTCATCTATAACGCCATCATGGCGACCGTGGATACCGGTGACGAAGTGATTATTCCGGCCCCGTACTGGGTGTCTTATCCGGATATTACCCTTCTGGCCGGGGGAACGCCGGTGTTTGTGGCCTGTGGCGAGGCCGATGGCTTCAAGCTGACGCCGGCAGCACTTGAAAAGGCCATTACCCCGAAAACAAAGTGGCTGATCCTCAACAGTCCCAGCAACCCGACCGGTGCGGCTTATTCTGCCGACGATTTGCGCGCCTTGGCCGATGTTCTGCTGAAGCATCCGCACGTGTGGGTGATGACCGACGATATGTACGAGCATCTGGTTTACGACGGCTTCCGCTTTGCCACCATTGCCCAGGTTGAACCAAAGCTGGTCGATCGTACGCTGACCATGAACGGTGTGTCCAAGTCCTTTGCCATGACCGGCTGGCGGGTTGGCTATGCCGGCGGGCCTTTGCCGCTGATCAAGGCGATCAACATGGTGCAGTCCCAGAGCAGCACGCACACTAGCTCCATTTCCCAGGCTGCCGCCGCTGCGGCGCTGTCACAGCCGATGGATTTCTTCCCGGCCTGGCGCGAGGCTTTCCGGGCCCGTAGGGATCTGGTGGTGCGGATGCTGAACGCGGCAAAGGGGCTGACCTGCCTGACCCCCGAAGGGGCGTTTTATGTGTACCCGTCCTGCGCCGGGATAATAGGCAAGAAGGCTCCGTCCGGGCGTACGATTTCCAGCGACAGTGATTTCGTCACCGAACTTCTGGAAGCCGAAGGCGTGGCCGCCGTGCAGGGCGAGGCGTTTGGCCTGTCTCCGTATTTCCGCATTTCATATGCTACATCGGAACAGGTTCTGACCGAAGCCTGCACCCGGATCCAGCGTTTCTGCGCCAGCCTGTACTGAACAGGCAATCTGTCGGCCCGCACCGCGATCCGTGGTGCCTGGCTGACGGCTGTCAGGAGCGGGGTACCTTGGGGATCCAGACGGTCTGGTAGTCGACCATGGGTTCCCGGCGTCCCCGCAGCCATGGGTTCAGGGCAAGGATGACATCGGGGTTTGTGCCTTCGCGCCGGGCGAAGCTTTCTACTGTGTCGCCGTGGCGGGCCATGCCGCGCAGGACCGGGAAGTCTGCCATGCCCCTGACCTCGGTCGGGGCATAGGTGGAGTCAAGCCGCTGGTTCAGGTTGGCATTATATTCTGCCAGTTCATGGACCCGGGCTTCCAGTTCCGCAACCTGCTGTTCCAGCTCCATGACGCGTGCGCCGGCTTCAATGTTGCGGGCGATCATGGCGTCTTGGGCTGCTTTTTGTTCACGCAACGCATCCCGCAGGAACAGGGCGCTTGCCGTTGATCCCAAGACAAGACAGGTTACAAGGGCGATCAACACGGTTTTCAGCATGCGTGATGGTCGCGGAGTCATAACACGTCTGTATCCTGGGGCTTTCCCTGCGTACCGTGCGTTCAATGACACAGCAGAAGGGGAATGGTGGCATGATCCAAGACATGGCGCGTGACGCCGCCCAAGATCAATTGGCGTAGTCGGGAGTGGGTAAAGGCACCCATGACCAGAAGGTCAGCCTGTTCCTGGCTTGCCGCTTCTAGCAAGGCACCGCCGACGGCGTTGCCGGTCAGCCCGGTGGGTTTGATCTGGCGGGTCTTGATGGCAAGCCCATGCCAGCTAAGCCAGTGTTCCAGGTCCCGTGTTGCAGCATCGGCATGGCCTTCATCGGCAACCAGAACAGTGATGGCTTCAGCCTTCAGAAGGAAAGGCAGCGAGGCATGGATGGCCCGCACCGCTTCCGGGCTATTGTTCCAGGCAATGGCGACAGATTTTCCCAGTTGACGCACCGGTGTGCGCGGGGCAACCAGCAAGGGGCGCACGCTGTCCATCAGCACGGCGTTCAGGGTTGCCTCCAGCCACGGGTCTTCCTCTCCGGTTGGACGCCCGGCAATGACCAGATCGCACAAACGCCCCAGCCGTGTTGCGATGCTGTCTTCGGACCCCGTTTCCTCGCGGAAGGAGATCGAGACCGACGCCGGTCCCGGTGGTTCTTCGACAACGGGAAGGCTGTAGCGGGTCACAAGGCTGTCAAACAGGGCATGCACCCGGTTGGACTGCTCGCGGCCGCGGGTTTCACACAAGCGGATCATTTCATCAACCATGGCCCCGGACATGGCTTCGCCCACCAGGGGGACAGCCTGTGCCGGGTCAGGGCGTACATGGAGAACCTGGATATGGGCGGCAAAATCTCTTGCAACAAGCAGGGCTGTTTCAAGTGTTGAAATGCCGCCCTCGGTATCTGGAACAACTGCTTGGAGGATGCGTAAACTGGACATCTGTACAGGCTCCCTTCGTAGCGGGAGAGGTGTGCGTATAGCTGCCTCCTCCCCTATGGCATGCGTGGGAGTATGAACCAGTTCCTGGTTCCAGAAAAGCCCAAAGGATTGAAGGAGCTACAGGGTCTCAGGCATTACAGCATTTTTTGAATTTCTTGCCTGATCCACAGGGGCATGGATCATTGCGTCCTGCCTTTGGTGTTTTCAGGCGTACCGTTCGTGGTCCGGTATTGCCATCAATATACATCCAGCGTCCGTCAATTTTCTCGAACCGGCTGGATTCATGGTGGGCATAGTCCTTGTCGCCCACTTTGAACCGAGCCACGAATTCAACAAACCCGGTTGTATCGTCCGGTTCCGTACCACCCTCGGAAGACAGGATGGAAAGGCCAAGCCACTCGCTTTCCATCGCCCAAGCCTGCACGTGGTCCCGGTTAAAATCCACGCGGCTTTCCGGGGACAGAGTTTGTTCAATATAATCAACGTTATGTACAACAAAGGCCGCATAGCGGGACCGCATCAGGGCTTCTGGTGTCGGCGGCAGCCGGGTTCCGGCATGGAAAGGACCGCAGCATGTGTTGTATGTGGCTGTGGACCCGCAGGGGCATTCAGCCTGATCGGTGATTGGCGCATTCATGATCATCATGCCTTCTTGCGCAGTTGGGTGGATTTTGCTGTGCTAGCCCGTACGGCATCCAGTGCGATGGCATCGGTCACTTCCTTGCTGCCAGAACTGTCGATGCGTGTCCAGCGCACTTCACCCACATTCCATGCCAGCTGTTTGTGCAGAACTTCAACGGTGGCATCAGACGGGGTCCGCTTACGGTTTTCAATGCGGGTTGCGGCGATTTCAGGATCTGCTTCCAGCCACAGGCCGATAAATGGAACCCCAAGCTCGTGGGCCAACTCTTCAATCCGTTCCCGTTCTTCCTGTTTAGCAAAAACGGCGTCGGCAAGGACGGGCAGGCCATCGGCGATAACGCGGCGGCAGTCATCATACAGGGTGTCGTAGGTCTTGCGTGACATTTCCCCGGTATAGGCAGACGGTGGCAGGTGTTCATAAGGGTCGTGGTCAAGGATGCGCTTGCGGATGACATCGGTTCGCAACACGATCCCGCCAAAGGCACCGCCCAGATGCGGGGCAAGGTGACGGGCGCAACGGGATTTTCCGGAGCCGGACAATCCACCGACGGCGATAATCATCGGTGTGGGGCGTTGCAGGGCTTCTAGGGCTTCCTGGTGATAGATGCGTGCCTGTTCCTGCATGGGGGCAGGGTTGCTTTGATGAGGGGCCATGGAGGCCGATATAAAGCTGCGGATCTGGGCCCGGATGGCGATGAACAGGGGAAGGGCGGCCAGACCATCTAAGTCATTGCGCCATTCCAGATAGGCATTGAGCAGGATGGAGGCTTCCGGTTTGTACCCGCAGTGGAGCAGGTCCATCATCAGGAATGCAAGGTCGTACAGAACATCGATGGTCGAAAACAGCTCGTTGAATTCGATGCAGTCAAACAGCATCGGCTTGTTCTCGGACAGGCAGATGTTCCCCAAGTGCAGGTCGCCATGGCAGCGACGGACCTGACCGGAATGGCTGCGCGCATCAAGGAGGGGCGACAGCTGGCGAACCTCTGCCATCAGCTGCCCGAACAGGTCGCTGACGGAATCCGCGTCCAGAACGGGCATCCCGGTTCCGCTCTCACAGTGAGGCGTGGTCGCCTTGTGGTTCCGGTCCAGGATCGACATAACCCCCTTGGAGCCGAATCGGCCCGGGAAAATTTCAGCATTGCTGTGGAACCTGGAAATGGCTTCGGCCATATCCAGCAGCATGTTGTAGGACAGCCCCCCCTCGCGCCGGGCGACGGCAGACAGCAACATGTCTTGGGGGAATCGCCGCATTTCAATGACCCATTCCACGGGTTCCCCAATTCCCCCCAGCATCAGATCCCCGTTGCCGTTGCGGGTGACGGGAACGACATCCAGGTACAGGTCCGGCGCGGTGCGGCGGTTCAGGGATACCTCGGCCTGGCAGGCATCATGACGCATGGCGCAGGTTGCAAAGTCTAAGAAAGGCATGGTTACAGCTTTTTTTACCTTCCAGGCCCGGTCGCCGGACAGGAACACCGTTGATATGTGGGTGTCTATTCTTTCAACCGCCTGTCCATTGTGTGTGGCGGGGTCGGCGAGAAATGCAAGAACGACATCCTGCGGTGACGATATGGTCATCGTGAAGCAATCCGGGGCTGGTCCAGGAAAAGTGTTGCGGACACTAACCGAAACGAACGTGAACGTGAACAAGAAAGCGCATTGTTTTTACAATTATGGTGAAGAATGGGGGAGAACCTTGACGTAAAGGGCTGTTTTCCTGATAGTTGGGCCTCTGTGTGCCTGGATCCGGGCCCCTCTGGCGGTTGAGGCGTCACCGTGATGTCGGATCCCCGTTTCAGTTTGCGCGAACGCGGCGCGCTTGTGTATCCGGAGCGTGTCCATGGATTTGACCGTTTTGGCCTGGGGCGGCTTTGCCGTCTTTGTGCTTGGGCTTCTGGCTCTTGATCTTGGGGTGCTGAACCGCCGGGACGAGGTTGTGTCCCTGCGCCAGTCCCTTTTGATGTGCTTGTTCTATTTTGTGCTGGCGATGAGCTTCGGGGCGGGGGTCTGGTATCTCCGTGGCCCTGTATCCGGGATGGAGTTCCTGACCGGGTATCTGATCGAGCTGAGCCTTTCCATCGACAATATCTTTGTGATTGCGCTGGTGTTTACGGCTTTTGCTGTTCCACCCCGTTACCAGCACCGGGTTTTGTTCTGGGGGATTATTGGTGCGCTGGTGATGCGCGCGGGCATGATTCTAGCCGGGACAGCGCTGGTACGCGAATTCCACTGGATTTTGTATCTGTTTGGCGCGTTCCTAGTGTTCACCGGTATCAAGATGGTGGTAGCTGCAGATGCCGAGCCAGCGCCGGAGAAAATATGGCTGGTGCGTCTGGCCCGGCGTTTCTTCCGCGTGACCCGGGATTTTCACGACCATAACTTTTTTGTCACCATTGATGGCGTGCGCCATGCGACACCCTTGTTTCTGGCTCTGCTGGCGGTCGAGGCTGTGGATGTGGTTTTTGCCGTAGACAGCATTCCGGCGATTTTCGCCATTACCACAGATCCCTTTATTGTTTTTACCTCCAACGTCTTTGCCATTCTGGGATTGCGGTCCCTGTATTTTGCCTTGGCCGGGTTGTTGCCGCGGTTCCGGTATCTGAAATATGGCCTGGCGCTGTTGCTGGTCGTGGTCGGTGTGAAGATGCTGATGGTCGATTTCTACAAGATGCCAACCTGGGTCGCCTTGTCCCTGATTGTCGGCATTATCGGGGGATCGGTCCTGCTTTCTATCTGGAAAACCCGGAATGAGGGTCTCCAGGCTGCGCCGGAGCCACTGGACAATCGCGATCCATGATGTGAGGGGTGTGCAGAAAGGCGGGAACAGGTTCCCCGCCTTTTGATTCCGGTGCGTGTATGTGCGGGGCGGTCTATTCTCGGAACTTGGACTGGCGGATTTTTTCAGCCTCCCCCGAAGCTTCCAGAGCATCAAGGGCAGCCTGAAGCTTGGAGACGAGGGCATCGTCCAGTGTGCGGTTGCAGGCCAGTGCCAAGGTATTTTCGCGGATCTCCAGAACCTGTTCGATCTCTAGGCCGCCATCCTTAGCCAGCTTCATGCCGGAAATCTGGGTTGTTGCCCAAGCATCAATCTTGCCGGATTCCAGCTTCTTGACATTGAAGTGGTCTGCTGTTGCTTCTTCAACGGAGAAGCCCCTGCCTTTCAGGTGCACGGCAATAGCATCGCCGATATAGCCGCCAATGATTTTGCCTTTCAGGTCATCAAGGCTTTTGGCTTGCAGCGGGCTGCCCTTTTTCCTGTAGACCACCCACCGATTTGTTTCGATCGGGCTGACCCATTTGAACAGGGGCTTGCGGTCTTTTGTGATCTGGGTCGGGAAGACGCAATTTTCAGGTTTGACAAGAGCCGTGTTGTACGACCGGTTCCACGGACCATTGACAATCTGGTAGCTGATGCCCGCCTGTTTCATGATCAGGCGCACAATCTCGACAGCTGTGCCTGTAGACTTGTGTTCTTTGGTATAGCTGAAGGGATACCATTCTTCGGTATTGAGGGTCAGGATCGGTGTTGCCGACGAGGCCTGCTTTGGCAGCATCGCGCACGCAAGCACGGCAAGCACAGGGCGTATGCGCATAAGGTGCTCCTTGCCTCTCTCACCTATGCCTGAAGGCAGGATCCCTGCTGTAAACCGGGGAAATCAGTGTTCCCACGGTATACAGCAGGGGTAAGGATCAGAACTTGGACTGACGGATCTTTTCGGCTTCCCCGGATGAATTGAGAGTATCCAGCGCAGCCTGAAGCTTGGCGATCGTGGCATCGTCGATTTCCTTGTTACAGGCAAGACCCATAACATTCTCGCGGATGTCGATCACTTTTTCGATTTCCACGCCGGCGTCCTTGGCCAGCTTGATCCCCGAAATATCGGTTGTGGCCCACGCGTCGATACGCCCGGCCTGCAGCTTTTTCGGGTTGGCATCATCGCCGGGGGCTTCGTCAACAGTGAAGCCTTGGCTCTTCATGTAGTTGGCCACGGCGTCCCCGACATAGCCACCGATCTTCTTGCCTTTCAGATCGTCCATGGATGCAGCCGTCAGGGCGTTGCCCTTGGCCTTGTAGACCACCCACTTCACGGTTTCCACGGGCGTGACCCACTTGAACAGGGGCTTGCGCTCGTCGGTGACGGTGGTCGAATAAACGCAGTTGTCTTTCTGCGTCAGGGCTGTGTTGTAGGCCCGGTTCCATGGCCCGAGGGCAATGGTGTAGGGGACCTGTGCAGCCTGTGCAGCCCGTTCCACAATTTGGGTGGCCGTGCCGGCAACCTTGCCATCCTTGGCATAGTTGTAGGGGAACCATTCTTCAGTATTGAAGGTCAAGGTCTGGGCTGCAGCCACACCCGGTGCCACGAGCAGGGCAAGAGCAGGCAAAAAGCGTTTGAACATCAGGACACTCCCCGTTTTTGATGGGCTTAATCACAGAAATTCCACTCGCCACGCGCCGGATGATTAAACTACTAATTTTTATCCAAGGTCAATATGTTATCTGTAATATGCGTTCATATGTATTTAGTTTTTGTGTCGTTTTTCTATTTTTTATCGCTTCTTATTTTTTCCACTTCACCATTTTTATTCATTGCATCCAGTGAGTCCTGAAGTTTTTTTATAGTAACATCATCAATTGACTTGTTGCAGGCCAACCCCATGGGGCGTTCGCTGACAACAAGAAGGGGTTCAACGTCTATGCCGGCTTCCTTGGACAGTTTGGGGCCAAGAAAGTCTGATGTGGCCCAGGCATCGATCCGCTTGGTGCGCAGGCGCATGGGGTTCAGGCTGTCTGTTGTGGTTTCATCGACCCGGAAGCCGCGCAGCTTCAGATAGGATGCTGATGCATCGCCGCTGTACCCACCAATGGTATGCTCCTTGAGATCATCAAGGGTTTTGGCTGTCAGGGGGCTATCCTTCAGCTTGTAGATGACCATCCGCATGGTGTCTATGGGCAGGACCCATTTGAAAAGATCTTTCCGCTCTTCGCTGAAGATCGCTGAAAAGACACAATTGTTGTTCTGGCTCAGGGCATTGCTGAAAGACTGCTGCCAAGGACCGGTGACCAGGCGGTACGAAACACCTGCTTTTTCTGCCATCAAGGCGACAATGCGCGTTGATGTTCCGGTGATCTTGCCATTTTCCAGATAATTGTACGGGTAATAGTCTTCTGTATTGAAGATCAGGGGCTCTGATCTGGCAGCATGGGAGGCCAATACCAGAACAAGGATGACAGGAACGCGAAAGCTGGTCATGAGTCTTGATCCTTGTGCTGTCGCCCGGGATCAGAGCTTGGATTTGCGGATGGCATCGGCTTCGCCGGATGCATTGAGCTCGTTCAGGGCTTTTTGCATGGCCATAACGGCGTTGTCATCGACCATTTTGTTGCATGCCAGCCCCAATTCGTTGTCGCGGATCGGAAGTACCAGTTCGATCTCGACTTCGCTGTCCTGAGCCAGTTTCAGCCCCGAGGCATCGTAGGTAGCCCACACATCAATGCGTCCGGCTTCCAGTTTGCGGGGGTTGATGTGATCGCTGGCGGCTTCCTCCACCTTGAAGTCATTGTTTTTCAGATAGGTGGCAATGGCATCACCCAGATAGCCGCCAAACACGCGGTTGCGCAGGTCTTCCAGGGATTTGGCCTCTATCAGGCTTCCCTTTTTCTTGTAGACAACCCAGCGGGCATTCTCGATGGGAGCAACCCATTTGAACAGGGGCCGGCGTTCCTCGGTGATATTGGTGGAATACACACAATGATTGGGAAGCGTCAGCGCATTGTTATAGGAGCGGTTCCACGGGCCGAGCGTAATCGTATAGGGAATACCGGCCTTGCTGGCGATACGTTTGACCAGCTCGGTTGCTGTGCCGACCACACTGTCGCCCTTGGCGTAATTATAGGGAAACCACTCTTCGGTGTTGAAGATCAGTGTTTGCCCCTGGGCCATGGCCGTACCGGGTTTTACCGCCGGTCCGATGACAAGGGTGGCCAGAAGGGCAATGGCAGAAAATGACTTCATGGTGGTATCCCCTGTGAACCGGTCAGATTATTTCAGAATTTGGACTGGCGTATTTTGTCGGCCTCGCCGGAGGCGTTGATGGCATCCAGCGCAGCCTGTAGCTTGGCAATAATGGCATCATCGGTGGCCAGGTTGCAGGCCAGTCCCAGATCATTCTCGCTGAAGACCAGGGCTGGTTCTATCTCCACTCCGGCCTCACGGGCCTGACGAACCGATGTATCGGCTGTTGCCCACAAATCGATACGGCCACTTTTCAGTTTGCTGGCATTGACGTAATCAGCCGGCGCTTCTTCTACGGTCAGGCCACGCGCTTCCAGATACTCGACCTCGACCGATCCCTTGTAGCTGCCGATCTTCATATTTTTCACGTCGGACAAGGATGTGGTTGTGAGGCTGTTTCCGCGCAGCTTGAACAAGACCAGGCGGGTTCTTTCAATGGGGGCGACCCATTTGAACAGGGGTTTGCGTTCATCGGTGATGACGGTGGAGAACACGCAGTTTCCCGGGTGGTTCAGGGCGGTGTTATAGGACCGGTTCCATGGCCCCAGAACGGTTTCATAATCAATGTCTGCGTTCTTGGCGATCAGGCGGACAATGTCGGTGGATGTGCCTGCAACCCGCCCGTTTTCCATATAGTTGTAGGGTGCCCATTCTTCTGTGTTGAACACAAGCGGCTGTGCACCGGCTGGTGCACACGCAAGCACCAGACTGAGGAAAAGGACAGGGCCACGGCATTCCGGCATTGTAACAGTTCCCCTTGTTACAGGTCCAAAATCACGGGACAGGCGTTTGGTATCGGGACCGGCGTATCTCTTCAGCCTCTCCGGATGCGTTAAGCTGGTCAAGAGCCTCCTGCAACCGTTCGATGATATGGTCATCAATATTTTTGTTACACGCCAACCCGATGACATTCTCAGCAAAGACCAGCGCTTCCTCGACCTCTATACCGGCCTCGCGGGCCACCTGTTCGTCGCCTTCGCCGCCGGCCCACAGGTCTATACGCCCTGTCTTCAGTTTGTTCATGTTGACGTAATCGCTGTTGGCTTCCTCGACCTCGATGTTGGCGTCGCGCAGGTAACCAACCCAGATGTCGTTGCTGTACGATCCAATCTTCTTGCCGCGCAGGTCCTCCAGGGACAGTGCCTTGAAGGGATCGCCCTTGAGTTTGTAGATCACGGATTTGCTGATTTCGATCGGCATAACCCATTTGAAAAGAGGTTCCCTGGCTTCGGTAAACTTTGTTGAGAAGACGCAGTGCCCATCCTGGTGCAGAGCATTGTTGTAACTCTTTTTCCAGGGGCCGACGATGATGTCATACGCAATGTCGGCATCTTTGGCGATGCGTCGCACAATATCAGCCGATGTTCCGACAACCTTCCCGTCCTGGAAGTAGTTGAACGGAGGCGATTCTTCCGTATTGAACACAAGTCGCCCGGCCCCGGCCGGGACCGGGGCAAGAGCCATAAAACAGGCCACAAGGGCGCTGGTATGGCTGCAGAGATGTCTAGGGCCGGGCATACTGTCTACTCTTGCATCTGGAACTTGCTTTGCCGGATCTTGTCGGCTTCGCCCGATGCAATCAGGTCGTCCAGTGCTTTCTGCATTTTGGCGATCACGGCATCATCAACCGATTTGTTGCAGGCCAGTCCCAGCGGATGTTCATGGGCAACCATCACTTCCTCGACCTCCACACCGGCTTCCTTGGCCAGTTTCAGGCCGGATGTATCGGTTGTGATCCAGGCATCGATGCGCCCGGTTACCAGTTTCTTTGGATTGACGTTGTCTGCCGGGGCTTCATCCACGGTGAAACCTTTGCTCTTCAGGAATTCAGCCGCGGCATCATCGGTATAGCTGCCGATTTTCTTGCCCTTTAGATCATCCAGTGATGATGCGGTCAGGGGTTTGCCCTTGAGTTTGTAGATGATCAGCCGGGTTGTATCGATGGGATACACCCATTTGAACAGGGGCTTTCTTTCGTCGGTGACAGCAGTGGTATAAACACACTTGCCGGGGAGGTTCAGGGCCTCGGTGTAGGATTTGTTCCACGGGCCAAGCACAATTTCATATTCAACGTCGGCATTCTTGCCGATCAGCTTGATCAGTTCGGTCGATGACCCGACAACCTTTCCGTTTTTGGTGTAGTTGTAGGGAAACCAGTCCTCGGTATTGAAGGTCAGAGGTGCTGCTGTCGCGGTAAGGGGTAGAAAGGCTGCAAGCACAACCGGGATAAAGCGTTTCGTCATGGAGTGCACTCCGCATCCGTATGGGAAAGGCAGGGGGCAGGGTGTCTGTACAGGGATGACGCAACAAAAGCCCGGAGCGCCGGAGCAGGGCACCGTACGGGGCTGTCCTGTCAGCTTCAGGGCAGGACGATGAATCATCAAGATATTTCTATCCGGTGTCCTGAAGGGTATTCTGCCCGGTCATGACGCCTATATGCGGTGTGGTGGTGGATTTTGAACAGGACTGTCGGAAAAAGGGCTGTATTTTTGTGCCGGGACAGGCAATCTGGCGGCCTGTTTCTGTTCGCTTGGGTTTGATGATTGTGTCCAGATTGTCCGAAACGGTTCCTGTTGCATCCCCATCTGTCCGCAAGGGGCTGATTCGCCGCCTGTATGACTGGACCCTGCGTGTGGCGGAGGGCCCCCGGGCCATCCCGGTTCTGGGGTTGGTTTCCTTTGCCGAGGCTTCGTTCTTTCCGGTTCCCCCAGATCCCATCCTGATGGCGGTGGCCCTGTCTAGGCCAGACCGGGCTATACGGGCGGCCCTGTGGTGTACCCTTATGTCTGTTCTGGGGGGGCTTTTTGGTTATGCGATCGGCGCAGGCCTGTACGAGCTGGTCGGCCGGCCGATTATCGAGGCCTATCGCCTGCAGGATGCCTTTGACGTGTTTCGTGACGGTTTTGCGGAATGGGGTGCCTGGATTATTGTGGCAAAGGGCTTGACGCCCATTCCCTTCAAGCTGGTTACGATCGCTGGCGGTGTGGCGCAGATGAATCTGCCGGCGTTTGTTCTGGCCTGTGCCTTGACCCGTGGTGCCCGTTTCCTGTTTGTGGCCTGGCTGTTCCGCATGTACGGTACCAAGGCCAGAACGGTGATCGACACCCACTTCTACCCGCTGTTCTGGGGGGGGATGTTTGTTCTGGCCCTAGGGATCGGGGCTGTTTTCCTGTTCTAGGGCGGGTCGCTCAGAGCGGCGTTGCCACCTGTTCCCTGTACGTGATGGTTGCCCCATGGTGCGGGCAGCCCGCAGCCACCAGGTCCAGAATGGGTACGGCATGAACCTCTGGCGGGGGCAGGGTTTGCGGATCCTCCCCCGGGAATGCCTGTTCCCGCATCCGGGTACGGGTGCCGCCCGGGTCATACAGGTTGACCCGCAGCGGGGTTTGCCTGACTTCTTCCGCCCAAGTTCTGACCAGAACCTCCAGAGCAGCCTTGGATGCGGCGTAGGGACCCCAGTAAGCCCGTGGTGCCCGCGCGACCGAGCTGGTCACAAACACCGCCCGCCCGGCATCGGAAAGGCGCAGCAGCGGATCCACATAACGGATCAGCTCCCAGTTGACGCGCAGGTTGGTGTTCATCACATCGTCGAACGTCTTGGGCTTGATGTGCCCGACCGGTCCCAGTTGCCCCAGAAGACCGGCATTGCCAACCAGAATGTCCAGCCGTCCGAACCTTTGGTACAGGGCGGCGGCCATCTGGTCGATCCGGTCGGTTTTGCGTAGGTCTTCGGGCACCAGAACTAGGCGGGTTCCGCATGCGGCATGGACTTCATCGTCCAGCTCTTCCAGAGCCCCCTGTGTGCGGGCAACGGCCACAACGGTGGCGCCCTCGGTGGCGAGGTGGCGGGCAAGGGCCCGCCCGATCCCGCGGGAGGCCCCGGTTACCAGGGCAATCCGCCCTTCCAGTCGTTTGCTCACGGCTGTTCAGATCCTTGTGTAGTCAGATGCTACGGCGGTGTTCGTTCAGGCGGGATACCACCCGCAGGGTATCTGGCGTGGCCAGATCGGTCAGTTTCGAGACATAATCGCCGGTAAAGCAGGCATCACAGAAACCGGGGTTCTGTTCGTTCCGTCCGGGCTGGCCGGCGGCACGGTACAGGCCATCGACCGAAATAAAGGCCAGACTGTCTACCCCCAGGATGCGAGCCATGCCCGGAACATCAAAGCGGGAGGCCAGCAGTTTCTCCCGTTCCGGCGTGTCGATCCCGAAATAGCACGGGTGGGCCGTTGGGGGAGACGAAATTCGCAGGTGTACCTCGGCGGCACCGGCTTGGCGGACCATGTCCACGATCTTGGTGGAGGTTGTGCCACGCACGATGCTGTCATCAACCAGGACCACCCGCTTGCCTTCCAGATACAGACGGTTGGCGTTGTGTTTGCGCCGTACGCCGATATCGCGGGTTTTCTGGGTCGGCTGGATAAAGGTCCGCCCGACATAATGGTTGCGGATGATCCCCAGTTCGAAGGGGATGCCGCTTTCCTGGGCATATCCCAAGGCAGCGGGAATGCCGGAATCTGGAACCGGCACCACAACATCGGCCGTAACCGGGGCTTCCCGCGCCAGTTCCATGCCGATTTTTTTGCGCATGTCATAGACACTCAGCCCTTCGCAGACGGAATCCGGACGGGCAAAGTAGATGTATTCAAAAATACAGAACCGCCGTCCGACCGTGGGGAAAGGCCGCATGGACCGCAGGCCGGCACGGTTGATCACCACCATTTCCCCGGGCTCGATATCCCGCACGTATTCGGCGCTGATGATATCCAGTGCGCAGGTTTCCGATGCAAACAGGGTGGCATCGCCATGGCTGCCCAGCACCAAGGGGCGGAAACCGTGTGGATCCCGCACCCCAATCAGGGTATCGGCGGTCATGACCACAAGGGAGAAGGCCCCTTCCACCTGGGACAGGGCATCGATCAGGCGGTCTTCCACCGAAGCCTTGCGTGACCGGGCCATCAGCTGGATGATCACCTCGGTATCGCTGGTGGACTGGAAGATACAGCCCTGCTGGACCAGCTGGTGGCGCAGGGTCAGCGCATTGGTCAGGTTGCCGTTATGGGCAAGGGCAATGCCGCCACAGGCCAGGTCGGCGTACAGGGGCTGGACATTGCGCAGGGCCGTATCGCCCGACGTGGAGTAACGCACGTGACCAATGGCCATGGTTCCCGGCAGGCCTGGGATCCCGGCCTCGGGCCGGAAGACCCGGTGGACGTGCCCCAGTCCCTTGTGGGTATGGAAGTTCTCTCCGTCGCAGGACACAACCCCCGCCGCTTCCTGGCCACGGTGTTGCAGGGCATGCAGGCCAAGAGCTGTGTGCGCTGCGGCGTCAGGGTCGGAAAAAATACCGAAAACGCCGCACTCTTCCTGCGGCTTGTCGTCATCCGGGCTATTCAGAGGAAACGGAAACGCAGGAAATTTGACCATCATGGCCTCTCGTCGGGGGGCTGCCGGGATGCTTCGTCCTGGAACAACTGGTCCAGGCTGCTGCTGGCTGCGCTGTCATACCCCGGTTGCAGCGTTGGGGCAAGCGCTGGGGTGGGTGATCCAGATGTTGTGCTTGGGCTTGGGCGGGACAGTTTGTCGTACAGGGCCTTGGCTTCTATGGCCCGGCGCACGTCTTCTTGGGTCTGGCGTGTCAGGCCACGGGCCTTGGCTTCTTCTGTCTTCAGATGGTCGGGGATCAGGGATCGCAGGGCATCGGTACCGGCTTCGACCAGTGGCAGGGTCCGGGCGCCGGATATCCACTGTGGCCGTCCTTCTGCCGTCGGATAAACCCATGACAGGACCATAAAGGCAAAGGCCATGACGACAACCCCCCGGGCCAGGCCGAACAGGAAGCCAAGCGAGCGGTCAAGGGAGTTCAGGCGGCTGCCCTGAACCTGGCCAGACAGGGCCTTGGTCAGAAGCGATAAGGTGACAAGGGTTACCAGAAACAGGCCAACCGCAGCGGCTCCATCAGCGGCCCAAGGCAGGGGAATGGCATCGCGTGCAAAGGGACGGGCCAACGGAAATCCGTACATGGCAGCAAATCCGGCCCCGACCCAGGCGGCAATGGCTAGCACCTCGTGTACAAAGCCCCGGAAAAAGGCCAAGGCGGCGGAAATCAGCACCACGGCCAGGACAACAAGATCCAGAAAGGTCAAGGGCACAGAGTCCATCATGGTAATCCCCGGGCAGTGCCGGACAGGTATCCGGCTGTTTTGTAGTCTCAGGCTTCCGCGTCACAGTCCTGCTTGCGCAGGGCCTTTGCAGGGAACAGGGCAACTAGGTCCTGCAAATGACCGATTTCCCGTACGGCCATGCCATCTACAGTGCCGGTTCCCCCGCGTGCGCCGGGTTTCTGGCGCCGGCGCGGAGACAGCGCCTCGGCAAAGCCAAGCTTGGCGGCTTCCTTCAGGCGGGCTTCACCTTGGGTTACCGCCCGGATTTCCCCGGACAGGCCGACTTCACCGAAAACGGCAAGATCAGCTGGGACCGGCGTACCGCAGGCTGCCGACACCAAGGCGGCTGCAACGGCCAAGTCGGCGGCCGGTTCACCGATCCGCAACCCCCCGGCAACATTCAGATATACGTCATTTGATCCCAGGGCAAGGCCGCAACGTGCCTCCAGTACCGCCATAATCATGGACAGGCGGCTGCTGTCCCACCCGACCACGGCCCGGCGGGGTGACCCCCCCCCGGACGAGGAGACCAGGGCCTGTATTTCCACCAGCACCGGGCGGGTGCCCTCTATGCCGGCAAACACGCAGCTGCCCGAGATATTTCCACGCCGTTCGGCCAAGAACAGCGCCGAGGGGTTGAGAACTTCCCCTAGGCCGGTGTCGGTCATCTCAAACACGCCGATTTCGTCGGTGGCACCAAAGCGGTTTTTCACCGCCCGGAGGATCCGGAAATGGTGTCCGCGTTCACCTTCGAAATACAGGACGGTATCGACCATGTGTTCCATCACCCGTGGTCCGGCCAAGGCACCTTCCTTGGTGACATGCCCGACCAGGAACAGGGCAAAGCCGCGTCGTTTGGCCAGTCGGATCAGTTCGTGCGAGCAGGCACGGACTTGGGCCACGCTGCCCGGGGCTGAATCTAGGGTGTCCAGGTACATGGTCTGGATAGAGTCAATCACCACCACCTGCGGGCGATCATTCTCTTCCAGAGTGGCAACAATGTCCCCGACATTGGTGGCCGATGCCAGCCCGACGGTAGCCGGCGACAGACCCAGACGGGCGGCGCGCAGACGGACCTGATCAACGGCTTCCTCGCCGGAGATATAGGCAACCTTCAGCCCGGTTCCGGCCAGTGCAGCCGCAGCCTGCAGCAAAAGGGTGGATTTGCCGATACCGGGATCGCCACCCACCAGAAGAGCCGACCCGGGGACTAGGCCACCCCCGCAGACCCGGTCCAGTTCGGCAATACCGGTAGGCATGCGCGGGGGGATCTTGCTTTGTCCTTCCAGACCGACCAGATCGATCCGGCGCCCCGACTTTGCACCGGCCATGGCTTTTGGTCCCGTGCCGGGGCGATTTTCCTCCACCAGGGTATTCCATTCTCCGCACCCGTCACAACGGCCGGCCCAGCGGGGGAACACGCTGCCACAGCTTTGGCAGGAAAACTGGCTTGCCGCCCGTGCCACGGGGTCAGGCCCTGACCGTCATCTGGATCGGCCCTTCGGCCCGACCGTGTACAAACTGGTCAACAAATGGATTGCCGGATTCAAATACCTGTGCGGCAGTGCCGGTCCAGATCATCCGCCCTTGGTACAGCATGGCAATGCGGTCGGCGATTTTACGTGCCGAGGTCATGTCGTGGGTAATGGTGACAGCCGTGGCTCCCAGTTCCCGTACGCACTTGATGATCAGGTCGTTGATCACATCGGCCATGATCGGGTCCAGCCCGGTTGTCGGTTCGTCGAAGAAGATGATTTCTGGTTCCCCGGCAATGGCGCGGGCCAGTCCGACACGCTTTTGCATGCCGCCGGACAGTTCTGACGGGTGAAGATCGGCGACATCTTCCCCCAGGCCGACTTGGGCCAGTTTTTCCAGTGCCCGGTTCCGTGCCCGTGCCCTGTCCATCTGTCCACCCTGGATCAGTCCAAAGGCTACATTTTCCCAGACCGGCAGGGAATCAAACAGGGCCGCCCCCTGGAACAGCATGCCGAATTTGCGGGACATGCGGTCGCGGGCGCGTGAGCCAAGGCGTGTCATCTCCGCCCCGTCAACACGGATAGATCCTCGGTCCGGTTTCATCAGGCCAAGGATGCACTTCAGCAGGACGGACTTCCCCGTTCCTGATCCTCCGATGACAACGACGTTCTCGCCACGCATGACATCCAGCGTGACGCCGTTGAGAACCGTCTTGCTTCCAAAAGATTTGCTGACATCGGTCAGGCTGATCTTGGGCGGGTTGTCTGCCGTGGGTGTGGTCATTGGGTGAAGAACAACTCCGTCATCATGTAATTGAAGATCAGGATCAGGATCGAGGCTGAAACCACGGCGTTGCGGGTGGCCTGTCCAACTCCCTGTGCGCCGCGATCGGAGTAGTATCCGTTGTAGCAGCCGGTCAGGGAAATGAGGAAGCCGAATACCCCGGCCTTGACCAGCCCGGATATGACATCCATCGCCTGCACGTATTCCCAAGTCCGCTGGATATAGATAGCCGGGTTGGAGCCAAGCTTCCACGTTCCGATCATATAACCGCCGAACACCCCGATGATATCACCGACCAGAACCAACAGCGGCAGCATCAGGGTGGCTGCTAGGACACGGGGTACAACCAGATAACGGAACGGGTTTGTGCACAGCGTGGTCAGGGCGTCAATCTGTTCGGTAACGCGCATTGTCCCCAGTTCGGCCGCCATCGAGGCCCCGACGCGACCGGCCACCATCAGCCCGGCCAGAACAGGCCCCAGTTCCCGGGTCATGGAAATCACCACAACGGTGGCTACGGCGCTTTCAGCCGAAAAGCGGGCAAACCCGGTATAGCTTTGTAGAGCCAAGACCATGCCGGAAAACAGGGTGGTCAGGCCCACCACGGGCAGGGAATAGTACCCGATCTCCACCATCTGGCGCACCAAGGACCGCATGTAAAGCGGCGGCGTAAGGCAATGGAACAGCACAACTCCGGTAAAGACCGACAGCCGTCCGGCCCGTTCCACAAAGCTCAGGAACACGCGCCCGACCAGGGCCATGAAATCAAGGGCAGTATCCACATGGGGGGACGTGTTCATCAGGTCAGCTTCCGGTCCAGGTGCGTGTGTAGCGACCGGACAGCCCGGTCAGAATTTCATAGCCCAATGTACCAGCTTCGGCAGCCAAGCTGTCGATGCCGTGGTGTGCATCCAGCACGGTCACGTAATCCCCGGGGCAGACAGAGCCGGCGGGGAGGGCCGAAATATCAAATGTGATCAGGTCCATGGAAACCCGTCCCAGGATCGGAACCCTAGCCCCGTGTATCATCCCGCTTCCTTGGTCCCCCAAGGTACGCAGCAGCCCGTCTGCATAGCCAGCAGCGACGATCGCCAAGCGCATGCCCGGACTTACCGGGCGGGTTGCACCATAGCCAACCGTTCCTGCAGTGTCAATTTCCCGGACCTGGAGAACCCTCAGGTCAAGGCGTACCACCGGGTGCATCGGGTTGGATTGTCCGGGGACCGGGTTGCCCCCGTACAGGGCAATGCCCGGGCGCCCGAGGTCGAACAGGAAATCATCCCCACGGAACATGCCAGCCGAATTGGACAAGGAGGCTACTGCACCCGGGAACCGTGCCCGTGCGGTGGCAAAGCGTTGCTGTTGAAGGGCATTGAGGGGGTGCCCCGGCTCGTCGGCGCAGGCTAGGTGTGACATGATAACGGCCGGTGAGCAGGAGTCAGGCAGGGCCATGAAAGCAGACAAGGGCACGCCCAGCCGGTTCATGCCGGTATCTACATGCAGTGTAAACGGCCTGCCGGGGGCATGCGTTTGCCAGGCAGCCAGCTGTTCAGGCGTGTTTAGAACCGGAGTCAGGTGGTGAGCCGTCAACTCGGCCCCATCATCCAGAGGACCGGTCAGGACGTGAATGGCCACATCCGGATCGGGCAGGACCCGGCGCAGGGCGATCCCTTCTCCGGGCATGGCGACAAAGAACACCCGGCATCCCCTGCGGGCAAGGGCAGGGGCAATCTGTGTTGCACCCAGCCCGTAACAGTCCGCCTTGACCACGGCACCACAGTCACGCCCGTTGCCCATGCGCCGGCGCATGGTGTCCCAGTTCCGGACTACGGCAGAGACATCGATGGTCAGCAAGCCACCGGTGCGGATCCGCTCCTGTTCAATGACGGTCATGGGGCAGGTGGTCCGGGGCAATGTAATTACCGAATTTTGTATAGTTGCCGTCAAAGTACAGGTTCACGGTGCCGATGGGGCCGTGACGCTGCTTGGCAACAATGACTTCGGCCACGTTGTGGGCTTTTTCGCATCGCTCCATCCATACCCGGTGGCGTTCCTGGAAACGGTCTTCGTTTTCATCACCCTTCCGGGCCGGTTCGGCACGGGACAGGTAATATTCCTCGCGGTAGACAAACATCACCACGTCGGCATCTTGCTCGATAGAGCCTGACTCACGCAGGTCCGACAGCTGTGGTCGTTTGTCGTCCCGCTGTTCCACCGCACGGGAAAGCTGGGACAGGGCAATGACCGGCACGTTCAGCTCCTTGGCCAAGGCCTTCAGGCCGCGGGTGATGGCCGAAACCTCGTTGACCCGGTTTTCACTGCGGACCCCGGGCGTTCCGGACAGAAGCTGCAGATAGTCAATCACCACCAGGCCTAGGCCATGCTGGCGGGCCAGCCGCCGACAGCGCGTGCGTACGGCCGAGACCGACAGCGCCGGTGTATCATCAATATAAAGGGGCAGGGTGTGCAGGTCTTGGCTGATCTGCACCATACGCTTGAAATCTTCCTTGGATAGTTCCCCGGTGCGGATCTTGTGGGAACTGATCTCCGCTTCCTGTGCCAAAAGACGGGTGGCCAGCTGTTCGGCGGACATTTCCAGCGAAAAGAAGGCAACCTTGGCCCCGTCAATAACCTCGCGGTTGCCGGAGGCATCCACGCGCTCCTTGTACAGGCGGGCGGCATTGAACGCGATGTTGGTGGCTAGGGCGGTTTTCCCCATCGACGGACGCCCTGCCAAGATCAGAAGGTCGGACGGGTGCAGCCCGCCCAGCTTTTTGTCCAAGTCGGTCAGTGCCGTGGGAACGCCAGACAACTGCCCTTCACGGCGGTGGGCGGCTTCGGCCATGCTGACCGCCGTGTTGAGCGCCAGCCGGAACTCCTGGAATCCTCCCTCCTGATGGCCGGTGGTGGCCAAGTCATAGAGTTTTTGTTCCGCGCCTTCGATCTGGTTCATGGCGGTGCGTTCGAAATCCACCACAAACGCATCGTTGACCATGCTCTGGCCAAGATCGATCAATTCCCGCCGCAGCGCCAGATCATGGATCAGGCGCCCGTAATCCGCAGCGTTGACAATGGTGACCACGGCATTGGCCAGCTGCGCCAGGTACTGTGGGCCGCCGGCGTCCTGTAGAAGGGGGTCCTGCTCCAGATAGGCTTTCAGGGTCAGCGGGTTGGCAATGTGCCCCTGTTCGATCAGGCGCCCGCATGTTGCATAGATGCGCGCATGCAGGACATTGCTGAAATGGTCGGGCGTCAGGAACTCGCTGACCCGTTCATAGGCGCGGTTGGACTGGAAGATCGCGCCGAGCAGGGCCTGCTCGGCTTCGATATTGTGCGGTGGCACGCGAAGGACGGAATCCCGGTCCGGGGCGTCCGGTGCAGAGGTCGAGGCGGAATAACTGTTCATGGGGCGGAGAATACACCGGCTTTTCATCCGCGCCAAAGCTCTTCTTTGGCGAAAACAGAACCTGTCTGGTGGGATGTGCGCACAGGTTCCGTTCCGGTTCCGGATATGTGTCTGTCAGTCGTGATGGGGTAACGTTGTTGCATGAAAAAACCGCCCCGGTCCGGGGCGGTTTTCATGGCAACAGGTGCTTGGGCCAAGTGGCTCAGGCTTCTGTTTCGTCGCCTTCTTCCAGAACGCTGTCCTCGAAGATTTCTTCAGCGGGGGCAGCCTGCTCTTCGCTGGCGACCTTCTGCTGTTCTTCTGCCTCGGCAGCAGAACGGGCGATTACAACCGCCACATCCACCGATACTTCCGGGTGCAGGCTGACAGGCACTGTATAGCTTCCCAGGCTCTTCAGCGGCGTGTTCAGGATAACCTGGCGACGCTCGACCTTGTAGCCGGCTTCGCGCAGGGCTTCCTGGATGTCACGTGCTGCGACGGAACCATAAAGGTGCCCGCCTTCGGATGCCTGGCGGATCAGGACGACGCGGACGCCGTCCATCTTTGCGGCAACCGCTGCGGCTTCATCGCGACGCTTCAGGTTGACAGCCTCGATCTCTGCGCGCTGGCGCTCGAAGTAGGCCATATTGTCCTTGTTTGCGCGCAGAGCCTTGCGCTGCGGCAGCAGGAAGTTGCGGGCATATCCGGACTTGACCCGGACAACATCGCCCATCTGGCCAAGTTTTTCGATGCGTTCAAGCAGAATCAGTTCCATGGACCGTGCTCCCTTACTTCACGACGTAAGGCAGCAGGGCCATGAAGCGTGCGCGCTTGATGGCGCGGGCCAGCTCACGCTGCTTTTTTGCCGAAACTGCAGTGATGCGGGATGGAACGATCTTGCCGCGCTCGGAAATGTAGCGCTGCAGGAGCTTGATGTCCTTGTAGTCAATTGTCGGCGCACCATTGCCCGAGAAGGGGCAGGTCTTGCGGCGGCGGAAAAACGGACGACGGGGCGCAGCCATCAGTTGACTCCCTCGGCACGGTCGTTGCGGTCATTGCGGAAGCCGCCTTCACGGGGGCCGCGGTCTTCACGCGGGCCACGGTCGTTGCGGAAGCCGCCTTCACGGGGGCCACGCGGACCACGGGGGCCACGCTGCTCGCGCTCTCCCTTCTGCTGCAGGATGGCCGAAGGACCTTCCTCTAGGGCATCAACACGCAGGGTCATGTAGCGCAGCACGTCTTCATTGAGACGCATGACGCGTTCCATTTCTAGGACAGCATCGGCTGGTGCATCGATGTGCAGCAGGACGTAGTGACCCTTGCGGTTCTTGCTGACCCGG
The DNA here is from genome assembly GCF_001611975.1 of Haematospirillum jordaniae. Classification (GTDB taxonomy): domain Bacteria; phylum Pseudomonadota; class Alphaproteobacteria; order Rhodospirillales; family Rhodospirillaceae; genus Haematospirillum; species Haematospirillum jordaniae. Next base: position 1,244,485 of record NZ_CP014525.1, read on the forward strand.
TAAGCCAAGCTGCGCAGGCCCCAGAATTCTTTTTTGGCAATTTTGCCACCGCGTTCGGTGACAATGCCGGAAAGCTCATCGGCCAAGGTTTCCACCTGCTGGGTGGAGATATCCTGGCGGGCGATAAGCACGCTTTCGTACAAAGGCATTATATAAACCCCTTCTGGATTCTCTTCCCGCACCCCGTATCTTGGGGGCTGCGAGCATAGCCGGACCATCCGGCAAGGAGTAACGAAGGGCGGCACTATACGCCATTTTGCCCGGCAGGCAAGCAAAACCGGGCCATTCGGGCAGCTGTTTCCGGGTATTTGGGGGCAGGTGGACACTTTCTGTTTGTTTTCCATCGTTTGGCGAATGCTGCATGACGGTATGACTTGACATCGGCGTCCGGGGTCATCACCTTCGCCGCGTTCTTTCAATTCATGTCCGGAACAAAGGTCAGTACTACGGATGTTACGTGCATTTGTTTTTCCCGGCCAGGGGTCACAGGCCGTCGGTATGGGGCGTGCGCTGGGTGATGCGTTTCCGGTTGCCCGGGCGGTTTATCAGGAAGTTGATGACGCCTTGGGCCAGAATCTGTCTGCCCTGATGGCCGAGGGGCCGGGCGACGCGCTGACCCTGACCGAAAATGCCCAGCCGGCCCTTATGGCCGTTTCAATGGCGGTTGTCCGGATTCTGGAAAGCCGGGGCCTTGATCTGGCAACAGCCGCTTCATTCGTTGCCGGGCATTCCCTGGGCGAATACGCGGCCCTGTGTGCCGCGGGCGCTCTGAGCATAACGGATACAGCCCGGTTGTTGCGGATTCGGGGCCGGGCCATGCAGCAGGCGGTTCCGGTCGGGGAAGGTGCCATGGCCGCCTTGTTGGGTCTCGATCTTGAGGAAGCCCGCGCCATTGCTGCCGAGGCTGCCCGTGACGGGGGAGTGTGCCAGGCCGCCAATGACAACGCGCCAGGGCAGGTCGTGATATCGGGAAGCCTTGCCGCAGTTGAACGGGCCATTGCAATTGCTGTGGGGCGTGGTGCTAGGCGGCCAGTCATGTTGCCGGTGTCGGCGCCTTTCCACTGCGCCCTGATGCAGCCTGCGGCCGATGCCATGGCCGAGGCTCTGGCGTCTGTTGCCATCGCACCGCCTGTGGTGCCGGTTGTGGCCAATGTGACAGCGACCGCTGTGCAGGACCCGGACACCATTCGGCGCCTTCTGGTCGAGCAGGTTACCGGCGCAGTGCGCTGGCGCGAAAGTGTTTTGTACATGAAAGAGCAGGGTGTGACAGAGCTGGTTGAATGTGGTGCCGGCAAGGTCCTGACAGGGCTGGCCCGGCGTATCGACCGCGACATGTCTGCGCAGGCCCTGAACACACCGGAGGATATCGATGCTTTCTTCACCACATCTGTCGCCTGATGCATCTGTCGGGTTTTGCGCCGGGGAATCGGACAAGGAAAAGGGCCAGCCATGTTTGATCTGAGCGGTGCCTGCGCCCTGATTACCGGGGCCTCGGGTGGCATTGGCGGGGCTGTGGCCCGTGCCCTGCACGCCCGGGGGGCTGTTGTCGCCCTGTCCGGAACGCGCCGTGATGCGCTGGAACAGGTGGCGGCCGAGCTGGGAGAGCGGGCGTTCGTAACGCCGGCAAACCTGTCGGATCCGGATTCGGTTGCAGCCCTGGTGCCCGCTGCCGAAGCAGCTATGGGTAAGGTGGATATCCTGGTTAACAACGCCGGCTTGACCCGTGACAACCTGGCCCTGCGTCTCAAGGACGAAGACTGGGATTCGGTGCTGCGTGTCAACCTGACCAGCTCGTTCCAGCTGGCCCGTTCCTGCCTGAAGGGGATGATGAAGCGCCGTTTTGGACGCATCGTTTCTGTGACCTCGATTGTCGGCGTGACCGGGAATCCGGGGCAGTGCAACTATGCGGCATCGAAAGCCGGCCTGATCGGGATGTCGAAAAGTCTGGCGGCCGAGGTTGCCTCACGCGGGATTACCGTCAACTGTGTAGCCCCGGGTTTTATCGCCACGGCCATGACGGAAAGTCTGCCCGAAGCCCACAAGGAAAAGCTGAACGCAGGCATTCCTGCTGGTCATATGGGGTCTGCAGATGATATTGCAGCGGCTGTTGTCTACCTTGCCTCGCGCGAGGCGGGGTATGTGACGGGCCAGACCCTGCATGTCAACGGCGGCATGGCCATGATCTGACAAGGATTCCCGTCAGGGCGCTGTATTGGTGTTCTGCGGGTCTGGTATTGTGTTCTGTCCTGTGTTAGGTCAGAACGCTTGCAGCCGGATCTGGTGACGAAGATCGGGGCTGGTGCCCGGATTTTACTTGACCGGATGCGTTATTAAGTTCAAATCGGGCCAGCTTCGGATCCTGTGTTCCCGAAGCGGCCAAAAACTGAAACCGAGGAACAGACGAATGAGCAACGTCGCCGAGCGCGTGAAGAAGATTGTGATCGAACAGCTGAGCGTAGAGGCCGAAAAGGTGACCGAAACCGCCAGCTTCATCAACGATCTGGGTGCCGACAGCTTGGATACCGTCGAGCTGGTCATGGCATTCGAGGAAGAATTCGGCGTCGAAATCCCTGATGATGCAGCCGAAAAAATCCAGACCGTGAAGGATGCTATTTCCTTCATCGAGGCCAACGCGGCCTGATTTTACGGCACAAGTCTGCCGGCTTTGGGGTGGTTTCCACGGTGTGGGGCCATACCCGGAGCCTGCGGATTTGTTACCGTTTCTCAGGAACAATAACGGAAACAGTGTGTGATGAGGCGAGTGGTCATTACCGGGCTGGGTATGGTTACCCCGCTGGGTAGCGGTGTCCGGGGAAACTGGGAGCAGATTCTGAAGGGCGTGTCGGGTGTTCGGCCTATCGAGCGTTTTGACGTTGGCGATTTGCCGGCCCGCATTGCCGGCCAGGTGCCGGTAGAGGACAGTCATCCGTGGCGCTTCGACCCCGATGCGATAGCCGCAGCCAAAGAACGGCGCCGTATGGATGACTTTATCGTCTACGGGCTTGCGGCTGCGATCGAAGCTGTCGAAGATTCCGGGTGGATGCCTTCCGACGAGGAAGAGCGCGAGCGGACCGGTGTTATTATCGGGTCCGGTATCGGTGGATTGCCGAGCATTTCGGAATCGACCCTGACCCTTGCCAACAACGGCCCGCGCAAGATCAGCCCGTTCTTTATTCCGTCTTCCCTTATCAACCTGGTCTCCGGGCATGTGTCGATCCGTTATGGATTCAGGGGACCGAACCATGCCGTGGTGACGGCCTGTTCAACCGGTGCCCATGCTATTGGTGATGCGTCGCGTATTATCAAGTACGGTGATGCCGATGTCATGGTTGCTGGTGGTGCCGAGGCAGCTGTCTGCCGTTTGGGGATTGCCGGATTTGCCTCTGCTAGGGCCTTGTCCACGGGTTACAATGATACGCCGGAAACGGCATCCCGGCCTTGGGACAAGGGGCGTGATGGCTTTGTCATGGGTGAAGGGGCCGGGGTTCTGGTTCTGGAAGAGTATGAGCATGCCCGCCGGCGCGGTGCGAAGATTTATGCCGAGGTTCTGGGATACGGGATGTCCGGTGATGCCCACCACATTACGGCTCCGGCCGAGGATGGAAACGGTGCGTTCCGCGCCATGCGCAACGCGTTGCGGGATGCCCGCTTGGATGTCTCGGGTGTGGATTATATCAATGCCCATGGTACATCAACCCCGCTGGGCGATGAAATCGAGCTGGGGGCGGTGAAACGTCTGTTTGGTGAACAGGCACGGGCCTTGTCCATGTCGTCGACCAAATCCTCTATCGGTCACTTGTTGGGTGCTGCCGGTGCTGTTGAGGCAATTTATACTGTCAAGGCCTTGCAGGATCAGGTGTGTCCGCCGACATTGAATCTGAATGATCCGCTGGATGGGTGTGATGTTGATCTGGTGCCCAATCAGGCCAAGCAACGTTCGATCAAGGTGGCGATGTCAAACTCCTTCGGGTTTGGCGGGACCAACGCCTCCTTGGTGATCGGGGCAGTTTGATCCGGGGTTTTCCGGTTATTGACAAGAAGGAACCGCCGGGCATGGGCTGCGGCGGTTCTTTGATTCTGGTATAGGGTTGGTTGGGCTTTCGGGATGGGTGTCGTGCGGTTTCTGGGGAAATTATTCTTTCTGTGTGCCGGTGTGTTGGTGGTCTGTGCGGGCATCTTTGCTTTCCGGGTTCACCAGCGTTATGGAGAGCCGGGATTGCATGAGCAGGATGTTGTGGTCCTGATTCCGCGTGGATCGGGTTTGGCTGGCATCGCGGAACGTCTGCATGGGGCAGGGCTATTGCCCGGGCGTCTGGATACCGAGATCTTCCTGCTGTCAGCCCGGATCGACGGGCGCAGTGCATCGCTGAAGGCCGGCGAATATGCCATTCCTGCGGGAGCATCGATGGCGGCTGTTCTTGATCAGCTGGCTGCCGGAACGGGTATGGTTCGTTATCCTTTAACCATTCCGGAGGGCTTGACGACCGCAGAAGTGCTTAGTCGTGTGCGCGATATGGCTGTTCTTGATGGAGAGCTGACGGTTTCTCCGGGAGAAGGCACCCTGTTGCCGGAAACATGGCAGATTATGCGTGGGGACAGCCGCGATGCGGTGGTGCGCCGTATGATGGGGGCGATGGATGATACCCTTGAGGCGTTGTGGTCACAGCGGGTAGAGGGACTTCCGCTGCAGGACCGGCGGCAGGCGTTGATCCTGGCGTCTGTTGTCGAGAAGGAAACCGCTGTTCCCGGCGAACGCCCACGGGTTGCCGCGGTTTTTATCAATCGGTTGCGTCTGGGGATGCCTCTTCAGTCTGATCCAACGGTTATCTATGGTCTCAGCCCGGATGATGGCAGCTTGGACAGGGCACTGCTGCGCAAGGATCTGGAGCAGGATCACCCGTGGAATACCTATACCCGTCCGGGGCTTCCGGTTGGCCCCATTGCCAACCCGGGGCGGGAGTCCATTGCAGCTGTTCTGGCACCGGCACAGACAAAGGACCTGTACTTTGTTGCTGACGGTACGGGCGGGCATGTCTTTGCCGAGACCTTGGACGAGCATAACCGTAACGTTGCCCGCTGGCGCAAGATCAGTCGGGGCAAGGAAAGGGCCGATGCCCGCTAGCCGACGGGCCAGTATCCTTGCTGTTCCATGCCCCGGTCGTTCACCAACCACACTGCCCATGATGACGCAGCAGGTGATCGGCCAACGTGACGGCTACCATGGCTTCAGCCACGGGAACGGCGCGAATGCCGACGCAGGGGTCATGCCGCCCGGTCGTGCGGATGGTGATGTCCTGTCCGTCGTGATCCACGCTGCGTCTGGGGGTCAGGATAGAGGATGTCGGCTTGACGGCTAGGCGCACGACAATAGGTTGACCACTGGAAATGCCGCCCAGAATACCACCGGCATGATTGGACAGGAATGCGATACCCCCCTTGTCGGTCTGCCGCATTTCGTCGGCATTGTCTTCCCCGGACAGGGCTGCTGCCGCGAAGCCGTCGCCGATTTCCACCCCTTTGACCGCGTTGATGGACATCATGGCCCGGGCCAGGTCGGCATCCAGCTTGTCATAGACGGGTTCCCCCAGCCCGGCCGGAACGTTCTCGGCAATGACCTCGATAATGGCACCGCAGGATGAACCCGCCTTGCGGACCTCTTCCAGCCTGCCTTCCCATTCCGCTGCGGCAACGGCATCGGGACAGAAGAAGGGGTTTTGCCCCACCGTGTTCCAGTTCCAGCGGTTGCGGTCAATCCGGTGAGGGCCCATTTGCACCATGGCACCGCGTATGGAAATCCCGTGGGGGACAAGGTGGTCCAGAACCTTGCGGGCAATGGCACCGGCAGCCACCCGCATTGCCGTTTCACGTGCCGATGAACGCCCACCACCGCGATAATCCCTGATGCCATACTTCAGCTGGTAAGTCAGGTCAGCATGCCCGGGGCGGAACTGGTTGGCGATGTCCCCATAATCCCGGGAGCGCTGGTCGACATTCTCCACCAGAAGCCCGATCGGCGTTCCGGTCGTCTGCCCATCGAACACCCCGGACAGGATCTTGACTGTATCAGGCTCCCGCCGCTGGGTCACAAAGCGGCTTGTGCCGGGTTTCCGCTGGTCCATCCATGTCTGGATGTCCTCTTCGGACAGGGGGATGCGGGGGGGAACGCCATCCACCACACATCCCAAGGCCGGCCCATGGCTTTCACCGAATGTCGTGAACCGGAACATGGTTCCAAAGCTGTTGCCGGCCACGTGTCTCAGTCCTTCCGGAACTGGCCGAGCAGGTCTGACAGATCGCCGGCGCTGGCCGGGTTGAGCATGCCAACCGTGTGATAGCCTGCATCGACATGATGGATTTCTCCGGTCACGCCCGAGGACAGGTCGGACAGCAGGTACAGGCCGGAATGACCGACATCGTCAATCGAAACATTCGTTCGCAGCGGGGCATTCAGTTCATTCCAGCGCAGGATCAGGCGGAAATCACCGATGCCGCTGGCGGCCAAGGTCTTGATCGGGCCGGCGGATATGGCGTTGACGCGGATCTTTTCGCCGCCTAGGTCAACGGCAAGATAGCGGACGCTGGCTTCCAGGGCAGCCTTGGCCACGCCCATGACGTTGTAGTGCGGCATCACCTGTTCGGCACCGTAATAGGACAACGTCAGCAGGGAACCACCGTTTTTCATCAGCGGGCGGGCGCGCCGGGCCACCTCGGTAAAGGAATAGACCGAGACGTGCATACAGTTCAGGAAATTGTCCAGGCTGGTGTTGTAATAGGGGCCTTTCAGCTCTTCCTTGTCGGAAAAGGCGATGGCGTGGATGACAAAGTCCAGTTGCCCCCATTCCTTTTCAAGGGTGGAAAAGCAGGCTTCCAGGCTGTCGGCATTGGTAACATCGCAGGGCAGAACCAAGGAACTGCCAACTCCGGCGGCCAGGGGGCGCACACGTTTCTCTAGGGCTTCCCCCTGAAAGGTAAAGGCAAGTTCAGCCCCGTGGGCTGCACAGGCGCGGGCGATCCCCCAAGCAATGGAGCGGTCGTTGGCAACGCCCATGACCAGGCCTTTTTTATTGGCCATCAGCGGCGCGGGAACATTCATCAGGACCTCTTAGCAGCGGTGAGACAACAAGCGGCTCTGCCAGCAGGCAGAAGGGCGGCATCCTACACCAGTTGTTGTGGACGTCAAAGGACCTGCATGGTGTACGGCAGAATTGGTTGCGCTGGAGTATTGGTACCGGTGCCCTAGCGGATCCGGTCATCCAGGCGCTCTTCAATCAGTCCGCCGGGGTCTTGGTGAATGGTGACCTCGGACCCCGGGTAGGCCTGGCGTATGGATGTTGCCACGGCTTCGCAGATATCGTGGGCGCTGCCCAGGGTCATGTCCCGTGGCAGGGTCAGGTGCAGCAGGATAAAGGTCTGGAGCCCGGAACGCCGGGTTCTCAGGTCATGGGCATCAATGACCCGTGGATCGCGCGCGGCCAGGGCTAGGATCCGTTCGCGGTCGGCATCGGGCAGTTCCCGGTCCATCAGGTTGTCCAAGGCATGGGCCGTAATGCGGACTATGCTGTAGACCAGAACGCCGGCCACGATCAGCGCGCACAGGGGATCAGCCCACGTCCAGCCTATCTGTGAGGATGCCAGCAGGGCGACAATGACCCCCAGATTGATCATCAAATCCCCGGAGTAGTGCAGGCTGTCGGCCGATACGGCAACCGACCCGGTCAGCCGTACAACCCGTTTCTGTGCGGCGACAAGGCCCAGGGTCAGGACAATACAGACCAGCATGACGGCAATGCCGGTTGTTTCATGCTGTACAGGTTCAGGGGTGATCACGCGCGATACGGCCTCTATGCTCAGCAGGACAGCCGATATACCGACAAACACAGACTGGGCCAGGGCTGCCAGGGGTTCAGCCTTGCCGTGACCGAAGCGGTGATCGGCATCCGGCGGCACAAGGGATTTGCGGACGGCCAGCATGGTGATCAGAGATGCGGCAAAGTCTAGGCCCGAATCGATCAGGCTGGACAGCAGGGCGACCGAACCCGACATCCACCAAGCGGCAAACTTGATGGCAACCATCAGAACCGCCATCCCGGTCGCCAGGGCAGTCACACCGCGCATCAGGCGTGCGGCCTGCTCCGGGCTGACGGAGGTGGGGGATGCCGGGTGTTCTGCATTGTCTGTCATGGTGTTCCCATGGGTAGCATTGTGTCTGGTGTGGATGGAAACAGCTCTTCCATCGACAGCCAAGGGAGCGGTACCGATCTGCTGTGGCGTATTGCCGGGGAGTAGGCCGCAACAGATCCGTAAGTCTACGGGGTTTTGCTATGGCCCCAGTCCTATCATGTAGGCGAAGGCCCGCCAAGAGAGGTTGGTTGCAGGCACAGCAGATTGGCTACGGATACAGGCGTTTGGTTGTCCAGGTTCCGTCGGTTTCGGCTGTGTACACGATGCGGTCGTGCAGGCGGAAAGGGCGGTCGCGCCAGAATTCAATCTGCGCCGGCACAACCCGGAACCCTGACCAGTAGGGGGGGCGGGGTATGTCTCCGAAGCCGAATTTGAGGCCATATGTCGTGATGCGTTTTTCCAGCTCGAAACGGCTGCCAAGTGGGCGAGACTGTGAAGAGGCCCAGGCCCCGATCCGCGAATCCCGCGGACGGGAGGCGAAATAGGCATCGGCTTCGGCCTCGCTGACGGTTTCCACGCGCCCTTCCACGCGGATTTGTGCCCGTAGGGATTTCCAGTGTAGGCACAGGGCTGCGCGGGGGTTTTCCAGCAGGTCTGTACCCTTGTGGCTTTCCCGGTTGGTGTAGAACACAAAACCTTGGTGATCGAAAGACTTGAGCAGCACCATGCGCGAGGACGGGTACCCCTGTGCATTGCACGTGGCCAGGTTCATGGCATTCGGGTCGTTGGGTTCAGATACTTCCGCGGCTTTCAGCCACTGGCCGAACTGGACGATGGGGTCGGCGTTCTCGTCAAGGGAGATGCTGCTCATAGTGGAGGCAATCCTGCTGGGCATGCTGCTGGTCCCCACCATAACGCCTGTTGTGTCTGGTTCCCAGAAAAACAGGATGTATGCAGTGGATGGTTTTGTATTATCCGGGTTCTTGTGCAGGGCTTGCGGTTCTGTCAGCCTGCTCCCACTATAAGGGTTGAGCGTGTATGGGCAGACTGTGACGGATCTGCCGCTTTCCGGTTTCACGGAGTGATGCTGCATGCAGGATCCCTATGTTGTTTTGGGGGTACCCCGAACGGCAACGAGTGCCGAGATCAAGAAGGCATACCGTGCCTTGGCCCGCACGGTGCACCCCGATTGCAACCCTTGCGATGACGGGGCCGGGGAGCGTTTCCGCGATGTTACGGCGGCCTATGACCTGTTGTCGGATCCACGGCGCCGTGCGCGTTTTGACCGGGGCGAGATCAACGCTGATGGCAGCGAGCGGGTCTCTTCTTTCCGTCATGCCAGGGGGACAGCTGGACGGTCGCCATGGGGATACGGGCATGAGGACGTTGGAGCCTCTGATGATGACCTGTTTGCCGATCTGTTGCGCAGGACCGGTTATCAGCACCGTGGTGCATCGCGGCCCGGATCCGATGTGCGTTATACGCTGTCTGTAACGTTCGAGGAAGCGGCTCTTGGCGGGGTCAGGCGTATCACCTTGGCTTCGGGCAGGGCGCTGGATGTGAAGGTTCCCGCAGGCTGCGAGACAGGCGCTGTTTTGCGTTTGAAAGACATGGGGCTGCCGGGAACCGGCGATGGTCAGCCTGGTGATGCCTTGGTGGAGGTGACCGTGCAGGATCATCCTCTGTTCCGTCGTGATGGTCTGAACGTGCTGGCCGATATTCCGGTATCCCTGTCCCAGGCTGTTTTGGGTGCGCGCGTGACGGTGCCGACGGTTGATGGGCTTGTGCAGCTTATGATTCCGCCCGGCTCCAACACAGGAACCCAGTTGCGTCTGAAGGGGAAGGGGATTGTCCGTTCCGGTTCCGGAAGTGGGCGCGGTGACCAGATTTGCCGGTTGATGATTGTGCTGGAAGACCCGTCTGACCCGGTGCTGAAGGACTTTCTGCAAAATGCCGGCGCTGCGCAGGGGTTATAGAATCGGGTCCTGTACGGCTTGGTGTCTGTGCAGAAACGACGTTTTCAGTCCTACCCTCTAGGGTGTTGTTGGTCTGTGTCGTGAATGTTGGCTCCCAGCCTCTTGTTTTATCTGGCTCTTGGGCATGATGGCGGTCTGCTTTGGTGCTGCGCCGGTATTCCGGTCTGTGCCGGGATGATTGTCGGCGCCCTGCCTCTGTGTGATGATCCCTGCATTCCGGCCTTGTGCCTGGGGCTTGTTTCCCGGAGAGAGACCTTGAGCGCAGAACGACAGAATGAATCCGCCTTTGTTGACGGAGTCTTCCATGACCTTCTGGGGCTTCTGGAAGATACCCGGTCTTGGATCACCGATTCGGACCAGCAGAAAAAAGAAAGCGCTTCCTTGCCGCCGGAAGCCCGTATCGGGCTGACCCGTGACCTGTCTACCTTGACCAGCCGGGCAACGGCGGCCATGTCGGTGGTTCTGCTGTACAAGGCCTTGGACGAGGACGCCTCGCAGATCAAGGACCCGGGTAGCCAGCTGGATGAGCTGTATGCCGAGGTGGCACGTGGCGTCGGGTCTCCCGGCAAAACGACAACGCCGAAGTTGGCGGATCTCATGGTGCGGGCCCAAGATGTGTTGGGGTCTGTATCCGAGGTGCGCCGGATGATCTTGTCGCAGATCAATGCCCCGCGTCACTGACTGTACGTGATCCTAGTGGTGACGGTGTGATCTTGTCGGCCAAGTTGCCTTCCCGTTGGGTGTTGTTCATGGTCAGGTGCGCGCGCATGGCATAGAGCGGGATTTGTCGATACAGGGGGATAACGGGTGCCTCTGTATCAAGAATGACCTGTATCTCTGCCAGTCGCGTGCTTTTTTCTCCAGCATTCTCCATTTCTGCAGCCGCAGCCAGAAGCCTGTCCATGCGTGGATTCTGCCACCCTGTCCGGTTCATCTTTTGTGTACTGCCGAGAAGCGACGAGGCAGGATGCATGGGAGTCCGCATATCCAAGGCTATTCCCAGCAGCATCAATGAATAGTCCCCATTTCCGGCAGATCGGTAAAACAGTTCCGGTTCGACAGGTTCTATGACAACCGTTACCCCGATCCGGCTCAGTTGCAGGGCCACAGTATTGGCAATTTCGAGCGCGGATACATAGCGGTCTTCCGGCATATGCAGGCTGACCGTGAAGCCGCCTTCCCAGCCAGCCTCGCGCAGGAGCTCCCTGGCTTGCTCTGGCTCTGACCGAAGGTGTGTCGGATGCACGGAAGAGGACAGGGGGCTGTCGGTTGGTTCTGCAAAGCCGCACAGGCTGTCTTCTGTCAAAGCCTGTCGGTCAATTGCCAGTGAAATGGCTCGTCGAACCCGTGGGTCATGCATCGGGTTCTTATTGGTGCTTCGGTTTCCGGTTTTCAGGACAAACGGGCTGTGGCGCTTGCGGGTATCAGGGGCCAGAAACAGGAGTTGGTCGGGTTTCAGGCTGGTAACCGTATAGGCGGGATTACGGACCAGACGGCTTGCATCAGCAGGGGGAAGTTGTTCGATAATATCAATATGCCCGGCAATCAGGGCGGTAACCCGAAGGGCATCATCGGGTATGACGCGCAGGATAACGGTATCCCATTGTGGTGGCGGTCCATGGTAATTGCTGGAAGCCCGCAGGATGACTTCTTGTTTCTGGCGGTCGAATTTCTGGAGCCGATAGGGTCCGCTTCCTGTTTTCTGCAGCAGTTGGTCAAAGTCAGCCCGGCTGGCCATGACGGCCTTGGTCGGAATGATCTTCAGAATGCTCAGCCGGTATGGCAGATCCGGAATGGGGTCGGTGGTGTGAATGCGCAGGACATGGGGTGACAAGATCTCTGTCCGTGCAATGGCAGACAGGTAATCGCCGAAAGACACTGGGCTGTCGCGCACTGACCGGGCCCGTTGGATGGATGATACCACGTCCTGCGCCCGCAAGGGTGCCCCATCGTGAAACCCGGCGTCTTTCCTGAGAGTGAAGTCCCATGTATTCGGTGTTGGCTGTGTCCACTTCACGGCCAAGGACGGAGCTAGGCGTCCATCCTGATCGCGTATGATCAGAGTATCGTAGATGTGTGAAAGCAGCAGGATATCTGGCATGTAGACATGGCGGTGCGGGTCTGCCGATATGATTTCAGAAGCCAAGGCAATGCGCAGGGTTTTTTCCGACAAGTTGCGTGCATACGCCACGCCGTGGCTTGCCAAGACCAAGACCAAGACCATCACCGCAAGGATGGCTCCTTTCTTCCCTATCGTGTTCCGCAGGTTCTCGGGCTGTTGTGTCATTGTGCACCTGTTCCTGACGCGATCATTATGGCCGTTGGTGTTGCATGCCGAGGCTTGTGTCAATGATGGATCCGGGGACCCGACAGCGTTTTCAAACTCCATGTGGCTGTTGCGGTATGGACTGTGGAAGGATGGTCAAGAAGCTGATAAAGTGCAACAATTCAAGTCTGTTCCGGGCCTGTTTGTTGACAGGATACTCGGGGTCTGGCTGTACCCCGTAAGCAGGGTGTGACATGTTCCCGTCTTCGGCTTCGCCTGCCTTCCCCCTGAAGGGGATGAGCCTTCGTTCCGTTGTTATGGTTGCCAGCATTATGATGCTAGTGACGGTTGCGGGTGCGTCGCTGGCCATTCTTCTGGCCTTCAGCCGCACCATATCCTTGGCCGAAGAAACAGAGGGGCGTATTATTCCGGAAGTTCTGGGGCAACAGACATTGGCTGTCTTGGCTGCAGAACTGGCCAGAACAGCTGAAGTGGTTCTGGGAACTAATGATCCTGCCCGTCGTGATACCGCTTTGATGTCTGCCGAAAAGACGGCTGTCCGCTTTGCTCCCCTTGCCGGTATGGACAGTATGGCTTCTCTGGATACAGCGCTGTCTGCTATTCGGCGCAGTGCCTATCTACGTGACTTGGCCGATACATTGGCGGCGCAACGGTCTGGTATTCAGGTGCGGTTGGATGAAGTCATCATTCCTGTCCGCCCTGTCAATGCTCTCTGGTCACAGATCATGTTGGAACTGCAGTCGTTGTTGGCCCGTGTGGAGGCCGAACAGGACATTGACCGGCTGCAAGCTCTTCAGGTTCATATTTCTGCCACCCGCAACCGTTTGCTTGCTCTCTACAAAGGGTCTTCTCCATGTCTGGAATGTCCTGAAATTGCCAACAGTCTGCTGCAGGATATCCTGTCGGTGGTTGATCTGCGCCGCGAACAGCTGGCGGTCTTGGTTCAGGCGGACAAGGAGGCCAGCCAGACGCGTGTGTCGCTAGAGCATATGACGGCAAATCTATCTAGGACAGCTGCTAACACGGTGCGGAACAGTGCTGCGGCAATTGTCGAGGCTGGATGGCAGGGCATTATCATGGGCTCTGTCTTGGTGTGCGGATCCTTGGTTCTGATCCTTGTGGGCGGGCTTTTGTTGTTACGGCATGTTGTGCGTCCGGCTGTTCGTGCCCGTGAAGCCCTAGATGCGATTTACAGCGGCGATTCCCTTCCTGCGCAGGAACCGGCATTACTGAAAGAGTTCCAGGTGATTGGCGAGGCGGTTCAACGTTTGTCCTGTGCCTTGGGGAATTTGAAGGACAGCGAGCAGAATGCCCTACGTGGTCGACAGCAGCTGGAATATCTTCTGGATATTTCGCCCGCCCCTTTCATGCTGGTTGACCTGACGTCTGGTCTTGTTTCCCGTGTCAATGCGGCTGCTGCCGACCTGTTCGGGATCCGGTGCGATGGGTTATCCGGTGTGATGGCCGAGGATTTGTGGATCAGTCACGAAGCGGTCTCGGATGTGTTGTCCCGTTTACGCAACAATGATGCGGTGGAGCGTCTGGACATGCAGTTCCGTCGTGTTGCCGCGCCACCATTCTGGGCCTTAGTATCTGCCCGTACCGGTATGCTGGATGGTCGTGCCATTGCCTTGGTTGGCTTGGCAGACATTACGGATCGCAAGCATTATGAGAATCGCTTGCGTTTGTTGATCGATGATCTGGAACGTTCAAACCGCGAACTGGAACAGTTTGCTCACAGCATTGCTCATGACTTGCAGGATCCTTTGCGTGCGATGGTCAATGGCCTGCAGCAGATTGGCCACAGGGCCGGTGATCTGCTTGATGAGTCATTCCGCCGCGACATGGGGCGTGTTGTTGAAGGCGGGCGGCGCATGGAGCGCATGATTACAGAGCTTCTCGACTATTCTCGGATCGACTGTGGCGGCGCCTGCGAGCCCGTACCCCTGTGGGATGTGGTTGCCCGGGTTTCTAGGGGGCTTGGACCGGTTCTTGAGGAGTGTGGGGCTGTCCTGTCCGTTGATGGTCGCTTGCCGTCGGTTGCTGCACATCCCGAGCCTGTGGCCGGGTTATTCCGTAATGTGCTGTTTCATATTCTCGACAGCCAAGATCCGCAGCAGACGCTGAAAATTGTGATCCGTGTTTTGCAGGCTGGGGATTTTTGTGAATGTGTTGTTGCCTATAACGGGCATACTGCGCCGATCAGTACGCATCATGATATGGTTCCGCATGGCGATGACACCCGCCCTGTGGTGACAGCCGGTGGTATCGGGCTGTCGCTATGCCGCCGTATCGTTGAAAACTATGGTGGCCGCTTGTGGATTGATCCGTCCGGTGGTCTGGAGCCAGATGGGCAGGACAGTGCCGTCCATTTTACCCTTCCGCTGCACGATCCGGTTTCTGCCCTTGAGCCGCAGAAGGTGTTGTAAGAGGTAAGCGCTGGGTACCTGTCCCCTTAATTCGGTTGTTTCTCGGCCCAGCTGATCTTTTTGCGATAAATGGTGGACGGGCTGATCTCCAGCAGCGCGGCAGCACGCGGGATGTTGCCCCCGCACACATGGATTGCGGACTCAATTGCCTCTTTCTCGATCAGCCACAGAGGCTTCAGATGACCCGGACCATTGCCTGCATCAGGATGGCCTGCATCGTGATTGTGCAGGATCGCTGCTTTCAGTGCACTGGATGTGGCGGCAACAGTATTCCCCAGAATGGCCAGGGCGGCTGGTCCGGGGTTTGCCTTTGCTTCAGCCTGCAGCTGTTCGGGGAGCATGTCTAGGATAAGCTCTTCCCCCGTATGCAGGACAATGGCGCTGCGCAAAACGTTTTCCAGCTGTCGCACGTTCCCGGGCCAGTCATGCCCGGCAATCGCCAAGGCGGCCGGGCGGGCAATGCGGCGGAAGGGTTTGTTTTCCTCGGCCGCCAGGCGCAGCAGCAGGGCCTGGGCAATTTCCAGCGCATCGCCGTCCCGTTCCCGCAGGGGAGGCAGATGGATCGGGATCACGTGCAGCCGATAGTACAGGTCTTCGCGAAACCGTCCTTCCTCCACTTCTTTCAGGGGATCGCGGTTGGTGGCGCAGATAACACGAATGTCAACTTTTTGCGCCTTGTCGGCACCGACCTTCTGGACCATTCCCGTCTGGAGAAAGCGCAACAGCTTTCCCTGAAGGTTGATGTCCATTTCCCCGATCTCGTCCAGGAACAGCGTGCCGCCGTCAGCCTGGCTTGCGGCACCGTCCCTGGTGGCGATGGCCCCGGTAAAAGACCCTTTCAGGTGCCCGAACAGCTCGCTTTCCATCAGGTCCCGGGGGATGGCGGCGCAGTTGACAGCCACAAACGGCCCGTTGCGGCGTGGGCTGGCCCTGTGGATGGCTTCCGCGCAGAGTTCCTTGCCGGTGCCGCTTTCGCCGGTGATAAAGACGGTGGCGCGTGAGGGGGCTGCGGCCTCGATCATCCGGTATACGCCCCGGATGGCGGCCGATGACCCGATAAACCCACCCCATTGCCCCGGTGGTTCAGGCTGGAGCTGTTCGGTTAGCTGCTCAACCTTTGTGCTGAGCTTCTGTTTGGCAATGACATTGCCGACTGTGACCTGCAAGCGTTCAGGTGGGAAGGGTTTGACCAGAAAGTCGTCGGCCCCGGCTTGGAGAGCCTCGACAGCCAGACGAACTGAGGCTTGTGACGTCACAGCCACGACGCCACACGGCATGCCGTTGCCACGAATATGGCGCAGGATTTCAAGCCCGTTCATATCTGGAAGGTTGACATCCAGAACCACGGCATCTGGTGGGGATTGTGACAGGATATCCATGGCCTGCCTGCCGGTTTCGGCCACACGGGTTTCCCATGCCGCAAGATCACCGGCATAGCGTTCCGCCATCAGGGGATCATCTTCAACGATGAGTATCCCGGCTTTCATGGATATGCGGTCGCCCCCCGGTTCCCTGTTCAATCCCACCTGTCACGCTATATCAGTGAGGGTCGCTTCGCAACCGGGGTTGCTGTTTTCCTGTATCTGGTCCTTGCAATACCCTTGGGCATACAACAGCCCGGTCAGGTCGCAGTAATCCAGCCGGAACGCCGTGCTGCTGTGGACTAGGGGCTTTGCCCGCCAGGCAATGCCAAGGCCGGCGGCTTTCAGCATGGGAATGTCGTTTGCACCATCCCCGATTGCTGCGGTGGCGCTGAGGGGGATGCGCCGTGCGCCGGCCCGTTCCATCAGCAGGCGGAGCTTGGTTCCTTGATTCAGGATCGGGTACGCGACGGTTCCGGCCAGGGTTTGCCCGTCCAGCTCAAGGGTATTGCCTTGGTGTTCGTCAAAGCCACAGGCCCGGGCAACCCGTTCTGTGAAAAACGTGAATCCTCCCGAAGCTAAAAGGCAATAGGCCCCGTGGTCCCGCATGGTTTGTACCAGTGCGCGGGCACCCGGGGTCAGGGTGATGGCCTGCCATGTCTGTTCCAGTGTGCTGACTGGCAGGCCGCGTAGCATGGCCACGCGTTCTTCCAGGGCAGCCTCGAAGTCCAGTTCGCCCCGCATGGCTTTGGCCGTGATTGCCGTGATCCTGTCTTTGACACCGGCGAAGGCGGCCAGATCATCCAGAGTTTCCCCGGTAATGATGGTGGAGTCCATGTCGGCGACCAGAAGCATCTTGCGGCGGTGTTCCGTACGCTGGCTGATGCAGTCAAGCTGGCAACCCTGCAGGGCGTGGCGAACGGCAGCATCAGCTAGGCTGGGGTCGATGGCGCCAAAGGGAATGTCGCAGGCTTCTTCCGTTGCCAGCCATTCCGGGCGCCCGGTTTCGGCATGGCGGCTGCGCAGGGCAGCGCGCGCGGCGTCTACCATATCCGGGCTCAACTGACCGGCTTCGGGGGCGATGAGTGTCAGTGTACAATCCATTTTTGGCAGCCCTTGCAAGGAAGAGAACAGGCGGTCAGAATGCCGGCGCGGAAGCCGGGGTTGTTGCTGCGGTTTGTCGTCCGGATACTGGTATTACGGGGCAGGAAAGACAGTTGGCAAGGGTAATTGACGCATTGGGTTCTGTGCAGCGTGATAGGGCCATGGTGGTAGTGGCTGGGCCAACAGCCAGCGGCAAGTCTGCCTTGGCCCTGGATCTGGCCCGCCGCTTTGGCGGCTGCGTCATCAATGCGGATTCCATGCAGGTGTACCGCGAACTGCGCGTGGTCACGGCCCGCCCGACTGTGGAAGAGGAGCAAAGCGTTCCCCACAGCCTGTATGGTGTTCTTGGTGGAGACGAAGTGTGTTCGGCAGCGCGCTGGGCCGATATGGCGGCGCAGGATATTGCCCGATGCCGGGAGCAGGGTATCCTGCCGGTTGTCACCGGCGGAACGGGTTTGTACCTGCGTGCCTTGGTGCATGGGTTGTCGCCGATACCGGATGTTCCATGGGATGTGCGGGTGCAGGCCCGGGCGCTGATGGACGACATCGGGAATATTGCCTTTCATGCCCTGCTGACAGAGCGGGATCCTGTGACAGCAGCCCGCCTGTCGGTGGGGGACACCCAGAGGCAAATCCGGGCGCTGGAGGTTCTGGAGGCAACCGGATGCTCCATCACCGCATGGCAGAAAGAGCCACCGGTACCGGTTGTCGACGCGGATGTCCTGACCATCATTCTGGATCCGGCACGTCCGTGGCTCTACCAGCGCTGTGACCTGCGTTTTGTGCAGATGCTGGAGCAGGGGGCGCGCGACGAGGTGCAGGCTCTGGATGCCATGGGGCTGCCTGCCGATGCCTTGGTCCTGAAGGCACTGGGTGTGCCGGAACTGCGGGCCTTGCTGCATGGGGTAATGTCGGAAGCAGAAGCGATTGATGCAGCCCAACAGGCGACCCGCAACTTTGCAAAGCGGCAGGTCACCTGGTTCCGGCATCAATTGCCGGCAACCCTGCGCCTGTCGGGGGAGGATCCCCGACAGTGGTGCGAGCAGGCTACAGGTCTGTTGGCCGGGCTGTAACCCGGGGCGGGCTTACGGTTGGCTCTGGAGGGTTGCCGCAGGGTCCAGCGATGGCCGGCAGCTCAGCAACAGGGCCAGTACAACGCAAGCCAGTGCCGCTGCAAGGGGGGCGCCGGGGCTGATATTGGCCATGGCCCCGAAAGAGAACGCCGAGAAGCCGGCACTGAAGGCCGCAATCGCCGCAGCCAACCCCATGATGGAGCCTTGCCGGTCTGCATCGACACTGGCGGACAGGCGTGCCATCAGCCCGCTGTAGGACAGGCCGAAGCCACAGGCCCCGATGGTGGCCAGGGCATACTGTGCATAGGGGTGGGAGACAAACAGAGCCCCCCCGATGCACAGAGCCATGAGGAACAGGGCCAGTGAGACCATGGTGGCAGGCTTCATGTATTTCAGGGCCAAGCCCACCAGAGCCACAAAGGACACGGCCAGGCCGAAACCGGCCCAGGCAACCAGATGACTGACCGTCTGTGGGTCAAAGTTCCGCTCTAGAGTGACAAACAGGCCGATGAACTGGAAAAAGGTGTTCCACCCCACCAGCATGAACAGCAGCAGGATACAGCAGGTGCGGGCGCTGTCGGAACGGAAGGCATCGGCAAGGGTACGAACCGGGTTCTGGTAGGGTACACGGTTGGGCCCTGTATGGACGCTGTCCCTGAAGGTTAGCAGCAGGGCCAGCAGGTTGATCACGGACAGGACGGCAACAAATACAAATGGCGTTGTCAGGCTGAACCACTGCGCAATATCCGGATTGCTCAACCACCCGCCAACCAGAGGGCCAATCACATACCCCAAGGAGACTGCAAACATGATGTAGCCAATAAAGCGGGCGCGGTGATCCGGTTCGGTGACATCAATAATGGCAGCTTGGGCAACCGGCAGGCTGCCGGAGAAAAACCCACCGACCAGCCGCCCACCAATGAACAGCCACACACTTTTCAGCATGATGGCAAAGGTCATCAGGCTATAGCTGGCGGCCAGACCGGCCAAGCAGATCAGTAGAGTCTTTTTGCGCCCCAAGCTGTCTGACAGCGAACCAAGCAGGGGGGAGCCAAAAAACATGGCCAAGGAAAAGGCCCCCAGAGCCACGCCGTATAGGATATTGCGATACGGTTCGGTTCCGGATTCCATCAACCCAATATCCGGGTTATGGACTATGGGGGTCAGCATCGGGATGATCAGGCTGGCCCCTAGGCTGTCGATGAAAATGACGAGATAGATTCCCGCCAGGCTGAGTATGGTCTTATGCCCCAAAACAGGCCCCCTTGTGATGGTATTTAAGGTCGCAGGCGCATGCCCGAGGCACACGCCATGCTGTCAGGATACTGTCTGTTCCTCCCGGTCCCGGACCTGCCGGAAAGCAAACCCCAAGGCCAGCCAGCAGAATGTCATGGCCATGACCTGCAGGATACCTGCCAGCATTCCAGCTATGACTGAGTCCGGTGTCGTGACCTGAAGAGCAAACCATGGCAGGTGTACTGGTGTGCAGGCCAGTCCCAGCAGAAACAGCTTCAGGACTATGCCATCCGATGTGCGCCAGCTGACCTTGGCTGGGGCCGGAAGATCCAGCGCAGCCGCAACCGGTGCTAGGCTGAGACGCAGGGCAACCCATGCACCGCTAGCGACAGCCAAGGCGAACAGCACGCCCATCGCGGGGCCTGCATTGGTTGACCCTGCTCCTATGGCTCCAAATACAGCCAAGCTGACGAAGAAGGGAGCGGCAACCAGCATGTTCATCACCAGAACCACCAGTTCCCGTCTGCCTAGATGCCAAGCCGCACGACCGGGATTTGTCAGGTCATCGGGCCCCAGGACAGCCAAGCGTGCCATGTTGGCGCTGAGTGTGATCCCCAGCCACAGTTCCAAGAGGCTTGGGATTACAAGCGCCGGGTGCTCCTGTTCGAAACTGAACCGCATTCCAGCGGACAGGATCGCAACCGATAATGCCGGCAGCATCAGATGCGCCAGAAGGTTCGGGACGTGGGCAATCGCCTGGAGGGTATGACGCAAGGCAAGAGTGATGGACAAGGCAGTCATGTGATAAACCGGTGCATGGTATTAAGTCATATTTGTCAGAAGGGTGTCGGATCCCTGTGCGGCATCGGCAGTGGCGAAAACGCGAGGCAGTATAACCTGTGAAACAGGTTTGTTCAGCAAATATACGGCGGCACTGTGGAGGATATTGGTGTGGAAAGCGAGAAAAAGAATGATCCGCTGCATCGTTTCCCCTTGAACTTCACCGTGCGGCAGAAGATAAACACACGGTCACCTGTTGTTTGAGCGAACAGGCAGCGGTGATGCGACAGCGATGCGCAACAGTGTGTGCAGCAATGTCGCAAACATTCGGGAAAAGCAGGCCCCGCCGTTGGGTACAGGCGTTCCCGGATGGTCGATACAAAAGATTGTTCTGCCGTTTCCGGCGCCAGGCAACGACCCCGTTTAGGACGAGTGAGGCAAGATGCTTTCTAGGATGACCGGCTGGCTCTCCGCCGATATGGCCATTGATCTTGGTACCGCCAACACACTGGTGTACGTCAAGGGGCGCGGTATCGTTCTGAACGAACCGTCGGTGGTTGCCATCGCCGAGGTCAAGGGCAAGAAGCAGGTTCTGGCCGTCGGGGACGAGGCCAAGCAGATGCTGGGCCGCACGCCGGGCAATATCCAGGCCATACGGCCCTTGCGCGACGGTGTCATCGCCGACTTTGAAGTCGCGGAGGAGATGATCAAGCACTTCATCCGCAAGGTGCACAACCGTCGTTCTTTTGCCAGCCCGATGGTCATCATCTGCGTTCCGTCCGGGTCAACGGCTGTTGAACGACGCGCGATCCAGGAATCAGCCGAAGCCGCCGGTGCCCGCAGGGTCTATCTGATCGAGGAGCCGATGGCTGCCGCGATCGGTGCCGGGCTTCCCGTGACCGAGCCAACCGGATCAATGGTGGTTGATATCGGTGGCGGGACGACCGAGGTGGCCGTGCTGTCACTGGGTGGAATCGTCTATGCCCGCAGCGTTCGTGTCGGTGGCGACAAAATGGACGAGGCGATCATCGCCTACATCCGGCGTAATCATAATCTGCTTGTTGGCGAAGGATCGGCGGAACGCATCAAGAAAGATATCGGATGTGCTTGCCCCCCTTATGAGGGTGAGGGACGTACTATCGAGATCAAGGGGCGTGACCTGATGAACGGCGTCCCCAAGGAGCTGGTTATTTCGGAGCGGCAAATCGCGGAAAGCCTTGCTGAACCTGTTGCCAATATTGTGGAGGCAGTCAAGGTTGCGCTGGAGCATACGGCTCCGGAACTGGCTGCAGACATCGTTGAAAAGGGGATTGTCCTGACCGGCGGTGGTGCCCTCCTGAAGAATCTGGACTACGTGTTGCGTGTGTCCACCGGTCTGCCGGTTTCTATTGCCGACGATCCCTTGTCGTGCGTTGCTCTGGGAACAGGGCGGGCCTTGGAGGAGCTGAAGAAGCTGCGCAATGTGTTGACGTCGATGTACTGAGCGCTCTGGTCGTGCTATTCCGGGAAGCTGTGCTATACTTCCACAGTCTGCCGGCAACACAAACAGGGGCTGACCGAACGTGAAGCAATCTGCGCCGACGTCAACACGGCTGAGCCATCTGCGCACCTTGTTCGGGCGTTTTGCCTTTGTCGTTCTGGTGGTCCTGTCGTTTGCCCTGATGCTTGTCGGTAAGGCAGATACGGTTGCTGTCCGTAGCGTCAGGATCTGGGTAGCCGATGCCTTGGTTCCGGTCATGGACGTGATGTCCCAGCCTGCGTCCTTTATCACGGCTGTGACCGCCAATATCCGCGAATTGGCGGCCATTCGGGAAGAAAACGCCCGCTTGCGCGACGAGAATGCGCGCTTGTTGCGCTGGCAGACAGCAGCCCGGGTGCTGGAGACAGAAAACGAATCCCTGCGTCAGTTGATGCATTTTGTTCCTAGTCCCCAAGCGACATTTGTATCCGCACGCGTTGTGGCTGATACCGGCGGTGCTTTTGCGCATTCTGTCCTGGTGACGGCCGGTGCCCGTGAGCTGGTGTCAAAGGGTCATGCTGTTGTTTCCGGTGAGGGATTGGTCGGTCGTGTGATCGAAACAGGGCGGCGTGCTTCGCGCGTTTTGCTTCTGACTGATATCAACAGCCGAATTCCCGTTGCCATCGGCAATGCCCGGCAGCGCGCCATACTGGCTGGGGATAATACCGACCGACCGCGTCTGATGTTTTCCCGCGGGCAGATGGCGGTTGTGCCAGGGGATCGTGTGGCCACATCAGGCGTGGCCGGTGTTTTTCCGCCGGGTTTGCCGGTGGGGGTCGTGGCATCTGTCAACGATGGCGAGATCCGTATCAAGCCTTATTACCAGCGTGACCGTCTGGAGTATGTCCGGGTGGTTGACTATGGTGTATCCGATGTCATCAGTGACCTTGCATCGCCGTCCATTGATGGTGCGGCAGGGCAGTCCCGGACAGAAAAGAACCGCTGAGGGGCGCGGAGGAGCGACATGCAGCCATCCCTGTTGCAAAGGCTGGATATATTTGCCCGGCACCAGCTGCCGTTTTTTCTGTGTCTTGCCCTGATGCTGGTTGAGGCCACGCCCACGCATGTGCCGGGTTTTGCCAGTATATCGCCGATGCTGACCTTGGTCGGTATCTATTACTGGGGTGTCCAACGGCCCGATATCACCGGATACGGCACGGCTTTCTTTGTTGGCCTTCTGGAAGATATTCTGGGTGCAACGCCTCTGGGGGTTGGTTCCCTGACCCTGATGCTGTCGCTGATGATCGTGCTGACCCAAGAACGCTTCTTCCGCAACCGATCTTTTATCGTAACGTGGTGGGCTTTTCTGGTGGTGGCGGCTTTTGCCACGGTTGTGCGGTGGGCCCTTTCCGGTCTTGCCCAAGGTATGGTGTCTGATCCGCCTCTGGCGCTGGCAACGTTCTTCATGACCGTCACCTTTTATCCTCTGGTCGCATGGATTTTCGGGCGGCTGCAGATGGCTTTTCTGCGGGAGGTCTGAGTGGCTTCAAGTACACTGGGCGGAGCGCGCAGGGAACAGGATCTGACCCGGCTGTTTACGCGTCGGATCGCTGTTCTGGGAGCTGGTAAGGCTGCTCTTTTGGCAACGCTGGTTGGGCGGATGTATTTTCTTCAGGTGGTCGAGGCCGAGAAGTATGCCACCCTAGCCGAAGAAAACCGCATCAACCTGCGTTTGCTTCCTCCTCCCCGTGGTCAGATTGTTGATCGGTTCGGCGTGCCCATGGCTGTGAACCAGCAGAACTTCCGGGCCCTGATCATTTCCGAACAAACACCGGACCTAGCCGGAACCCTAGACCGTTTTGGTCGGATTGTTCCATTGGGTGAGGGGGACAAGACAAGGGTTTTGCGCGAAGTGCGCCGCAAGCGCCGGTTTGTACCGGTGCCGGTTCGTGAAAATCTGACCTGGGAGGAAATGGCCCGGATCCAGGTCAATGCGCCGGACTTGCCCGGTGTTTTCATCGACGAAGGTTTGGCGCGTTACTATCCTTTTGGTGCCGAGGCCTCGCATGTTCTGGGCTATGTTGCGGCTGTCTCGGAAGAGGATCTTGTTGGCTCCGAGGATCCTTTGCTTGATTTGCCCGGTTTCCGGATTGGAAAGGCCGGACTCGAGCGCCAGTTTGATCGTGCCTTGCGCGGAACAGGCGGTACCTTGCAGGTGGAGGTAAACGCCGTTGGTCGCGTCATTCGCGAGCTGGCGCGGGTCGATGGCCAGACCGGGTCAGAGCTGGCCCTGAGCATTGACTCTAGGATTCAGGACTTTGCCTGCAAGGCGATCGGGGATGAAAGCGGAACGGTCGTTGTGATGGATGTTATGACCGGAGAGCTTCTGGCCTTGGCATCACAGCCCGGGTATGACCCCAATGCGTTCAGCCGGGGGCTTACGGCTGAAGAGTGGAAAGCCTTGACCGGTAACCCCAAGGGGCCTTTGGCAAACAAGCCCATTGCCGGCCAGTATGCTCCCGGGTCGGTCTTCAAGATGATTGTCTTGCTGGCAGCCCTGGAAGCCGGTGTCATTCGCCCTGAGCAGACGGTGTACTGTCCGGGAAGCTTTACCTTGGGGACGGCCAAGTTTCATTGTTGGCGCAAGCAGGGGCATGGCCATGTTGATATGGTCGGGTCTGTTCGTCATTCCTGTGATGTGTATTTCTATGAAGTGGGGCGTCGTCTGGGGATCGACCGGATTGCCGACATGGCCCGTCGCTTTGGCCTTGGAACCCTGACCGGTATTGACCTGCCCGGGGAGAAACCCGGTCTGATACCGGACCGTGGCTGGAAACAGGCTGTCATGGGGGATGTCTGGCACCCGGGCGAGAGTGTGGTGGCCGCCATTGGTCAAGGGTATATAACCGCAACACCTCTCCAGCTTGCGATGATGACGGCCCGTATTGCCAACGGGGGATTGGCTGTTCATCCAACCCTGTCGCGGGTCACTGTGAACAGTCAGGGCAGTTTGGTGCCGCGTGTGCCGACGCCGGGGCCGGACATGGGTATTCCGGCGGCCCATATGCAGTTGGTGCAGAGGGCGATGTGGGAGGCTGTGAATGCCGATGGAGGAACCGCACGCCGGGCCAGGCTTCCATCGGATCTTGGGGAAATGGCAGGCAAGACGGGGACAGCCCAAGTGCGGCGCATTTCGCGGGCAGAGCGGGAAACCGGTGTAATTAAGAATGAGCATCTGCCATGGGAACGCCGTGATCATGCGCTGTTTGTCTGTTATGCACCGGTGTCCACACCCCGTTATGCTGTGGCCGTTGTTATTGAACATGGCGGTGGGGGGGCTGCTATGGCGGCCCCGATTGCCCGTTCGGTCATGGCGGAAACCCTGCGCTTGGATCCGGCGCGTTCCGCACAGCCCGTAACCGCACAGGCTACATCAGTTTCTGAGGAATCATTCCCGGTTGAACCGGACGAGATGCCCTCGCTGGATGTTGAAACCCAGAACGGGAGAGGCGGCTGATGTCCCTTGGTCTTTCCGGCACGCGCCGCCGGCGTGGCGACATGCCTGTAGGCGAAAAACTGTGGCATGTCAGCTGGTCCCTGATCCTGCTGCTTGTCCTGCTGGCTTCTGTTGGTTTCATGATGCTGTATTCAGCTGCGGGGGGGGATTGGTCGCCTTGGGCGGATCGACAGGTTGTCCGCTTCGGGGTTGGGTTGTTGTTCCTTCTGGCCTGTGCGGTGATCGATATTCGTCAGTTCATGCGTTATGCCTATGTGGCTTATGCTGTTGGCTTGGTCTTGCTGGTCGGGGTGGAGGTGCGCGGCGAGATTGGTATGGGGGCACAGCGCTGGATTGATCTGGGGGTCTTCCAGATCCAGCCTTCGGAAATTATGAAGATTGCGGTTATTCTATGCTTGGCCCGTTATTTTCATGGTGCGGATCACGATGAGGTGCGCAGCCTGACCTTTCTTGTGCCCCCGGTGCTGATCGTTGCGGCGCCGGTAGTTCTGGTTCTCAAACAACCGGATCTGGGGACCGCCCTGTTGCTGATGATGGGCGCGGTTGCGCTCTTGTTCGCGGCCGGGGTACGGATCTGGATCTTTATTGTTGGCGGTGTATCAGGGGTGGCCTTCATTCCTGTCGCTTGGAGCATGTTGCGCGATTACCAGAAGAACCGTGTCCTGACGTTTTTGGATCCTTCGCGTGATCCACTCGGGGCGGGCTATCACATTACCCAGTCCAAGATAGCCCTGGGGTCCGGGGGAGTGTTGGGAAAGGGGTATATGCAGGGAACCCAGAGCCATTTGAACTTTCTGCCCGAGCATCAGACAGACTTCATCTTTACCATGCTGGGTGAAGAGTTTGGCATGTTGGGTGGCATAGGGCTTCTGTGCCTTTATATTCTGGTGATTGCCTACGGATATGCCATTGCCCTGCGTTGCCGCCATCAGTTCGGGCGGCTGGTGGCCATAGGCATTGTGTGCAACTTCTTCTTATACATTTTCATCAACACCGCCATGGTGATGGGGCTAATT
Organism: Haematospirillum jordaniae; assembly: GCF_001611975.1. GTDB lineage: Bacteria > Pseudomonadota > Alphaproteobacteria > Rhodospirillales > Rhodospirillaceae > Haematospirillum > Haematospirillum jordaniae. The sequence continues at coordinate 1,270,844 of NZ_CP014525.1, forward strand.
CCCGTGGTCGGAGTTCCCTTGCCCCTCATTTCCTATGGCGGTACGGCCATGATTACCCTGATGCTGGGGTTTGGTATTTTGATGAGTGTGCATGTGCACCGCGATGTTCACATTGGTCGTGGCGGGGCTTTTGATGATGGGTAGAGTCTGGCTGATAGAGCGCGTGAATGGCAGGGACGTATTTTTCTCTTGTCATCCCATAGGGTGGGGGCTATAAAACGCCCCTCTCCGACAGGGGGAGGTTTTAACGGTCATTCCGTAAAAACAGTCTATTGGGTGCATAGCTCAGTTGGTAGAGCAGCTGACTCTTAATCAGCGGGTCCAAGGTTCGAGTCCTTGTGCACCCACCAATGCAAAAAAACCCGGCCTTTCAGGTCGGGTTTTTTGTTTGTTTCCCGGTCTTGCCGTTTTGTTTGATGAAGAGTGCTCGCACACGAGGCGTCGCCCATGGATTGTTTTTCTTGATTGATGCAATCTGGGGGATTAATACGTCAGTCGACATTGTATCGTGGGAGGAGCAGATGCAGAGCCTTGATGATGTATGTTGCCATGTGCGCCGCACTGCGGATGATGCACCATCTGTTCCTGGCTTTCTGGTCCAGTGTCCAGTTGATGTGCACGATGATGCCACCATGGTGTCCAGCGTATTGGGAGAGGGCGTCCGGCATATCGAGCTGGTGGGCGTTGCTGTTGCAATTGATTACGTTGATGCCAAGGAGCAAGAGACAAGCCGTCGTATCACTCTGCGCCGGGTGTCGGTGTATGACGGGGGGCGTGTTGTCTGGAAAGCCTTTTGTCACGAAAGGCGGGCGCTCAGGACGTTTGTATGTGATCGTATACGGTGTGTCGTGGATATGGACGGCGTTGTTCACGATAATCCTGCCCTTTTCCTCTTTACGGAATTGGGAGTGGATGTAACGTTGCCTGTCTCCTCGGTGCAGGATCCACATGCGTCGACGCTGTCTTTTTTAGGCGCGATTGCCTTTGGTCCTTGTGGAAAAGTGTTGAGGGATGGACTGACAGTCTTGGCCGGCCTTGCCCATGCGGATGGTTTAATGGACGATGCCGAGGTCGGTGTTATGCTTGATTATGCAGCCAACGTGATAGAAGTGGGCGGGGGAGAGCTGGCTGTCGATGGCTGTTCCGTGCTTGCCGGATGGATCCGGCGTTTGCGCCCGGAGCGAGAGGCTGTCGACAGCGCACTGCGTTCCCTTGCTGCTGATGCCGCTGCCTGCCGGACTCTGCTACGTTTTGCGGTTCGTTTGATGGACGCTGATGGTATCCAGAATCCTGCGGAATTTGATCTTGTTGTCGCTGTGCAGGATAGTATTCAGTGATTATATTTTCATGATAATTGGTTCATTTTTATTGATTGTATAAAAATGTTATTCCGCAACAGATCATGTATTAATACGTGTTCATGCAATATATGATTGTATTGTAAGGCCGCATGATGATAGACCTGCCCCTATTTTAACCTTATGGTTTCATCTCTTTTCTTTTGGGAGGGGGTGACATGCATACTGTTGACCAAGAACGTTCTATCCAAGTTGTATTAAGAGAGAATGTGGATTTGTCAGGAAATGGGTCTGATGCCCTGCAGGCCCTGAGGTCTATGTTGTCTCCTTTTTCCTCTGTATTAGTGTTCAGTGGGCCGGATCCATTCCGGTATGGGGTCTGGTTTTCACGTGACGCGAACAATCTTGATATTTTTATTGATGCCGACGGAGACTTGCGCACTGTTGAAGCCCGTTACCGTTTTCCGGGTGTGAAAAGTATATCAGCTGATGATCTTGGTTTGGTTATCACAGCCGGCGATGGTCATCTGAATCTTGCAGAGGCATCGTCTCCCGTTGCTGTGGACTGGCGTGATGCATCCATGGCGTCCATCACGACCGTTGATGGGGCTTTGCACGTCCCCAATGTTCTGGATGCCAGTCAACAGATTCACCATGCCGTGGATCTGGTCGGTGGTCATGGTGATGACCTTCTGATCGGAAGCCCACTTTCCCATGATATTTTACGTGGTGGTACAGGGGCAGATCAGCTTGATGGCGGATTGGGGTCGTATGACACGGCGTCTTATAGTGACAGGCAGGAACCGGTTCTGGCCGTCCTGAGGGGGCCGCTGGAGGGTGTTGCCTTTGTCGGGGGACGGTCGGAAGATACCCTGAAGAATATAGAGAGTCTGGAGGGCGGGGATGGGGACGATGCTCTGGTGGGCGATGATGAACCCAATTACCTGTGTGGGGGGAAGGGAGATGACACGCTACGTGGGCGAGGCGGGAATGATGATCTGCACGGTGGCGAGGGGAAAGATCTGCTCGATGGCGGTGAAGGAGGCCGCGATACGGCAATCTACCGGGAGAAAAACGAGGCCGTGGTTGTCAGCCTTGATAACGGCGCGGACGCGATTGTTTACGTTGGGGGTGTTGCTGAAGATACGCTGCGTCGTATCGAGTGTGTTGAAGGTGGTGACGGGCACGATGTTTTGGTTGGGGACACCCGCCATAATATGTTCTGGGGCAATGGGGGAGATGATGTCCTGATGGGGCGTGAAGGGAATGACCTGCTGGATGGCGGTGAGGGAAAGGATGTTCTTGACGGTGGATCGGGCGATGATACAGCGCTGTATACCAAGCGTGGTACTGCAGCTGTCTATGTCTTGTTGAATGATTCCGGTGATGGCCTCGCCTATGTCAACGGGGTTCACGAAGACCTTCTGCGCAGTGTTGAGAATATTGTCACGGGTGCGGGGCATGATCATCTAATCGGAAACGACCGTGATAATCAGTTGTCTGGTGGGGCCGGCCGTGACGTTTTGTTTGGCGGTGCTGGCAATGATGTTCTGAATGGGGGTCTCGACCATGATACTCTCGATGGGGGTATCGGGGTTGATCGCGCTCTGTACAGCGATCGGACGGGCGATGTTGTTGTGACCCTGAATGGGTCGACACATGCTCATGTTCGTATTGGGGGCCTCGTTGAGGACAGTTTGCGCAATATTGAGCAGCTACAGGCTGGGTCGGGAAATGATCAGCTGACTGGAGATGATCGGAATAACTGGTTTGACGGCCAGGGAGGCCGGGATGTGCTTCGCGGTAGGGGGGGGAATGATACCCTGTATGGAGGAGATGGTGAGGATATCCTTGATGGGGGTGCAGGGCATGATTTCCTTTTCGGAGGGCAAGGGGCCGATACCCTGACCGGTGGGTCTGGTGCTGATATGTTCGGCTACTTCCGCCTGTGGGATATGCACGGCGATACGATAATGGATTTCAATCGTACACAGGGGGACCGTATTTGGCTGTACGACCGTTTTGATGCGAGCCCTGATCGCATTGGATGGCAGCCTTTTAAGTTCTCTGGTGCGACAGCGACGCCTTATTCTTTTTGGTATCATCTTGTGGATGATGAAGATGATCTGATCCTGATCGGCGATAGCGATGGTGATGTTGAAACGTGGGAGGTGGCATTGTCCATTCCCGGTGTGTCATCCCTGTATCAATCTGATTTTGTTGCATAGAATAAGTATCTGCGTGCTGTTCCCTCTTCCAGATGACTTGGTGCAGGGCTCCTTGCGGGGCCCTGCTTTTTTGTTCGATACCGGGCCATGCATTGCCATGCCAGATGCATATATTTTTGTCTTTTTAATGAATAATTACATGATTTTAATTGTCAAAATTACCTTGACTCTATCACTGGGTGTGATTGTCTATGTACAGTTCGTTATGGATGTTTTGTGTATTGCGTGGAAGGATGTTGACGATGACGGCATCGGTAGAACATTCCGGGGCAGCCGGGCTGAACGCGGAAGGTGATCTGGCCCGTGACAAGCGGCATGTGATCATGGAAGGAACCCGTGATCTCAGCGATCAGGATCAGCACATTTTTGTGCATATCAAGGGGTTCGGTATTGTATCACCCATTATGGTTGGTGGTGAGCGCATTGGATCCATCCGTTACGACAAGAGTGTTATTGGGGGATCTTCGCAAGACCTTATCAGGGGCGATGACCGCGATAACACATTCAAGGGTATGGACGGGAGCGATATTCTGGTTGGTAATGGCGGTGATGATGTTCTGGATGGTGGCTGTGATAATGATTATCTTGTGCCCGGTCCGGGTGCCGACGTTATGACCGGTGGGCCGGGAAGGGACATGTTTTGGTTCCATCGCCTGTCCGACGCCAAGGGCGATCTTATTACGGACTTCAATCGGTCAGAGGGTGACCGGATCGAGTTTTCGTTTGATGATTCAGTCAGCTATGCGGCATCACAGCCCGGATATGTCCAGGATCCGGAAAGGCCAATGCCTTTGCCCCTGAACGGGACCACGCCGGCGCCAAACACCTTGTGGTACATGCCGTCAGAAAATGGGCGGGATGTAGTGCTTTATGGGGATAGTGACGGTGACATTTCCACGCATGAAGTCGAGATAAACCTTCAGGGTGTTACCTATATCCAAGACTCTGACATCCAGTTTACCTATTACACCTGAGAGTTTCTGCGGGCCTTGCCCTGATTTTTCCAACTTTTCCGCAAATCATCCCTGATGTGGCGTTGTGCTGCAAATCAGAGCGGTGGTCTGCGTCCTGCGGGCAGGTCTTTGTGACCCTGTCATCGTTCACTCTACCTTGGGAGTTTCTCCAATGAGTTCATTTATGATCCGGAATATGTATGGCCTGAATGCACGGGATACAATTGATTATGCGGGTGAAAGTAGATCTATTGTTGCTTCACTTGAGCAGTCCTATGTATCGATACAAGGGCAGCGTACCTCGGGGTGGGTAGAGGGAGCCCGCAATGTTATCGGTGGATCGGCAATGGACAACATTCACGGTGATAGCCACAACAATGTTCTGGTCGGGCGTGGTGGCGATGACCTGCTAAGTGGTGGTAAAGGTGACGACACCTTGGTCGGTGGTTCGGGCAATGACTTCCTGATCGGAGGAAAAGGTGCCGATACCATTACGGGCGGTCCGGGTGCCGACAAATTTGTGTACTGGAGAGCATCCGATACCCAAGGAGATGTGATTACAGACTTCAATCATGGCCAGGGCGATATCATCAATTTCATTTTTACGGAAGAAGAGCAGTATGCCCATAACCACCCGAAGCCGGGGTATGTGCCTGATCCCGAGCAACCTATGCCCCTGCCCTTGAACGGGACAGCGGAAGCACCTCATTCCTTGTGGTACCAAGTTGCCGAGAATGGCAAGGACCTGCATCTGTTCGGTGATACGGACGGTCAGGTTGACACGCATGAAATTTCCATGACCCTGCAAGGCGTGACAAGCCTTCAGAGTTCAGACTTTGTGTTTGAATACTGGGTATAAGGCCCGCGCCTCCGTATCTCTTATATAAACAGGCCCCCCGGAATCATGGTGTCGTGGATTCGGGGGGTTCTCTTTGTTTGTACTGAACTCATTTCTTTACAGCCAAATAAAGAAGCCTGTGTCCAAGGGGTTGGTTGTTCCCAGCCAGCTTGGTACTTGCGTAAATACAATCAAGGGGTGTAGCATCTGCTCGCGATCTTCCCTCGACTATCATGTGAGGCACCATGCGTTCCTTGCCAAGCCCTTTGGCCGCTGCCGAAGTAACATGGAGATATTCTTCCAAGAACAAGGTGCTGGATTACAGCGGTGCCGACAGATCTGTTGTTGTTTCGTTGGAGGAGGGCGCTCCGACCCCTGTCTTCGTTGGGGGAGAGCAGGTATCAACAGTCCGTTATGCATCGGGTGTGATCGGGGGCAATGCTCCGGATAGCTTGGCCGGGGACAGGCGCCCCAATCGGTTGCAGGGGATGGATGGTGATGACTGGCTGCGTGGTCGTGGTGGGTCTGACGTTCTGGATGGTGGCCCGGGTCGTGATACGCTGGCCGGCGGTTCGGGTGCTGACCTGTTGACCGGTGGTGCGGGTGCTGACCGTTTCCTGTACAGCAGCGTGTCTGAAACCCGGGGGGATATCATCACAGACTTCAGTCACGATCAGGGGGACGTTATTCAGTTTGTGTTTGCGGACACCCTTTTGCCGGCGTCTGTTCAGGATGGATTCAAGCCCGATCCCGAGCACCCCTTGCCCTTGGCTTTTCACGGAACAGAGCCGGAAGCCAATGCCATGTGGTACTGTGTTTCCGACGATGGCAAGGATCTTACCCTTCTGGGGGACACGGACGGACATGTGGACACGCAGGAAATACAGATCGTTCTACGAGGCGTAAGCGAATTACAGTCCTCCGATGTTGTCTTTCAATATGGGATTGCCTAGCCCCTGAAGATTGTTATCTTCGGTTTCTTTTTACACCGTTGGCTATCGCTCTGCATCCTTGTTCTGGATGATGTAGAGGGAGGTGCTGTTGCGGTCAGAAACCGTATGAAGGGGGAATACTATGACACATGATGCACAACGCCCGTTTGTCCATGCCGCAGACCCGATGGATATTGAGGGCTTTGTCGATGCGATGCTTGATCTTACGTTGCATACGTCTGTACCGGACCAGTTGTCTTATGTGACAGAGGGGTATGGCGGTGATGACATTGTCACAGACTTTCATACCGATGACGGTCAGGCCTTTCATCTTTCTGGTACGGGGGAGGGGTTATTTTTCAGTGGCTCTGATTCTTTTCCTTGGTCCCTGTGGCTGGATGAATCAAACGGGATTATCGCCCTCAGGGGGGACACGGATGGGAATGTGGAGACCCAGGAAGTTAACCTGTTTATGAATGATATTTTTTATCCTTTGAAAGACCCGGAGTCCGGACCAGAGGTTCAGGGGTTTATCGAAATACCGGAAACGGTTCCGTCCCCCCTTTTTCTTATCGTTGATCATTATGGGTCAGCTTGGTTCTACAGCTATGCCGAAGCAACGTCTTCTGATTCCGTTACGCTTCTGTCTGCGCTTGTAGATCATCAGAAAACGGGCATGTATGTCTTTGCGTCGAACGCATTCGAGGGGCATGGCGTACCTCTTGCGCGCTCTGTGGCCGAGAAAATGCGTGTCTCGATGGAGCTGAAGATCGCCTTACTGGGTGATGCAGATAAGGACAGCCCCGGGGAGCAACCCTTCGTTCTGTCCGGTGAGAAACCTGCGCCCCATGCCTTGTGGTATACGGTCAGTGGTGCCGGCAAGCCACTCTGGCTGGGGGGTGATGTTGATGGGAATTTCAGCAGCTGCGAAATTAATATTTTCTTGCAGGGCATGTCCCCTCTCTCCTTCGATCAAGGGCTGTTGGCCGGTCTTGTGTAGTATCCGTGGCTATTGGTTTTACGGTGCTTTCGCTGATTTATTGAAGATTGCTTGTGTAGAGAAGAAAATATCTAAGGTTGATATTTGTGGAGAAAAAAGCGCACTCTGATTCATAGCTATCAGGGTGCAGGAGGGAATCTGCCATGAAGATCAAATGGTCTCGTCTTCTGAAAGACAAGGACGCACGTCGGGATGTCTTGGATCAAGTTGGTGATATGATCCAGGATGGTGTTGATGCGGTAAAGAAGATGGAGCTTCCGGATGTCAGCCGTGAGGCTGGGCGTGTTCTGGATCAAGTTGGTGATATGATCCAGGACGGTGTGCGCAATATTGTGTTTCCGGAATTTGAAGGGGGCGCAGTCGCGGCTTCTGGTGCAGGTGAGGCAGCTTCTTCTCTTGCTGATGTATCTGGCTATGGCCATCGTGTTCCCAAGCATCTGCCTTCTGACCTTGTCATTCATCAGAGCGGTCGTGTGATGCACATGCAGCCATCTGTTGGCAGCCCTGAGGTGGTGGTCGACTTGACAGTACCCGGCATGGAAAGCATCAAGAATGTTACGTTGATGTTCCCTGTTATGGGGACTGTGATCGGGGACGCAGCTAACAACCGTTTGGTGGCGTCCGGGTACAGCCAGTTGTATGGCGGACCGGGGGATGATGTCCTGACCGGCCTTGGCGGCAATCGGATCCTGGACGGGGGAGAGGGCAGGGATACGCTTCTTTACAGGGGACAGTTCCCGTCTTTGTGGGTTGAGCTGAATGGTTCGGACAGCAGTGCCGTCTGGATCGGTGGCGTGCCGGGCGATGTTGTACGCAATGTCGAAAATGTGACAGGGGGCATGGGTAACGATGTTTTGCTCGGCGATGCGGGGCCGAATGTGATGCGTGGTGATTTTGGTGATGATGCTCTCTCGGGTGGCTTTGGTGATGATATTCTGGATGGTGGGATCGGTGCAGACATTCTGATCGGTGGACCCGGTGCCGATCTGTTTGTTTTTTCAGCGTTTGACCCGGTGCGAGGTGATATCATCCGTGACTTCAGTCAGGATGAGGGTGATCGTATTGATCTTTCCGGGCTGGCGCCACGGCTTGGTTTTGCAGGCGACGTCGCAACCCCGTATTCGACCTGGTTCACCCGTGATGGGGGTGACCTGCTGCTATCTGTGGACAGGGATGGTGATGCATCAACCCATGAACTTCAGGTCCGGCTGAATGGTGTCGATAACCTAGTGCGCAAAGATGTTTTACTGCCCGGAGATCAGTCAGTTCTCCCGGATACAAGCCATTCAGACAGTTCGCCGATTCTGGTGCCCGACAGCGGGGTTATGCAGGCGGCTGTCCGTGTGCAGAATGCGCCTTCATCTAGTCTGGCGGCCGATATTCTTGATTCTGCATTGACGCTTGTGTTTTCTGAGGACAGCTCGATTGTTGCGGATCTGGAAACATCTGATTTTGCAGGTATCAGTACGTTTGTTGGCAAAGATGGCGTAAGTAATGTCGTTCTGGGCACAGACAATGCCAATCTGCTGTTTGGTGGTTCGGAGGATGACAGGATCTATGGTCGCGGTGGCGATGATCTTCTTGTCGGGCGTGATGGCTCCGATCACCTAGTGGGAGGCGACGGGAACGATCGCCTGAAGGGCGGAGATGGCGTTGACTATCTGACAGGGGGGCAAGGGGCCGATACCCTGACCGGTGGGGAGTCATCTGATGCATTCCAGTACTGGTCCCTAGACGAGACATTTGGCGACATTATTGTTGATTTCAGCCGCGCTGATGGTGACCGTATCTGTTTGATGAATATTGATGCGAACACCCTGCAGCCGGGAGAGCAGGTGTTCGGTTTCTCCGGTCAGACGCCGACAGCCCATTCCCTCTGGTATCAGCGAACACAGGATGGAAGTGGATTGACCCTGTACGGGGATGTGGATGGTGATGTCCAGACACATGAAATGGCCATCACCATGATGGGGGTTGTGCATCTTATGCCATCTGACGTGACAGACTATACGTTGATAACCGGTGGTTTGTTTGCTCTTCCTGCCCCAGAGTTTGCATAAATGCAATTCTGATCCGGCTATCGTGTAAGAAACGATTATGTCCCCGGGGAAATCCCGGGGACTTTTTGTGAAGACTATCTGTCCGGATGGTCATATGTCAGCATGCAACGTGTGTAGCTTTTTACCTGCTCTTTGTGCGATTTCAGTCGTATGTGTTTTCATGGAGTTTTGTTCTTCCCTGTCCTGAATATTGGGATAGGGAGGACAATGCATCCTGCAATCCGGACTTGTCAGCGTTGTGCTTCCGGACAAGGTGGAAACCATGCAGGAAATCACGTTTATCCTATCCCTTATCCTGTTTGTTGCCATGGCCTGTGCAGCGATGCGGTCGTGCGTACGCTTTGCTCCGACAGTACGACGACGTGTTGTCCGGACCGCCCTGTTTGCATGCCTTATTATCCTGTGCGCGCTGTTTCTCCCCCGATATCTTGATCATGATCGGTCTGCTGGTCGTACGGGGCCGCCAGTTTCACCGATAGAAGCCGATCATGTTGCTGTCCTGAGGGGACTGCACAATGAATTGCAGACATTCCGGCATGACCCGGAGTTTCACCGGGTTGGTTTCGATGCGTGCTGCCGTTTCAGCGACTGGAAGCAACGCTTGGACCGTTTGGGCGATGGCAACGGGTCACGTGCATACCAGTCGCTTGGCTTTGTGCCCCGTGATCTTCTGACGTTGGCAAACCATTATCGGGCTGGTGACGGGGATGAGGCGGCACCTGTACGTGCTCTTGCCACCCTTATTGATGCGGGGCTTTCATCCTCGCCTGTTCTGGAGTCCGGACAGGGGATGGTTCGCCAGCAGGGGTATGCCTGTGTTAACCCTGAGCTTCTGCGCCGTTACCATGCGGCATTGGGCATGCATCAGCATGCAGAAGCCGGTCGGATTATCACCGGCCCCGGGTGTCGCATTCTGCACCCCAGAACCGTTGTCAGTGGTCCACTGGATTCCCGGCATGTGCTTGTGTCCGATCCCGGAATGCGGAAAGCAGGTGCGCTGTATCATCAGGTAAGAACCGACAGTGGGGCTATCCTGTGGCTGAGCCACGACAGGGTCGTGTTCCGCTGATCGTCTCAGTATCCCTGATCGGGGTCAACGTACCCGGCTGGCCGTTCATCCCGGTCAAGCTGTTCCAGTGCAGCGGCTATTTGCGCGACAGCTGTTTCAGGTATGGTTGCGGCTGCGCTGTGCGGTGTTAACCGGATGCTTGGGTGATGCCACAGGGGTGAATCAAGGGGCGGTGGTTCCGGTGCGGTCACATCCAGAAAAGCACCGCGCAGACGTCCTTGTTCCAGCGCGTTGAGCAGATCCTTTTCCACGACCAGATCCCCGCGTGATGCGTTGATCAAGACGGAACCGGGGCGCATGTGTTCCAAGAATCCGGCATCGATCAGGCCTCGGGTTTTTGGTGTCAGGGGCAGCAAGCAAATGACAGCAATACTATTGGCAAGAAGGGTGTGCAGTCCTTCCGGGCCACACACACAGGGAAAATCGGTTGTCTGTCCGGAGGCAGTGCGCCGCCAGCCGGTCACGGGTATGCCAAACCCGGACAAGGCCCGGGCAACCGCTGTTCCCAATATACCGGCCCCCAGAATGCCAACCGGGAAGTCTGCGGGTGCCCGGTATGGCAATGGGTGCCACTTTTTTTCCCTTTGGCTGTTTTGATAGATATCCATGTCACGGAAGAAGTGAAGCACGGCGTAACTGCACCATGCTGCCATCTGTGGTGACATGCCGGTATCAACCAAGCGGAAAAGGTCAACCGTGCGAGGCAGGTTGGGGAGTGCCAGAATGGCGTCTACGCCGGCCCCAAGGCAAAAGATGGATCGTTTCACCACAACATTGTCAAAAAGGTCTTTGTCCGGCCTCCAGAGGATCAGGTCATCGGTTGACCGGGCAAGCGGGGCTGTCTTGTCATAGCAGGAGATGGTTCTTCCGGGGCAAGACCGTTGCAGCAGGTCTGCCCATAGCGTGGCGTTGGACGGTGTTGCAACCAGAACCGTTGACATTCAGGCAGGCTCGTTATCAATTTCTCCCCCCCCAAAAGGGTCTCATGATGCCGCAGCTGTATCAAGGTTCCCGTCTTCTGGGACCGTGCGGTTTTCCTGTTGCAGGGGGATTAGGAACAACAGGGCAAGCCACAGGGCGCATACAAACCACGTTTGCCATAGCCCATAGCCCAACGATGCAATGACAAAGGCGGTAACAGCTCCACCTGTGGCGGCTACCCGTGGCGTTCCAGGGGGAATACGGCGCAGGGCAAAGAAAAGAGCTGCCGCAGCCAGAACCGCCCCGACAAGCCCTAGGTCAAACCAGATATGAAGAGGGCCATTGTGCGGGTGCAGTGGCATGGCTTCAAGATGGCCAAGTGTGGCCCCATCATGGCACCGGATCATGGCTATGGTGTCGTTTCCCCCTTCGATGATGCGCTCTGCCTCCAAGCCATATCCGATCAGTGGCTGTTCTTGGATTTTCCCGGTTGTGAAAGTCCAGATCATCGTGCGGTGGGCCATGGATGGCGCTCGTTCGACAAAGAAGCAATAGGCCGGGCTATTCTGGGACGGGGCCAGAAGAGGCATCAGCAGCAGACCGGTTGCCAGAGCAACAGGTACCAACCGCCACAAGGCAGGCAGAACGCGGATCATTGCTGCCGCGGTTCCACCCAGAAGAACAGCTCCTATGGCTGTTTCACTGGAGTGTTGGCTGAGAACAGTGAGTGCGAGGAATGCGATTGTGATGCTGCTGCGTCGCCATCCGCCCTGCCAGCCGGCAAAGGCGCAGGGGAGCAGAAGCAGTGCCAGAAAGGCTGCTCCGCGACTGTAGGGAATACCCACAACCAAGGCATCTATATGTACCGTTTTGCGCCACGGGATGCTCAGCATGCCACCTGTCTGCATATCTACCAAGGCGATGGCGCCAATCCCTGTTGCGACCCCCAATGTTACAAGGGCGAGTGTGCCGCGCTGGCGTATGTCCAGTCTCATCATGGCCATGGCGATCGCGGTGCCGCACAGGGTCAGCAGCAAGAGACGCAGGGCGACGACAGCGCTGTGTCCCGGTATCAGGGACAGGGGCGAGAGGGCCAGCCCGGCAAGGAACAGCGACCAGAGCCATGGGTTATATGACCATAGTTCCTTGATCGAGGGGCGAACGTGCCACAGTCCCCACAGTGCCGTTAGCATCACTAGGATCCACAGGCCTTTTGGGGCAATGAATCCTATGGCGGGGGCCAGTGGTATCAGCAGAAGGCGGCGAGCAGGCATTGTGGCAAGGATCCGGTACAAACAACAAGGTGACCGAACCATGCTGTTTTGGCCGCCATTTGTCCATGATCCGTGATTGTGCGGTGGTGAATATATTGTTGAAGATCCACCTTGACACAAAATGGGAGAACAGATAAACACAGCGCTCCCAGCGCGATGGCGGAGTAGCTCAGCTGGTTAGAGCACGGGAATCATAATCCTGGGGTCGGGGGTTCAAATCCCTCCTCCGCTACCAAATACCGAAGACCTCTTCACATATTATGATGTGTTGAGGTCTTTTTATTGCGCAATAAAGATAAACTGCTGTTTGAGTAGTGAAGAGCATCAGCTCGCTCCATTATATCAACATAACATACTTATATTTATCGGGAATTTGCACATCCCTGTCCGAGGCTAATTATTATCTAGGATTGCCCATCCTTTTTTCATTATACTTAACATAGGTATTTTCTTTGTGTGTTCAGGGGGGGGCGCTAACAGATGAGCGGCGTGTACGATCAGCAAGAGCGAATTGCGATGGCCGCTGCCAGTCTCGGTGCCACAGTCCACTATGGTGTAACGATTATTCATGGACTGATTACAGGGAATTTAGCGGCGATTGCTGCGCTTGTTACTTTCAAGAGTGGGGCTACGCTCAGGTTGTACTCCGGATCCCTGATTTGTTTTTCTGCTGGGTTCACTCTTTCACTGCTCTGTGGATTTCTTTCCTATATTTCGCAATCCGCTTATACGGGTGAGTCCTTTGAGCGTGGTGATTCTTGCAAGCGTTGGGCAATCGGCTCTGGTTTTGCGTCTTTCATCGCCCTAGCTTTGGGGGGAGTGTGGGCGTTTATTATTGGGATTGGATAACGACAGCGCATGGAGGACTTTTTCCCAAGAGAGGAGGCTCCTCCCTCGTGCTGCCCGGCAGGGTGGATTCGCTGTTCGGGGTAATCCGGTGCGGTAAGGGTATCCGGTAGCTCTGCGTGCAATGTTGTTTGCGTGCCGTGCCCAAGGTCTGTGAAAGCCGGGGCTCTGAGCGGCATCCATGGGGCTTCTTGTATCTGTAGATACAATCAAGGGCTTTGTGAATATCCCCGTCCGGAAAAAAGAGCCTATGGTTCCTACGGCTCCCTTGCGGCCCCGTGCGGGTCTCCCCACTATAGAGTTATCGTCATTCTTCAGGACGGGGGCAGGGCCTATGGTATCATTTATGGCAGTCTTTGGGGCTTCTCTGTGTATCGCTGTACTGGCTGCTGCCGCCCTGCGCCACCGTGCTGTGGTTGAAGCAAAGGTGCGTAGCGGGCACCGTTCTTCCCGTCATTGATGTACGCAGTCCGGGGCGGGAATATGACCCACCCCGGTGCCGTGATCTGATTACTGGCCGGGCCTTGTCGGAGGCGCCGGATCAATCGCGTTCAGGTGTGACAGGGATTGCAGGGCCAGGGAGTGAAACTCCCGACGGTACAGCGTTACGACAACCCCGGCGGTTACGGCCGTCAGAAGGAGTGGGTTGACCATCCACCCCAAGGCCCCCAGTGCGAAAAAGTAAGCCCGCAGGCCACGGTTGAAGTGATGCCCCGAGCGCGAGGACAGGACCGCAGCCGTTTCTGCAATACAGCGGGAGCGTTCACTGTCGGCATCCGCTGCCGGGCCCAGTGCGCCTACTGTAATGGAGCAGTAGTTGGCAAGCCGGAATGCCCAGCTGAACTTGAAAAATGCGTATACAAAAATGGCGAGAAGAAAGCAGATCTTGCTCTCTAGGGCATCGATGCTTCCATTTTCGGCAAATGGAAGGCGCCCGATGGCGTGGGCCACGGTTTCTGTAACCCCCAGCATGGCCATCAAGCCCCCGATGACAAAGATTGTGGTGGAGGAGAAGAAGCTGACGCCCTGCAGCAGGTTGCCCAGAATGTTGGCATCAACAATGCGCAAATCCCGTCGCGTGGCTTCCATGAACCAAGCCCGCCGCCTGCTGGCCATCAGGGTTGCAATCGATCGATGCCGTGCCGGGCTGATATCGGCAAAGATTGTATAGCCTGTCCACAAGGCAAAGAAGCTGGCCAGACCAAGCCAATCGGCCAGTGTCATCCAAGGAAGGGGCGAGGCATTCATCAGGGCATAATCCGCAAGCAGGGACAGGGAAAGCAGGGGGAATTCTGGCAGGTTTCCGTTTCTCGGACCAGAGAGCAGGGAAACGATCGTCTGTGTGGCATCAGGTCATGTTGGAAACAAGGTCAAAAAAGCTGTCCTCATCCATGATGGTGACTCCCAGCGCCTCGGCCTGCTTCAGTTTTGATCCCGCACCCGGCCCGGCAACAACCAGATCGGTTTTTGCTGACACCGACCCTGCGACCTTTGCCCCCAGTGCCAAGGCCTTGGCCTTGGCTTCAGCCCGTCCCATCCGGGTCAGGGTTCCTGTGAACACAATGGTCTTGCCGGCAATCGCGGAGTGGGTTGTATCCGGTTCCTCGACAGGCAGAATGGTAATTTCAGCCTGCAGGGCCCGTAGCACATCGCGGTTGTGGGGTTCCCGCGCAAAAGCCAGAAGTTCCTGCGCAACGGCTGGGCCAATGGTTTCGATGCCGATCAGGGTGAGCCATGCTTCGCTGAGGCGGGCTTCTTCATCCGGTCCAGGGATTGAGTCTAGGGTATCCAGCAGAGTGCCCAAAGATCCGTAATGACGGGCCAGAAGTCGGGCGGTAGCCTGTCCAACCTGTGGGATGCCAAGAGCAAACAGGAAACGATCCAAGGTAATGGTGCGGCGAGCATTGATGGAATCAAACAGCTTCTCGGCACTGGCCGGGCCCCAGCCGTTGCGGTTCTTCAGTTTGGACAGACTTGCCCTGTCGCGTGCTTCCAGGGTGAAAATGTCCTGCGGTGTGCGGATCAGGGCATCGGCAAAGAATGCCTCGATATGTTTCCCGCCCAGTCCCTCGATATCAAAGGCATTGCGGGAAACAAAGTGTTTCAGACGCTCGGTTGCCTGGGTCGGGCAGGTCAGGCCGCCCGTACAGCGCCAGGCAACGGCGCCGTCTTCGCGGGTGGCGGTGGCCCCGCATTCCGGGCATGTATGGGGAAACACAAACGGGGTGCTGTCTGCGGGGCGTTGCCCGGTTATAACCCCAAGGATCTGTGGAATCACGTCGCCAGCTCTCTGCAGGGTGACTAGGTCGCCGACGCGTACATCCAGCCGGCGGATTTCGTCTTCGTTGTGCAGGGTCGCCCGGCTGACAACCACGCCGCCAACCGTGACAGGCTCCAGATGAGCAACCGGAGTCAGAACCCCGGTCCGTCCGACCTGTATTTCAATGGACCGCAGCCGTGTTTGCGCCTGTTCCGAAGGAAACTTGCGGGCAATGGCCCACCGGGGTGCACGGGCAACAAAGCCCAGCCGTTTCTGTAGTGCGACGTCGTTGACTTTCAGCACCAGCCCGTCGATGTCATAGGGAAGATCGGCCCGCCGTGCGTAGATATCGGCTGCGAAGTGTTCTACATCTTCCAGTGTCCGGCACAGGTGGTGTTCCGGATTGACAGGAAGCCCCCAGGCCTGAAGCTGGTCCAGCCAGCCCTTGTGGGTTTCCGGCGTGAAGCCGTCAAGCTCACCCCACGCATAGCAGAACAAGCGCAATGGACGCGATGCCGTGATCTTGGCATCCAGCTGACGCAGGGACCCGGCGGCCGCATTGCGGGGATTGGCAAAGACCTTGCCACCACGCGCACTATGCCGGCTGTTGAGGGCCGCAAAATCATCGCGGCGCATGTACACTTCGCCCCTGACCTCAAGAATGCGGGGCGGGGTGGATGTCTTCAGCCGTGCCGGCAAGTCGGCAACAGTTGCAAGGTTGGCTGTGATGTCCTCTCCTTCCTGTCCGTCGCCACGGGTTGCGGCACGAACGAAAACGCCATCTTCGTAACGTGCAGAGAAACTTAGCCCGTCGATCTTGGGCTCGGCTAGGATATCCAGGATGGTGTCTTCAGGCAGGGACAGGAAGCGGCGCGCCCGGGCCACGAACTCGGCAGTTTCCTCTGCATCAAAAGCATTGTCGAGAGACAGCATAGGGACTTTGTGCCGCACCTTGCCGAAGCCTGTTGCAGCCGGAGCCCCGACCCGCAGCGACGGGCTGTCGAGACGGCGCAGATCGGGAAATTGTTCTTCCAAAGCCAGAAGACGCCGTTTCAGGGCGTCATAATCCGCATCACTGATAACCGGGGCGTCATCGCGGTGATACAGGGTGTCGTGTCGTTGCAGTTCGATCGACAGGGCTTCGATCTCCGCGACAGCTTCCTGTCGGGAAAGGGTAGCAATTTCTTTCATCCACACGGTCCGGATCAGATGGAATGCATCAGGCTGTCGGCGGCAGCACGTGCCTGTTCGGTTACGGTTTCGCCAGCCAACATGCGGGCAATTTCCTCGCGCCGTGCTGTTTCGTCAAGAGGTTCGACCCCGGTCGTTGTCTTTCCGCCCCGGACTGTCTTGACCACACGCCAGTGGTGGGTTCCCTGTGCAGCGACCTGGGGGGAATGGGTGACAACCAGAACTTGGACATCGGCCGCTAGCCGGGCCAGTCGTTCCCCTACAGCGGCCGCGGTGGCGCCGCCAATACCGGTATCCACCTCGTCAAACACAAGCGTGGGGATGGTGGACGAACGGGCCAGAACAACCTTCAGGGCCAGCATGAAGCGCGATAGTTCCCCCCCGGAGGCAATGCGCCCGATCGGGCCAGGAGTTGCCCCTGGATTGGTCGCCACTTCAAAGGTGACAAGATCCGTTCCATCCGGTCCCCAGCGGTTTTCGGGCAGTTCCTCAACCCGCGTCACAAAGCGGGCACGATCCAGTTTCAACGGGGGGAGTTCTGCGGCGACTTTCTTGTCCAGCTGTCCGGCTGCCTTGGCACGCACGTTCGACAGGGTTTGTGCTGCACGCTGGTACGCCTCGCGTGCATGCCGTTCTTCAGCCTCCCATTGCGCCATATCAGCCCCCCCGTCATCAAGGGCGCGCAACTTCTGATGCAGGGATTCTAGGACAGCGGGCAGGTCATCAACCCGGCAATGGTGCTTGCGTGCCAGGCTGCGCAGTGTGAACAGCCTGTCTTCCAGATATTCTAGCTGTCCGGGATCCAGATCCAGGGCGCTGCTGATCCGTTCAAGCGTGGCGTGGGCCTCAGTCGTTTCGACAGCGGCCCGGTCTAGGCATTCGATAACGGGGTGAAAGACCTCTCCGGCCATGGGGGCTAGGCGTTCCAGTTGCCGTGAGACAGACCGCAAGAGGGCATCGACTCCGCTTCCACCCGCAGCAAGGGACCGCAAGGCTGTTTCCAGACCTTCTGCCAGCTTCTCGCGGTTCATCAACAACTGTCGTTGTTCGGCCAAGCTGTTTTCTTCATCGCCCTTGGGGGCAACAGCCGCCAGTTCTTCCGCGTGGTGGCGCAGGATATCCTCTTCCCGTCGGGCGGTGTCCAGCCCTTCCTGTATCCGGAGGCGGTTGGTACGAGCTGTGTCCCAGCTTTGCCAGGCCTGCTGGCATATCCGGCGAGCTTGGCCTGTGCCCGCCCATTCATCCAGCGCCCCCCGGTGTGTTGACGGATCCAGAAGGCCATGGGCATCGAATTGACCATGGATTTCCGTCAGGGTCCGTCCGAGCTGGCGCAACAGGCCGATGCTGGCGGACTGGTCGTTGACAAAAGCCCGGGATCGACCGTCCCGTGACACGGTGCGACGCAGGACTAGCTCCTCACCGTCCGGGCTGTCCAGTCCCTGTTCGCGGGCCAGCAGCAGGGCAGGATGGGCAGCCGGAAGCTCGAACGCAGCCGTGACTGACAGCTGATCGCTTCCATTACGGACCAATGCGCTGTCACCGCGTTCCCCCAGCGCCAGTCCTAGGCTGTCCAGCAGGATTGACTTGCCTGCCCCGGTTTCACCGGTCAGCACGCCAAGGCCAGCTCCAAACGTCAGGTCAAGACGTTCGATCAGGACAACGTCACGAATGGACAGCCGTACAAGCATGAGAGGATGCTATCCTTGTGTTCATACGGAGACAGGGGCCACCGTTCTCAGAAGATGTCGGTAATGCTGTCCCACCAGCCTTCACCACCTTCGTCAAGGGCTGCGTTGTTGGCCTCGGGATTCGTTTCGCCACGCTCGACCAGGTCATAGGCATCGTCGTACCAGTCACTGCCCGGATAGTTGTGTCCCAGCACAGCCGCTGTCTTTTTAGCTTCATCCTTCAGGCCAAGGACCGTATAGGATTCGGTCAGGCGATACAGGGCTTCCGGGGCATGGGATGTGCGATCATATTGGTTGATGACGACCAGAAACCGGTTTATGGCGGCCAAGTATTTCTGATGCCGCAGATACCAGCGCCCGACCTCCATTTCCTTGCCGGCCAGGTGATCCAGGGTCAGATCCAGTTTCAGGCGTGCATCCCGGGCATAGGATGTGCCGGGAAAACGGTTGATGACATCTTCCAGGGCAGAACGGGCCATATCAGTCATTTTCTGGTCACGACCGACATCGCTGATCTGCTCGTAATAGCACAGGGACTTCAGGTAATAGGCGTATGGCGTATCGACATTGCCGGGATGCAGCTGGATGAAGCGGTCCAGGGCGATGATGGCATCATCATACTTTGCGTCTTCGTAATAGGCATAAGCTGACATCAGCTGGGCCTTTGTAGCCCACGTCGAATACGGGTGCTGACGCTCCACCTCGTCAAAAGCCCGGGCGGCTTCAACGTAGTTGCGGTCGTTCAGTTCCTCGATCGCCTTGCCATAAAGCTCGCCGACCGGGCGTTCCGCGTATTCTTGGTCCTTGTCTCCGGCGCAGGCGGCAAGCAGCGCAACCACAGAGACGGTGGCCACGTGGCGGAGAAGATAATGGAGTGTCTGCGGGTTGGGCAGCAGAAGCATGGTATAATCCGGTTCACCCTATCTTGAAGGTCGGCAGACTATATCACGCAGGTCCGGCTGCGGGGCAAGAGATACTCTGTGCCATGACGAAGAAACACGACGCCCGCAACCCACCCGTTTGTTTAGCGGGGCAGGGCCGGGAGTTGTGTTATCGCCAGGTTGATATCGGCTACCAAGTCATCAAGGAAGGTATCGGCACTGCCCGGCGATGTTCTGACAGCAGGAGGAATGCCGGTCCTTTGATAGGCCGTGCCATCGCTGGCTAGGAAGCGGGTTGCGCTGAGGGTACCGCGCCAGTTGTTGGGAAGTACCCAGTCATGGGATTCGGCCAGCTCGCCACGGGTGTTGTCCCCAACAAGGGTAATTCCGGGGACATCATGCATGGCCAGAACAGCGGCTTCGGCGGCTCCTGCTGTCAGATCGCTGATCAGGACGGCGACGGGCGCGGACCAGCTGCTGCGCAGGCTGGGTGTTACGTAAATTTCCTCTGCATCGGTCAGTCCGGCCTGTGCGCTTGCCGGGGCAACCAGAAATGCAACACGCGTGGCATCTGTGAAGCGGCTTGCCAGTTCCAGTCCCGTCGCCAAGCCGCCGCCGGTAGAGAAGCGCAGGTCCAAAACCAGCCTTGGTGCTGTTTTCAAATCATCAAGGGCTTCGCTCAGAGCGTTGATCAGGACCTGCGTGTTTCTAACGGCCCCTGATTCCTCGGACAATCCTTCTAGGTCAAGAACCCCAAGCCAAGCTGACCCATCGTCCAGTTTTCCCCGTACAATGCGTCCACGGGCACTGAAGACAGCCTTCCCGCCCAGCATGGTGCGGTTCACATGGGCAATAAACGCCCCGCGCAAGGCTTCTAGGCTGGTTGCATCGCTTGTATCACCGGATGCACCCCCTGCTTGTTTCCACAGGCTCAGCATGGTGCCTGCCGATGACGGGGCAGCCTCGCAGAGTACTCCGTCGGGGCGGACCATGGTGCCAAGGTCGTCGCCGCTTTCGACCAAGGCTGTACACAGGCGGGTAAAAAGTTCCGAACCATGTATGCTGGCTGTGGGCAGGTTTTCCAGAATGGCTGCGGCCTGTTCTTTCAGGTTGGGGCTTTCCTCGGAACGGTTGGCATTGGCCAGAAGCATCAGGAAGACCATGGTATTGAGATCAGGAGTCAGGGTTGTCCCCCGTGCCGGCTCCATCACCGATCGGTCTTTGATACGACGCACGGTATCATCGTCAGCCAGCTGGTAACGTACGGGAACCAGATCACCCCCCTTGGTGATCATCAGCTCATCGGCGCCCTGCCGTGAAATAACGGAAGCATCGCGGCGCAGGTCATCAACCATACCTCGCTTGCGGATCAGGGTTGTGGGGCCGGTCATCTGATAGACCGTGTAATAGGGTGCCTCCACCCACAGGACATCGGGCCGGTTGCTGGCTTTCCAGATCCCGTCCAGCGAGACCGGAGCTGCCGCATGCACCTGTTGTTCTGTCCAGACCGGGACAAGAAGGAGCACGGCAAGGCCGCACAGTACTGTAATAATCCTCGGCATGGTCTTTTCTGGTTTCCTTGGCTTTTGGCCTGTCTGGAATTCTGGAAGAACTTGACCGCGGGCGCCAGCACAAAAAAACACGGTCCCAGAGGAGCCGTGTTTTTTCAGAGGCAACAACCTTAAAGCATGAGATCAGGCTGAGGCTGCGAAGAGAGGGGTGCGGTTGGGCACAAGATCTTCTTCTGTCATGGCAATCTCTTCCCATGCTGAAGGATCAGCCAGAAGGGCTTTGACCAAGCCAGTGTTCAGTGCGTGGCTGGACTTCAGGCCGCTGTAATGACCCAGCAGGGGCCGGCCGGCAAGTGCTAGGTCGCCGATGGCATCAAGAGCCTTGTGACGGGCGAACTCGTTGCCGTAGCGCAGACCGCCGTCATTCAGGACATCGGCCCCGTTGACCACAACGGCGTTGTCTAGGGACCCACCCAGCGCTAGCCCCATGTCACGCATTTTTGGCAGATCTTCGATCAGGCAGAACGTACGGGCGCGTGACAGGGCAGCCTTGAAAGATGTTTTTGTTACGTCCAGCGAGCAGGACTGACGCCCGATGGCGGCAGCAGGGAAATCAACGGTAAAGTCGATGCTGAAGCCTCGCCCCGGGTGCAGGGATGCTTCGGCCCCATGTGCGCTGACGCTTACAGGCTTGAGAACCCGTATGGCCCGGCGCGGGGCATCCTGCTCCACGATCCCGGCGCATTCTGTCAGGAAGACAAAGGGGGCGGCGCTACCATCCATCGCCGGTACTTCCGGGCCATTGATCTGGATTTCCACGTTGTCTACCTGCATGGCGACCAGTGCAGCCATCAAGTGTTCAATCGTTGCCACGGTATTGCCTGCAGTGTCACCGATAACCGTGCACAGGCGGGAATCCCGGACATGATCGCTGTTTGCGGGGATTACGGCCGCGCTGCCTGCGATATCCGTGCGGCGGAAAACGATACCCGTATCCGGGGCGGCAGGTGCCAGTGTTATGCGGGTCTTGATACCGCTGTGCAGCCCAATACCTGTGCAGGATATGGTGCTTTTGAGTGTTCTCTGCCGCAACAGGGATGACGACGAGACGGCTCCTTTCCCTCCGGCACGACGGGACGCACGCTTGGTGTCAACCGCATGGGGGGCAACAGATGCATCAGCCAGACCATCAAACATCATTGGTACAATCCAATCCACAGAACACAATCTGAACAACACTACAAACCGCCCCCAAGCTACAGCGGCGGGGCATCAAACTTTTCAACCGGTAAAGGCTTAACAACCCGGAGACAACAGGGCAAATCAATGATTGTTGCGAAATGTTTCATCCTAGGCGCACCAGGGCGGGATATTTTGATTGTAGTTCGTGTATCATTCTTCTTAAGCGTGCAATGCGGTCCTGCGCAACGCGCTGTAAAATATATGAAAAAAAGGAGAGCCGAAGCTCTCCCTGTAAGGTTGGCACGTTTCTGCCACATCAGGCAAACGGTATCATGCACCGGGCCTTTTGTGGGTGAAGCAATCCAGCACAAAAGCCACTAGTTGGCCTGGCGTCGTAGGAACGCCGGAATTTCCAGCTCATCCTCCTCACGCCGGGTTACCGGCATGGCCTGTGCTGCTACAGGGGTAGCTGCCGCCGGGTGAGCCTCGACATGAGCTTCGGCCGGGGCCATTTCATCCCGATGTGCTAGGCGGCTGAGCCGGGCAAACAAGTTGTTGCGTGGTGCGCTGGCTGGGGCTGTACGCTCTTCGGCATACAGAACGGGTTCTGCCGCAGCGGCCGGAGCGACTGCTGCAGCCTGGGCATGAGCCGCCACGCCAGAGGCATAGCCATGCTGCTGTGGCATCTGATAGGCCAAGGGGTCATGGCTTGCAGACTGCGCAGGAATAAAGGTATCGGTCTCTCTTCTGGGTGGCATCTGGGCTGTTGCGCCGACAGAAACCTGTGCGGGCATGGCCTGATACGAAGGTTGCGCTGTCGTCTGGGCTACCTGCACCGGAACCGGTATCGGTGATTGGGCCGCTGCGGGGTTGGTATGAGCCGGTGCCGCAAAGGCGGGTGGGGCATGAACGGGCGCAGGTTCCGGAACACGGTGAGCCTGCGCAACCTGAGCCGTCTGGGGCTGCGGCTGTTGCTGGACAGCCGACCGCATCGGTGCAGCCTGGGGCAGGCAGGCTGCTTCGCTGTTGATGCCTGTAGCAACAACAGAAACGCGCATGGTGCCTTCCATGCTTGGATCAAAGCACGAACCGAAGATGATGTGCGCTTCACCTTCCACTTCGTCACGGATACGGTTTGCTGCTTCATCGACCTCGAACAGGGTCACGTCCATGCCGGTTGTGATGTTGATCAGAACACCCCGTGCCCCCTTCATGCAGGTATCTTCCAGCAGGGGGTTGGCAATGGCGGCCTCGGCGGCGTCCAGTGCGCGCCGCTCCCCTGTGGCTTCGCCGGTTCCCATCATGGCACGCCCCATGTCGCTCATGACGGTGCGCACGTCGGCAAAGTCAAGGTTGATCAGGCCAGGCAGGATCATCAGGTCGGTGATGGAGCGCACGCCTTGGTGAAGAACGTTGTCTGCCATCTTGAAGGCATCGGCAAAAGTGGTTTTCTCGTTGGCAACCCGGAACAGGTTCTGGTTCGGGATGATGATCAAAGTGTCAACGTACTGCGACAAGTCTTCGATACCGCTTTCGGCAAGACGCATGCGGTTAGCGCCTTCGAACTGGAACGGCTTGGTCACGACACCGACGGTCAGAATGCCCATCTCGCGGGCTACCCTGGCAATCACGGGCGCGGCACCGGTTCCGGTCCCACCGCCCATACCGGCGGTGATGAACACCATGTTCGATCCCTGGATTTCTGCAGCGATCTGCTCGACGGTTTCTTCGGCGGCGGCCCGTCCCACTTCCGGACGCGCACCGGCCCCTAGTCCTTGGGTCGTGGTTTCCCCCAGCTGGATGCGGCGGTTGGTCCGCGCCATGGTCAGGGCTTGTGCATCCGTATTGGAAACGACAAAGTCAACACCTTGCAGATTGTCTGCAATCATGTTGTTGACCGCGTTGCCACCGGCACCACCAACACCAACAACTGTGATGTGGGGTTTGAGCAGGGGCTCACCCTGTTGTGGAACAGTGAGGTTTATCATATCGTGGGCCTCCGGGCTTGATCGCTTCTGCTTCTGTTCAGTGCCTTTGACGAAAGTGCGGATGCGGTACTGATACCGTTCTTGATCCCGCTACATTATGTCAGGTTTCTGTTTTACGTATCTTGACATTCCTTGGTACATAATCCTGAGCCACGTTGGAAGAGGTCCGGCGCTTTTTCCTAAATATTTTCTTTCAGCCATCCCAAAACACGACCGATCCCGCGACTGGGGCGCGCGTTTCTTTCGACCAATCCGGCCATGTCTGCGTCGGCGGGGGTGGTCCGGAATGCTTGGTCGCGTATGGCGTAACGCAGCAGTCCGGCACAGGCGGAAAATGCGGGACCAAGAGCGTTCTCGGGGACCCCGCGGATCCGTCGCGGCCGTCCAAGACGCACCTGTTTGTCAAGCACCAGCTCGGCCATTTCACGCAGTCCCTGCAACTGGCTTGCGCCACCTGTCAGCACGACCCGTCGACCTGCGGCATGCAGCATTCCTGCCGTGGACAGCCGTGCGCGGACCAGTTCAAATGTTTCCTCTATCCGGGGTCTGATAATGCGGACCAGTTCCGAGCGCGGAATCTCTTGGGCGCCTGCGTCTTCGTCTTCGCCGACTTGAGGAACCTTCAGCAGTTCCCGTGCATCGGCCGGTGCGCTGTGAACCGTGCCCCAGACGGTTTTCAGGCGCTCTGCCATTCCGGCCGGTGTTGACAGTCCACGGGCGATGTCATTGGTGACATGATTCCCGCCAACCGGTACGACATCGGCAAAGATAGGGTGTCCATCCAGAAATACAGAGATGCTTGTTGTCCCGCCGCCCATGTCGATGACGGTCACGCCCATCTCTTTTTCGTCATCCACGGTGCAGGCCACAGCAGAAGCATGGGCACTTGCCGTGCGGCTTTCAATGCGCAGATGACAACGATCGATGACATTGGCCAGGTTACGCAGAGCACCGCCGCCTGCAGCAACCATGTGAATGCGCACGCCCAAGCGATCGCCATACATGCCGCGCGGATCAACAATACCGTCGGTTCCGTCAATCGTGTAACCCGTCGGGATGCAGTGGATCAGCTCCCGGTCGCCACCTTCGGCCAGAAGGAACTGGTGCCCCTGTTCCAGGATGCGGCGTACATCGTTGTCGCGGATGGCGTGACCGGCAACAGAGACCTCTGCATCCACGTTACGGCAGTGCAGGCCGCCACCGGTGACGTTGATGCAAATATCCCCCACGCGGACACCGGCTGTTTGTTCGGCGGCATCAACCGCGGCGCGGACAGACTCTTCCAGCTGGGCCATATCTGCAACCTGTCCGTTGCGCATGCCGCGTGACCGGTGATGCCCCACGCCCAGCACCCGCAGGTCACCATTTTCATCCGCTGTTGCAACAAAGCAGGCAACTTTTGTCGTGCCCACGTCAAGAGCAGTAACAGGATCATTACGTTGGCGGTTTCTTGCCATTATGTACTGTAGTCTCCGTGCACTCTGTTATGTATTTATCTGTTTTTTTATGTCAGTAACGTCAGGCATTCCGTGCCGGACCGGCTGCAGGCAGTGTAGGGGGCTGGGTGCGCCCCTTGCCCGCAGGCGTGCTGCGTGTTTGCATTGTCGGTGCTGCACGTACGATCATACGGTCCAAGACACGCAGATCGATCATTTCCAACCCACGTTCCAGAAGTTTCTGCTCACGGTCCATCGCTGCCAGTCGTGACAAGGCTGCGTTGGTATCAAATTCAGGCAGCTTGACTTCTGTGCCTCCCTCGCCGACAGCATCAATCCACAAGTCCCAGCGCCGGGATCCAACCCGGACCGCTGCCCGAACACGCTGCATGATATCGGGTTCTGCGGACAACAGGGTCAACAGGTCGCTGACAGCATCGGGTGCACCCCGACCGGCAATCAGGGGCAGGTGGCTGTATTCCGGCAACATGGGGCCGATGACGCTGCCGTCCGCATCGACCATCCGGAAATCACTTCCGTTCTGCCACAGCGCAATGGGTGTTTTTTCCACCAATGTGATGTGGAGCTCATCAGGCAAGTGCCGTTCCACCGTTGCCAACCGAACCCATGGCAACTGTTCCAGTCGTGTCCGTACGGTTGATGGGTCCAGTTCCAGAAGTGGGGCGCCCCGCGGCAGGTCCACGGCACCGAGCAGGTCATCCGGGTCTGTGCGCCCCCGTCCGGTTACGGTAATCTGGCGCAGCTTTATGCCGGCATCTGCGCTGATATCCATCAGGCCGTCCAGCGTTGCATCACGCAATATGTTTTGCGTCCATGCCATGGCACCGGACATCCAAGCCGCGATGACCAAGGCCGTGGTCATTGTACCTGCTGCCAGCAACTTTCGGGCCCGGGTACCGGGTAGGGAGACCAGAAAGGGGACGGCCATGGTCATGTGTCGCATTGCGCATTCTCCACCATCCAGGTGCAAAGGTCGGGAAACGAAATCCCGGACAGGGCAGCCTGCTCTGGCACCAGTGATGTGGGTGTCATACCGGGTTGGGTATTGACCTCCAGAATCACCAGCCGTTTTCCATCATACCTGAAATCCGCGCGCGATACGCCCCGGCATCCCAGGACATGATGGGCCACGACAGCAAGACGCTGCACTTCGGCGTATATATCGGCAGGTAGGTTGGCGGGCAAGGTATGCGCAGACCCACCGGCCGCGTACTTGGCATCGTAGTCATAGAAGCTGTGGCTGGTTGTGATTTCGGTCACTCCCAGGGCATGGTGCCCCATCACGGCTGTTGTCAGTTCACGCCCGGGGATGAACTCTTCTGCCATGACGCGTTCGCCATAGGGCCAGTGGGTGGCAAAAGGCCGTGGGCTTTTTGTGTCGGTGATGATTGCGACACCGACCGATGAGCCTTCGTTGTGTGGTTTGACAACATAGGGCACCGGAATGGGGTCACCCGCGATCAAGTCCTCCCGCGTGACAATCTTTTCCCGTGCGACGGCGATGCCGGCACTGGCACACAATTTCTTTGCCATTGGCTTGTCCATAGCCAGAGCACTGGCCATCAGACCCGAGTGGGTGTAGGGGACGCCAAGAACATTCAGCATGCCCTGGATGCAGCCATCCTCTCCGTAACGCCCATGCAGGGCATTGAACACAACATCCGGGCTGGTTTGTTCCAGATGATGCAGCAAGGCCCCGACATTGCGTGAGACATCCACCGCCTGCACGGCATAACCAACACTTTCCAAGGCCCTGACAGCGGCAGCTCCCGAGCTGAGAGAAACCTCCCGCTCTGCGGAGAACCCCCCCATCAGGACAGTCACCTTCCTGTGGCGCCGGTTTGCGCGCAGCCGTGTCATCTCTTCGACGGCTGCAGCATTAACAGGTTGTGCGGCTGTTGTGCGGGTGAAGTCCAGGTTCATGATCTGTCTCCGGCAGGCGTCCGTTTTTCGACCCCGATACGACGAATTTCCCAACGCAGTTCCACACCGAACTGGATCCAGACCTTATGCCGGACAATGTCCCCCAGTTCTTCGAGATCACGTGCCGTGGCACTGCCGGTATTGATCAGGAAATTGCAGTGTTTCTCCGAGACCTGCGCCCCGCCATGGCGCAAGCCACGGCATCCGGCGCGATCAATCAGCTCCCACGCCTTGTGGCCGTCCGGGTTGGCAAATGTGGAGCCGCCGGTTCGGGTCCGGACTGGCTGTGTGTCTTCGCGGGATTGCGCGATCTCATCCATCCGTGACTGGATGGCCTGGCTGGAGCCCGCTATCCCCCGGAGTGTGGCATGGGTAAAGATCCAGGTATCTGGAACCGCGCAGTGGCGATAGGACAGTCCCATGGCCTCCCGGTCTAGGGTATGAGAGCGCCCGCTGCGGTCGATGGCGGTGGCGGACAGCAGGATATCGGCTATTTCACATCCATAGGCCCCGGCATTCATGCGCAGGGCACCGCCAAGGGTTCCGGGGATGCCACTCAGGAATTCCAGACCAGACAAACCCTGTGCTGCTGCAAAGCGGGCAACATGAATATCCATGGCGGCTGCACCGGCCTGCAGGATGTGCTCTTCGCTGGATACGACAGCGGAAAATCCCCGTCCCAACCGGATGGTGACCCCCGGAATGCCACCATCCCGTACAAGAAGATTGGAGCCGACACCGATAACGGTGACGGGAATATCGTCTGGCAGCACGGACAGGAAATGCGCTAGATCCGCATCATCCTCAGGCTTGAAAACAATATCGGCCAAGCCACCAACCTGGAACCATGTAACCCGCGACAGATCGTAATCGGCACGAAGCTGTCCGCGAACCCCGTCCATCAGGGGGCGCAGGCGCTCCAGCAGATGTGTTCCGGCTGTTCGGGTCATGGTTCGGGTGCTTTCCGTCATCAGGCTGTTACTTTCCCGGCCGAAGTTGACAGGGCATCAAGGTCACGGGGCAAAGTCTGTGCCCATGCTGTGATATTGCCGGCCCCAAGGCATACAACAAGATCGCCCGGTGCGGTCAGGGACTTGACCAGCGATGCCAGATGTTCTGGTCCCTCAAGGGTATGGACGCTGCGGTGTCCGTGATCGCGCAGGCCGTTGACCAAGGCCATGCGGTCAAAGCCTTCGATGGGTGCCTCTCCGGCTGCATAGACGTCGGCAACAATGACTTCCTCTGCTTCATTGAAACAGGTGCAGAATCCTTCGAACAAGTCCCTCAGGCGTGAATAGCGATGTGGTTGCACCACAGCAATCACGCGTCCACGTGTTGCCTGGCGGGCGGCTTTCAGAACGGCAGAAATTTCCACTGGATGGTGTCCGTAGTCGTCGATGACTGTGACCCCGTCACTTTCGCCTGTACGCGTGAACCGGCGTTTGACGCCACCGAATGCAGCCAAGGCCCGGCGTATGACGTCATCCGTCAGCCCCATGCGCACCCCGACCGCAACGGTTGCCAAGGCATTTTGCACATTGTGGTCCCCGAACATGGGAAGGCGGATATTTTCGATCGTACGGGATGCCTGCGGATCGCCATTTCGCACCACGGCATCAAAGCGGGCCCCGTTGACACTACCCTCAACATTGATCCCCTGTATCTCTGCCTGTGGGCTGAAGCCATAGGTTACAATGCGCCGGTCTGCCACCCGGGCAATCAGGGTCTGCACCTCTGGATGATCAATGCACAGGGCGGCAAAGCCATAAAACGGGATATTGGTGACAAAGGTGTGGAACGCGTCCTGAAGCCGTTCGAAGCGGCCATAGTGGTCCATATGCTCAGGGTCGATGTTGGTCACCACGCAAATCGTGGCTGGCAGCTTGGTAAAAGTGCCGTCAGACTCATCAGCCTCTACAACCATCCAGTCACCTGTGCCCAAGCGGGCATTCGTGCCCCAGACATTGATAATACCGCCATTGATCACGGTTGGATCCATGGCGGCTGTGTCCAGCAAGGCGGCAATCAGGCTGGTGGTTGTGGTTTTGCCGTGTGTGCCGCCAACAGCAATGGCCCACTTCAGGCGCATCAGTTCGGCCAGCATTTCAGCGCGGCGTACGATTGGAAGATGGCGTGCGCGGGCGGCTTCGATTTCCGGATTGGCAGGCTGGATCGCCGAAGATACAACAACAACCTTTGCGTCGCCCAAGTTTGCAGCATCGTGACCGATGGAAATCGGGATATTCATCGCCCGTAGTCTTTGGACGTTTGCATTCTCGGCAACATCCGATCCCTGAACAGCGTATCCCAGATTATGCATGATCTCGGCAATACCGGACATACCGATGCCGCCGATGCCGGTGAAGTGTAGGGGGCCAATATCAAGGGGAATCGCACGCATGGTCAGGCAGTCTCCGGGGTACAGGCAAGGTTCTCGACCGCATCGCCTAGGCGGACAGCCGCATCCGGTATGGACCACGCGCCGGCGTGCCGTGCCATGGCAACCAGATGCTCGGGAGCGGACAGAAGATGCACAAGGGTATGGGTCAGGGTCGAGGGTGTAAAGGAATCTTGGGATATGACCATCGTGCCACCGGCAGCTTCCACGGCCCGTGCATTTGCCGTTTGGTGATCATCGGCGGCCGCGCCATAGGGTATCAGAACAGAAGGCCGGCCGGCGACGGTTACCTCGGCAACGGTCGAGGCCCCGGCGCGTGCGATCAGCAGGTGTGCGCGTGCCAGACGTTCAGGCACATCATCGAAGAAGGCGTTGACCGTTGCCGCAATGCCGGCACGGTCATAGTCATGGCGGGCACGCTCCAGATCTTCAGGCCTTGCCTGATGGCTGATGGTAACGCGTGTGCGTATGGCATCGGGCAAGGCGGCAAGGGCTGCGGGAACAACATCGGTCAGGATGCGGGCTCCCTGGCTGCCGCCCAGGACCAGAAGTTCAACGGGGCCATCGGGGCCCGGTGGTATGTAGGGGGTTCCTGCAATATTGTGTATGCCACTCCGGACCGGCATGCCAACACGGATCGCCGGAACCTGTGGCGGGAGGAAGCGGATCGCATCATAAACAGTGGCAACAGCCTGAACTCGTTTTGCAAAAAGGCGATTGGCCCGTCCCAGAACGGCATTCTGCTCGTGAATCAGGACCGGGATACCAAGCAGTGTGCCTGCAGCGATGGCCGGAACCGATGCATAGCCGCCAAATCCGACAATGGCCTTGGGGCGTATTTGCCGCAGGATGCGCCGGGCTTGCCAGGTTCCACGCAGCAGAGCCGCAAGGGCGGCAATGCGGGCCAAGGGGCTTTGCCCCAGAACCTGGGCCGATGACACCCCAAATGTTTCGACCTGCCCCAGAGTTCCGCCATAGGCGCGTCCGCGTTGGTCGGTGATCAAGCTCAGGGACCAACCCCGCTTTGACAGTTCTGCAGCCAGCGCCTCGGCTGGGAACACGTGTCCGCCTGTTCCCCCGGCCGCAAGCACAATGCGCCCACGGGGTGTCACCTGTCCATTCATGGGAGTGTTCCCCCCGGGCCAAGCGCAAGATGACGCCGGGTGAGTGCCAAGACCATCCCCATCCCCAGGGCCAATCCCAGCATGGAAGACCCCCCGTAGGACACAAAAGGCATGGTCATCCCTTTTGTTGGCATCATATGCAGGCTGGAAGCCATGTTGATGATGGCCTGAAGCCCAAACTGAACGGCCAGTCCGCCAACAGAGATCAGGACAAAGAGGCTGTTGCCCTGCAGGGTTCGGCTCATGGCCCGCAGGACAAGAACCGCGAACAGCCCCACGATCAACAGGCACAACAGAACCCCGAATTCCTCCCCGGCAACGGCAAAGATAAAGTCAGTATGGGAATCCGGAAGCTGCTCCTTGACCCGTCCTTCCCCGGGGCCACGGCCAAAAATACCGCCGTTGCGAAATGCCTGAAGTGCTTTTTCGATCTGGTAGGTATCTCCGCCGTCCGGATTCAGGAACCGGTCAACGCGGCTTTGCACGTGCGGGAAGATCAAATAGGCCCCTGCCGCCCCGCCAAGACTGACAGCAACCAGCAGGAAAACCCAGAACAAGGATAGACCGGCCAAGAAGAACTGTGTGCTCCACATGGCGGTGACAACCATTGCCTGCCCGAAATCAGGCTGGATCAGCAGCAGGCCGACAACAACAAGGAACAGGGCACTGGCAACCCGGAACCCGGGAAACGCTTCGGATGTTCGGCCTTCGGCAAACATCCACCCGGCAACGATGGCAAAAGTTGGCTTGAGAAACTCGGACGGCTGGATCGACAGGCCACCCAGATGGATCCAGCGTGTTGCGCCCTTGATTTCTACCCCGCTGAATGGCGCTACAATCATCAGGGTCACCGATGCCAGAAAGCCCGCCAAGGCCACACGACGGATCCAGCGTGGCGAAAGCAGCGACACCGCAAACATAAGGCCTACGGCCAAGGGAAGGAATATAAACTGGCGCCGGACAAAGTGGAACGGTTCGGCATGGATGCGCCCCGCAGCAGCCGGTCCGGCCGCCATCAGCAGGATAGCCCCGATGATGACCAGCAGCAGCGTAACCGTTAACAAAACCCTGTCCACGGTCCACCACCAACGGCCGATAATCGATGTGTCGGTACGGGTGAACTGAAGAAGGGTCATGTTGCCTCTTCTCCTTCGGGTACGTCCTCGGACTCTTCTTCGGCCAGTTCTTGAACAATCCGGCGGAAGACTTCGCCCCGGTGCTCGAAGTTCCGGAACTGGTCAAAGGATGCGCAGGCCGGGGAGAGTAGGACCACATCGCCGTGGTCTGCAATTTCGTCTGCACGTTCAACCGCGTTCTGCAGGTCAGAGCACTTGGTCCAAGGCACATCTTGCCCCAGCTCCTGTGCAAACAGGTCTTGCGCCTCTCCAATCAGAAAGGCATGGCGAATGCGTGGAAACAGCGGGCGCAGGACCTGGATGCCCCCTTCTTTTGCCTGTCCGCCGGCGATCCACAGGACCCGGTCGTAGCAGGCCAAGGCGCGGGCTGTGGCTTCGGCATTGGTCGCCTTGCTGTCATTGATGAAAGGTACACCCTCTATGTCCTCGATCAGCTCCAGCCTGTGTGGAAGACCGGGGAAGGTGCGCAGTGCCTCTATGATAACGGGAACCGCAATACCCCGTGCCCTGGCTGCGGCAAAAGCGCAGGCAATATTCTGTCCGTTGTGGATCCCCGGTAGGCGCTTCAGCGGACGCAGGTCACAGATTTCAACGGGCGTGCCTTCGCTGGCATCGAACAGGATGCCGTCGGCAACAAAGATACCACCGGTGACTGCCCGTCCTGTGCGTACGGGAATGACCTTATGCAGGGCGTGCCGTGATACTGTTTCGTACATGCGGGCGCTGTCGGGATCATCAACGCCGATAATGCTGGTGGCATGGGCGGGCTGATCAGCAAAGACCCTTGTCTTGGCGCGGATGTAACCATCCATGTTGCCATGGCGATCTAGGTGATCGGGGCTGATATTCAGCCACACGGCTACGTTTGCCTTCAGATGAGGCATCAGCTCCAGCTGATAGCTTGACAGTTCCAGGACGTAGGTTCCCCGCCAGTCCATGTCTGGTAGCTCCATCGCTGGAACCCCGATGTTGCCACCAACAGAAACGGGAAGCCCAGCCTGTTCCAAGATATGACCAATCAGGGCTGTGGTTGTGGATTTTCCGTTTGTACCGGTGATGGCAATGACAAAGGCGTCTGTTTGTGCTTCACACAAAAGATCAACATCACACACCAAGGGAATGCCCATCCGCCGTGCCAGCAGTGCCGCCGGGTGGGGAGAGGGCAGGGTACTCGGGATACCCGGACTCCAGATAACGGATTTCAGGCCAACCCAGTTTTTCTCTGATGGCTCGGCAATGGAAATCCCCATGCGTGCGGCTTTGTTGCGGGATTCGGGGTTGTCATCCCACGCCAGCACCGTTGCTCCGACAGCCTGTAGAGCACGCGCCGCTGACAGCCCGGACTTGCCCAGTCCCAGGATGGCGACGCGACTTTTCAGGTAATGCAGCGCTGGGTGCATTCGCGGGCTTCCTTATCTCAGTTTGAGGGTAGACAGGCCCAGAATGGCCAGAATAGTGGCAATAATCCAGAACCGGACCACGATGGTTGGCTCGGCCCAGCCTTTTTTCTCGAAGTGATGGTGCAAGGGAGCCATCCGGAAGACCCGCTTTCCTGTCAGCTTGAAGCTGACAACCTGGACAATGACAGAAACGGTTTCCAGCACAAACAGCCCCCCCACCAGGGCGAGGACAATCTCATGGCGGGTCACAACGGCCACGCTGCCAAGTGCGCCACCAAGGGCTAGGGACCCGGTATCACCCATGAAAACCATTGCGGGCGGTGCATTGAACCACAGGAACCCCAGGCACGCACCGATAAGGGCGGCCAGAAAGACCGATAGTTCGCCTGATCCGGGAATGTGCTGGATCCCCAGATAGGTTGCGTACAGGTTTGATCCCACGAAATAGGCGATCAGCGCAAAGACACCGGCGGCTATCATGACCGGGACCGTTGCCAGCCCATCCAGCCCGTCGGTCAGGTTAACGGCATTTGACGAGCCGACAATGACAACCATGCCGAAAGGAAGATAGAACCAGCCCATCTGGATCAGCACGTTCTTGAAGAACGGAATGGTCAGCGCCGATGCAATGGATGGATCTGTGATCGACATGATCCACCATGTGGCTACCCCGCCGACAGCACACTGTGCGACCAGCTTTATCTTGCCCGGAACGCCTTTTGTATTTCGCTTGGTGACTTTCAGAAGGTCGTCGATCATGCCAACCAAGCCATAGCCGATGGTGACCAGCAGGACAGCCCAGACATAGGAATTGGCCAGATCCGCCCATAGCAGGGTAGAGACCGTGCATCCCAGCAGGATCATCATCCCGCCCATGGTCGGCGTTCCTTTTTTGGTCAGCAGATGACTTTCCGGTCCCAGCTCCCTGATCGGTTGTCCTTGCTTCTGTTTGTGCTTCAGCCAGCGGATGATAGCCGGCCCGAAGACAAAGGCCACCAGCAGGGCTGTCAACACAGCACCCCCGGCCCGGAAGGTAAGATACCGGAACAGGTTGAGGATGCTGAGATCGCCGGACAGCTGGGATAGATAATAGAGCATCGTGTGGTCTTCTTGTGGTCCTTGGGTAGCAAGAGGAAACGGGTGGGGGCTTCCGGTCAGGTCGCCTCGCTTACACTGTCGGTCATGGCTTCCAGGAAGGAGACAAGATGCCCCATCCGGGTGCTGAATGATCCCTTGACCA
Source organism: Haematospirillum jordaniae (assembly GCF_001611975.1). Lineage (GTDB taxonomy): Bacteria > Pseudomonadota > Alphaproteobacteria > Rhodospirillales > Rhodospirillaceae > Haematospirillum > Haematospirillum jordaniae. Next base: position 1,305,642 of record NZ_CP014525.1, read on the forward strand.
TCAGAACGTCGCCATTTTTCAGGGCCGGGGCAAGCAACGACGCCAGTGTGGCACTGTCAACGGCGTGGGCAGCCTTGATCGCGGGGGGAAGGGCTTCATGCAGGTTCATCATCAGGGGTCCAGCGGTATACACCTGCTCTATCCCCAGTGCCACAATTTCCTTTGCTAGGGCGGCGTGCCGTTCCGGACCGGTTGGTCCCAGTTCGCGCATGTCCCCCAGTGCGGCAATGCGTCGTCCGCCTGGCCCGGGTCTTGCAACGGCAAGAGCATCAAGAGCGGCACGGACCGATGCCGGATTGGCGTTGTAGCTTTCATCGATCAGCGTGATACACCCACGCCGATCGGGCAGGGGGATGATCCGGGTTTGGCCCCGTCCCTGTGAGGGGACCAGCGTTGCCAATGTGCGTGCGGCCTGTGTCGTATCCAGCCCCAGCGCATGGACAACGGCAAGAGCGGCCAAGCTGTTGCGGGCCCAGTGTGCGCCCGGTGCCCCGATGGTGTAACTCAGTCCTTCCCGGTCAAGCCGTACAGAGACCTCGGTCTGCTCTGCCCCGATCACCAGGTCCAGAAGTCGCACGTCAGCCTCGCCGTGTTGTCCGAAGGTCAGGATGTTCAGGTTCAGATCCCGTGCCCGTGTTTCCAGGCGTTCGTAGAATGGATTGTCGCGGGGCAGGATGGCTGTGCCACCAGTCTGGACGCCTTCCAGAATTTCGGCCTTGGCATCAGCGATTTCAGAGACATCACGGAAGAATTCCAGATGTGCATCCGAGACCCAGGTGATCACGGCAATATCGGGCCGGGCGAGGGCTGTCAGGGTGCGGAGTTCGCCGGCATGGTTCATCCCCATCTCGACGACGCTGTAGCGTGCATCGGCAGGCGTTCGTGCCAAGGTAACCGGCACACCCCAGTGGTTGTTGAAACTCCCGAAGGCGGCATGCGTGGGACCGAAATTGCCCAGGATGTGCGCCAGCATGTCTTTGGTTGATGTTTTGCCGACACTGCCTGTCACGCCGATCACGCGGCCACCAAAACGGTTCCGTGCTTCCCGCCCCAAGGCATGCAGGGCCGTAAAGGTATCGGAGACAATGACCAACTGGTCCGGATTGACATCGGGTACCGTTTTGTGGACTAGGGCGCCGGCCGCACCGGATTCAAGAGCCTGTTTTACCCAGTCATGTCCGTCAGAATTGGGGCCTTTCAGGGCGATGAACAGATCGCCGGGTGCTGTTGTCCGGCTGTCAATGGACAGTCCGGTCACCGGGAACGTTCCGCTGCCCTTGCCGTCGGTGGCCTTGGAAATGTCCGATGATGTCCATAGGGTCATGGTGCCATCTCCTGTAGCATGCGGGCTTTCAGGGCTTCACGGGCGACGTGGCGGTCATCAAAGGGAAGTGTGATTGTGCCGATGGTTTGCCCGCTTTCATGCCCCTTGCCTGCCAGCAGCAGTACGTCGCCCGCACGCAGCATGGCAATGCCGGTGCGGATTGCTTCGCCACGATCACCGATTTCAACAGCGTCCGGGCACCCGGTTCGTGCGGCAGCCCGGATGGTGGCCGGGTCTTCGGTGCGTGGGTTATCATCTGTCAGGATGACATCATCGGCCAAGCGATGGACGATCTCGCCCATCAGGGGGCGTTTGCCGGGGTCACGGTCACCACCGCATCCGAACAGAACGATCAATCTCCCTTGTGTGTGGGGCCTCAGAGCCAGTATGGCCTGTTCTAGGGAATCTGGTGTGTGGGCGTAGTCCACATATACAGTGGCTGTATCAGCACAGCTGCCGACATATTCCAGCCGTCCCGGCACCCCGGTCAGGCGGGGGAGTGTAGCCACCGCTGCTGCCGGTGTGATGGAGCGATCGCAGGCCAAGACCAACCCAAGTGCAGCAAGACTATTCATCGCTTGGAAATGCCCGGTCAGAGGCAGGTCAACATCCATCCTGTTACCCAGCACATCCAGTGACAGGGCTTGTCCGCGTGGACTGGCCCGGTTTTCAAGCAAGCGGATTTCATGCCCGTTTCTGCCATAACTCCAGACTCTGCGTCCGGCGTTACGGGTTGCGGCATCTAGGGCACCAAATTCCGGACTGTCTGCATTCAGGACGGCAATGCCACCCGGTTCCAGCACGTCTGTAAACAAGCGTGTCTTTGCGGCCCGGTAGGCTTCCATCGATCCGTGATAGTCCAGATGGTCGCGTGACAGGTTGGTAAAGGCGGCGACCTTGAGTCGCACGGCATCCAGGCGGAACTGATCCAGCCCATGGCTGGACGCTTCCAGGCACAGGAAGGAGCAGGATCGATCCGCCGCCATGGCCAGAAGGCAATGCAAGTTGACCGGGTCAGGGGTGGTCATGCCTTCTGTACAGTCAAAGTCGGGACCGGTCAGCCCCAGCGTACCCAAGCTGGCCGCTCTTCTGCCCATAAGGGCCATGATCTGGCGGAAAAAGACAGCCGTTGATGTCTTCCCGTTGGTTCCCGTGACAGCAGTTGTTGTTTCAGGCTGGCGTGCATAGAAGGCAGAGGCCAGCCGAGCCAGATCGCGCCGGGGGTTGCTGGTTCCAAGAACAGGAACGCGGGATGCTTCACGAGGTGTGGCGTGTGCGGCAAGAATCGCCACGGCCCCCCGTTGAAGAGCATCGGCAATAAAATCCTGCCCGTTGGACCGGGTTCCGGGCATGGCGGCAAACAGGAAACCATCTTTTACGAGCCGCGAGTCGGCCGTAATGCCAAGGATATCTGTCCGGCAAGCCTCTTCATCCGGTTTTTGTATGCCGGCTTTTTCTGCTAGGTCACCGAGCAACATCAACACCTTCCTCTTCCACAGCCGCCGTTCTGGCCACCCGTGCTTGGGCAGCTTTCATGGCCCTGACTTCAATCGGTTGGCCATTGACACGAGGCTGTATACCAAGAATGGGGCCAATTTCAGCAATGATCTCGCCGGCTGTTGGAACAACATTCCACCCCGATGTTGCAAAGCCCCATGTGGACTTCAGTCCTTTTGGCTCGTCAAGGGTGACGACCAGCGCATAGCGTGGATCATCCATGGGAAAGGCGCCAGCAAAGCTGTTCATGTTGTTTTTACGGTTGTATCCACCGGATGCAGAGATCTTTTCTGCTGTCCCTCCCTTGCCACCGACCATATAGCCGGGAACTTCGGCCTTGCGGGCTGTGCCATCCGTAATGACGGTCCGCATCAATTTGCGCAGGGCCAGAGATGTTTCCGTGCGCAGGACTTTCTGCGGTTGCGGATCACCGGCATCGCGTGGCAGCAGGGTGGGTTGAACCATATAGCCACCATTGACCAAGGGAGCCAGCCCCCTGATCATGCTGATCGGCGTGACCGCAATGCCATGGCCGAACGATATCGTCATGGTATTGATGTCCCGCCATGGCTGGGGGTACAGAGGGTGGCCCGTTTCAGGCAGTTCGATACGGGCCGCATCAAGAATGCCCAGCCTGCCAAGAAATTTCTTCTGGAATTCGGTTCCCAGCTGCATGGCCATACGGGCCGAACCGATATTGGACGAGCGGGTCAGGATTTCGGCGACATTCAGACGGCGGTTCTCGCGGTGTACATCGCGTATGGTAAAGCGTGCCACTTTCAGCGGATTGATCGTGTCGTAACTGTCCTGCAGGCGGATCTGACCAGATTCCAAGGCCATGGCGGTGTTTAACAGCTTGAAGATGGAGCCCATTTCATAAACGCCCAGCGTCACCCGGTTGAAGCGGGCATTGGCATCAGAGGCCCCGAAGTTTTCAGGCTGGTAGTCAGGCAGTGAAACCAGCGACACGATTTCTCCGCTGCGTACGTCCATGATTACGGCACTTGCCGCTGTGGCGCTGAACTTTTCCATGTTACGCAACAGGGTATGGCGGACGGCATGCTGGACCCTAGCATCTACAGTCAGGCGCAGCGGGATGGAGGGGTTCTGGCGCAGGGCTTCGTTGAATGTCAGTTCTGTTCCGGCAATGCCGTTGTTGTCGGGGTCTGTGGCGCCAAGGACGTGGCTGAACAATGAACCCTGCAAATAGGCGCGCCGCTCGGCATTCTCGAAGAAGAGCCCCGGAATACCTTCGGAGTTGACGCTTTGCTGCTGGCGTGGCGTCAGGTTCCGGTCAAGATAGACAAAGCGCCGACCAGATGTCAGGCGGTTAAATACGTCGTGTCGGTTCAGGTGAGGCAGAACAGCAACCAGTTTGTCTGCCGCCTCGGCCGGGTTGATCAGTTTCTGACTGTCGGCATACAGGTTGACGGTTGGCAGGTTTGTGGCAAGAAGAAGCCCGTTCCGGTCCACAATGTCTGCGCGTGTGTGCGTAATAACATCGGTTCTCGCCACGGCCCTGGCCCTGTGCGAGATTGAGTGGTCAACAGCCCCTAGGACCATGACGTCGAACAGCCGGACACTGATTCCGCAGAAAGCCAGAGCAAACAGGCTGGCTGTAACCAGCATGCGGACGCGCCCGGTTTCCAAGGCTTGTTTGACCTCTCCTTCCAGGACCACGTGGGTTCCCTTCCGGTCAACGCCGGCGGATGGAACAAGCTCTTCCCCCGGGTACAGAAAAGGTGCGGCCTTCCGACGATGCGGGAACAGGCGGGCCATCATGCTATGGCTTCCCTGTTCTGGAGGAAGCCCGGGACCGTGGTGTATGCGATGGTGTCACGTCCGGACTGGAATGGTTGGCCAGTGTCGGGGAGAAGGTCCCCTGATGTGCAGGGTTTTCAGGCTGCTGTAGCGGCAGGTCGGCAATCTGGGCCATGGCCTGTCCATCCAAGATACCAAGGCCCAGCAGGCGCGACGCAAGGTCCGCAATACGGGCCGGATCGTTCAGATAAGCCCATTCGGCAGACAAGACGCGAATTTCGTTGTGTGTCTTGTGGATATCCCGGTTGAGTCCGGCCAGCCGGTCTTCTAGGTTCTGGACTTGGAATTTCATCAGAAACATGCCGACACTGACGGCCAGCACAAGAAAAACCCATAGTGCCGTGGTGCCGCGGATCATGCTGCACCATCCTGTGACGGGCTATCGGTTCGGGTATCCACTCTCAGCTTTGCGGAGCGGGCCCGGGGATTCCGCTGTGCCTCGGCAGCCGAGCACTGTACGGCCTTGCGTCCTGACCCGACAAAGGTTGCGGGTGGGGGTGGTATTTCGCCTGGCAACAACCGTGAGACACTTTTTGCAGAGCGTTCTGACAGGAAGGCTTTTACCTCGCGGTCTTCCAGGGAGTGAAAGGACACAATAGCCAGTCGTCCGCCGGGGGCCAGTATGGACTGCGCCCCTTCCAGACCGCGGCGCAGTTCACCGATTTCATCATTGACGAAGATGCGCAGTCCCTGAAATGTCCGCGTTGCCGGGTCTATGGTATCCTTGCCCTTGTGCACGACAGAGCGGACAATCTCGGCCAGTTGGCGGGTTGTCTGCAGCGGGCCGTTGTGGCGTTCCCGCACAATGGCCCGTGCGATGCGGCGCGACTGCCGCTCTTCGCCAAGGCGATACAGGATCGAGGCAATATCCTCTTCCTCAAAGGTATTGACCACGTCTGCAGCCGACAGACCGGCCTTTTCCATCCGCATGTCCAAGGGACCCTCGCGCATGAAAGAGAACCCTCGCCCCGGGGTGTCAATCTGCATGGATGAGACCCCGACATCCAAGGTGACGCCATCGACAAGGCCAACGCCGGCTTGCTGCAGCAGAGAAGCCATGTCACCAAAACGACCGGGGAGGAACAGGAAGCGGCCGGGGTAGCGGGAGGCCAGAACCTCTGCGCGCGGTGCGGCTTCGGGGTCACGGTCGATGGCAACAACGCATGTATCGCTTGAAGCGTCCAGAATGGCTTGACTGTAACCACCGGCACCGAATGTGCCGTCAACATATGTACCGCCGCGTTGTACCTGCAAGCCATCCAGGACTTCGGTCAGCATAACTGGGATATGCAGGGCTGTTTCTGTTGTCATGGTTCAGTCCCCGCTGCCAAGGTGCAGGGACGGGCGGCGTTCCGCTGCCCGGCGCCGGATTTCGGCTTCGGCCTTCTTCAGGGCGGATGGTTCCCAGATCTGGAAGGTGCGCCCCCGACCAACAAAAGCAGCCTCAGCCGACAGCCCCGCGTGTTCGAGTAAATCCTCGGGGACCATGATCCGGCCTTCGGTATCGAAGGCGAGCTGGCGTGCAGACGCAAAAACAAGCTGGGCCATTTCATCCTGTTCAGGTGAGAAAATATCCAGCCGATCCAAGCTGGAGGCAATTTTTTCAAGGCGATCCATGCCCATGCCATCTAGGCAGGCTGTCGTGAAGGACGGGTAGCAGACAACACCGGCAAAACCTTGCCCTGTCAGGGACGATCGCCATAATGCCGGAACAGACACCCGTCCCTTCCGGTCAATCTTGTTGATGATCGTGGAAACGAAAAGCGACATCGCTTCCCGGGCCTTCCCATGGTTTGGCGGTGTGACCAGCACCGCAGGTGTGTCAAGAGCAACGCTTTCCGCTTTGGATACACCCTGACCGACAGTGAAGCCGGTGGCCGGAGTCCGTTCTGGGCGGGAAGCAATTATGGTATGTCATGGTATGTCATGGGATCACATGGGTGTCAACGACACCTGCCCTGTGATGACGGGATTTGGCCGCCGGGGAATAAAAGGTCGTATCCCGCATGGATGCTGACCTTTTTCGTGAGCGTACAGGTTTTTCTGCGATGCACTTTATCGCGTAAAAGTTTCTTTTTGTGGGATCTGCACCTGAATGGCAGGGAGGGAAGTGCCAGATGGCCTGTAAGCCGGGTTCTGTCCACGCACAATTTGTGCGCTGGATGGTCATTCATCTGCGATGCCCGTTACCGGACACCTGGTGCGACCGACCCGGACGGCGGCCCGGAAAAGTGCCTGCCGCCTGTTGCGGCTGCCGTCCCTACTTGGTCTTGCTCCCGGTGGGGTTTACCATGCCGCCCCTGTTACCAGGGGCGCGGTGCGCTCTTGCCGCACCCTTTCACCCTTGCTGCTGCCAAGGCCGCAGCGGTCTGCTTTCTGTGGCACTGTCCCTGGGGTCGCCCCCGCCGGACGTTATCCGGCACCGTTTTTCCGTGGAGCCCGGACTTTCCTCCCCCCGCCATCATCAAAGGTGGCAAGGGGCGACCATCCGGCCATCTGGCGAACCGGACCATAGAGCGTTCCAGGCTGGGGTCAAGCAGAAACAGTCAATTCGGGGTTCCATGGCGCGGGACATAGTGTCCGTCACGCAGGCAGACAAAGTGGCTGTCAACGTCCGGGTGTTCAACGGGGTCGCCGCTGTTGTCTTCGATCAGGCTTTGTTCAGAAACGTATGCGTGATAGGGGCCTTCGGTATTTTCTGCCAGAAGATGGTAGAAAGGCTGGTCTTTCGGAGGGCGCACCTCCTCGGGTATGGCCAGCCACCATTCCTCTGTGTTGGAGAAAATCGGGTCTACATCATAAACCACGCCGCGGAACGGGAAGATCCTGTGCCGGACAATCTGGCCAATTTCGAATCTTGCATGGCGTATGTTCATCGTTCCCCGACAGGCAAGGGCCCGAATCCGGGCCGGTTACGGGATAAGATGTGCCCTAGGGAACGATGATACAGGATATGTCTATGGGGCCTGCAAGCCATGTACGATCAGAAGTACGTGATCAGGATGCTTCTCGGGCACTTTTTATGGCCGTCATGAGCGTGTTGGTGTCTACGGCTCCGGGTAGAATCCGGTCGCCAACGACAAAAGCCGGCGTGCCGCGAATACCCAGTGCCGTTGCTAGGGCGATATTCTTCTCCAGCGTTCCGGCAATAGACTTTTGCTTGATATCCCGGTCAAGGCGCTTCATGTCCAGTCCGGCTTTCTGCGCTGTATCCCGGAGGACGGCTTCGGTCAAGGCTCCGCGGTGCTCCATCATGGCTGTATAGAACGCCCGGTATTTTCCCTGCATGTGTGCAGCCAAAGCGGCTTCGGCCGCATTTGTGGACATCGGGCCAAGAACGGGAAGCTCCTTGAAAACAATCCGTACATTCGGATCTTGCTTCAACACCTCCATCAGGGGTTTGAGCATCCGCTTGCAGTACCCGCACTGATAATCGGAGAAGCTGACGATTGTTACGTCACCCTTGGCGTTGCCGAGAACCGGATCGACTGTTGAGGCCACCAGCTCGGAACGGCGGGTTTCTAGGACGGAGCGCAGTTCGGTCTCTGCCTGTTCTGCCTGACGTGCCCGCAAGACGTCTATGGCCTCGGTAATGACCTCAGGATGTTCAAGCAGATAGGACCGGATTTCCCGGTGCAGCTCTGTCCTGTCGATCTGGGAAGAGGACCAGGTGGTTGTCGGGAAGGCAATGCCCACGGCGATCAGGCCGGCAAGGCAAAGGGCAAGGCGACGAAGGAACGGGTACAGGGGCACTGGGGCGCTCTCCGGATTTGTGTTTCAGGGGCGTGAGCAGAGTGGAAAGGCCTACTTCTTGTCAAGCTGGTTCTGGGCTTCCATCTTGATGTCCTGAAGCCTTAGCCACAGGGGATGGTTTTGCCCCAGCAGCTTTTCGGCCTTGCCGGCATGGAAGGATGCCTGCGATGGCTCACCGGTTTGCAGGGCGTATTCGGCCAAGGCGTACGATGCTTGACCTTCATTCCCGGTGCGTCCCCATGCTGTGCCAAGAAGCCTCCAGCCAAAACTGTTCTCCGGATCCCGGGCCAAGGCTGTCCGCAAGACCTGCGCCGCCTCTTTCAGGGCTTCGGGTGATCCACTTTCAATCAGGGCATGGCCATAGCTTGTGGCGATCAGGGGCTCGTTGGGCAGCAGCGAGACTGCCTTGCGGTAGTTTGGCAGGCCTTCGACAACACGCCCATTTTCCACCAGCATTTGTCCGCGCAGTTCATGAAAGTAGGGATCGGACGGATACTCTTTCAGAAGGCCGTCAATCAGGGGCAGGGACTTGGCCGTATTTCCACGGCGGAAGTAGGCGATAGCGCGGGCATAGCGTCCCGCGACGGATTGATCTGTTTCCGGATATTTCTGCAAGGTGCGGCCCTGAGTTTGCAGAAAGGCAAACATCTTGGCCACCATTCTCTTGTGTGCGGCCATCTGTGCCGTTGGTGCATGGCCTGCTGCGGAAGATTGCTCCACATGGGCAGCAACGGCAGATATGCGTTCTGCGTTCAGAGGGTGTGTCCGGACATAGGGATCCTGGTTGGCCGAGGCCAGGTATTCCTGACCTTCCAGGATATGAAAGAATTCCAGAAGGCCCTCTGCTGTTTGCCCGGTCTTGTCCAGTACCTTGAGGGCAAAGGCATCTGCGGAAGCTTCTTGCGTTCTGGAGAAAGAGAAATAGTTCCGGGTTGCCACGCTGGTTCCCAGTGATGTGACGGCCAGCCCGGCATCCGGCCGACCTGATGCCGCACCAATGGCAATACCTGCGGCCAGTGCCGCCAGGCTGGATATGCCGGCTTTTTCCAGGGCATCGATCCGGTTGACAATATGCCCTCCGGCAATATGTCCTGTTTCGTGGGCAATGACGCCGATCAGTTGTTCCGGGTTTTCGGTACGTTCCAGAAGGCCGGAGTGGATGTACATCCGTGATCCGGATGTAGCAAAGGCGTTCAGCGATGGGTCATTGATCACCCGTATCCTGACACTGGCCGGCGGAATGCCGCCGGCTCGGAACAGTGGATCGGCATAGGAACGAATGATACTTTCTACTTCGGCATCCCGCAGGATGCCTCCACCCCGTCCGGCTAGGGCATGCCCCGGAACAACCGCCACGGCGGATAATGCCAGGACAGCGTATCGGAACATGCGAGTGATCGAGAAGAATATGTGCACAGTCTTGACCCCGGAAAGAGAAACAAAGCGTAGGGCGGGGATGTTTCCCCGTCAACGGGGGCTGTTTGTGGCGATGGTCATGACAGCCCTGGTTCCGGCCCTGTCCGGATGTTGGGATCCTGCCCGTGACCTGAAAACCGGAACAGTGGGTTATGTAAAAGGTTTTGCAGGCGGGATTGTGGCAGATGAGCCGCGGGCTGTTCTGGTCGGGCGTGATGTGCTGACGGCCGGTGGGTCAGCGGTTGATACTGCCGTTGCCGTGGGGTTCTCGCTGGCTGTGACCCTGCCGTCATCTGCTGGGATCGGTGGTGGCGGCATCTGCGTGGTGCATGACCAGGCTCAAGGGACAACCGAGGTGCTGGACTTCCTGCCCGGACAGTCTTCTGCAGCCGTGCCAGCCCTGCCGCGTGGCCTATTTGCCCTGCATGCCCGCTATGGCCGTATGCGGTGGGAAGAAATTCTTGGCCCGGCAGAGCAACTGGCCCGGTTCGGGGAACCCGTTTCCAGGGCACTGGCTGTTGATCTGGGCACGCATGGCTCCGGTCTGGTTCACGATTCCGCAGCGCGTCAGGTTTTTGCTCGGGGTACCGGCGAGCCGGTGCGGGCTGGTGATCATCTGACCCAAATGGATCTGGCAGCCTTCATCGGACGACTGCGCCGGAATCCCGCTGATTTGTATGGTGGCGTCCTGGGGCGTGAGTTTGTTGCTGCATCTAGGCATGCCGGAGCTTCATTGACCCTTGAGCAGATGCGGTCGTGGAAGCCGCGCTGGATCACCCCTGAAACAATCGTGAGCGGGCATGATACCCTGTACACACCTCCGATGTCCGGTGCTGGTGGCAGCATTCATGATGCCTGGAGCAAGCGTGCCGTTGCACCTGTTGCAGGGCTGAACGGCGGCGGTACGGGGTTTGTGGTGGTTGATCCGTCTGGGTCAGCGGTGGCCTGTGCGTTGACCATGCGCAAGCCCTTCGGAACCGGGCGGATGGTGCCCGGCTTTGGAAGCTTCCTGACCCCCGCGCCCGGTAACGATACGCCTCTGGCGGTTGCGTTGGCCATTAACGACCATGTCAACGAATTCCGTTCCGGTATTGCGGCGACGGGTGCCGGGGCTGCTGGGAATGCTGTTGCCGTTTTGTCGTCCGTACTGGGTAAGGGTGGTGATGATGTTCTGCCGAAATCTGTGATGGCGCTTTCTTCGTCGGCTTCTGGTCCGGCACTCGTCTCTGCTCTGCACTGTGACCGCGGCTTGCCGCCTTGGCCCGGCTCGTGTCGTGTGGCTGCGGACAGTCGCGGTGCCGGTTATGGCCTGCTGATCGGACGCCGTAGCGAATAGGCCCCTGTTTTGTGCTGCGGGAACCCGGCCGGGCTGTTGCTCAGCCGGGTTTCTCGTGCGCCGGTACAAGGGCAAGGCGCCCTCCGGTCATCGGGCGGGGGCAGCCGGTTGTACCGGGGAAGCTTTGCGGCAGTCCCCTGATGTGGCGTACGGCCAGAAAGGCAAAGGCCTGTGCTTCCAGGGCGTCGCCGTTCCATCCGACAGCTTCAACCGGATCAACGTTCCCAAGGGCTGCCCGCAGCCCGGACATCAGCGCGGGGTTGTGGCGTCCTCCCCCACAGACCAGCCATCGGGCTGGCGGTGTCGGTATCCAGCGTAGTGCGAGGCGGACACTTTCGACGGTGAATGCTGTCAGGGTTGCGGCACCGTCAGTTGCACCTAGAGAGTTAATGTGGCGCATCATGCCCGCAAAATCATCACGGTCCAGGGATTTTGGGGGTGGCTGCCGGAACCATGGGTCATCCAGCATGGCGGTCAGGGCCTTGTGGTCAATGGTCCCAGCATTGGCCAAGGCACCGTCGGTATCAGTCGGAATGCCGGTATGGCGCTGGGCCCAGTCATCGAGGAGGGCATTGCCCGGCCCGGTGTCGAACGCCATCAGGGGCCCATGGGGCGTGATGACCGTGGCATTTGCCACCCCGCCGATATTGAGCACCACCGTTGTATCGGCCACAGATCCCAGCAGGGCCTGATGATAGACCGGTACCAGTGGTGCCCCCTGTCCTCCGGCGGTGACATCGGCACTGCGGAAGTCAAAGACAACCGGTGTACCGGTCAGGGCTGCCAGTCGCGCACCATCCCCGATCTGCCGGGTTTGTCGTTGCTGGGGGCGGTGCAGGATGGTTTGGCCGTGAAAGCCGATAATCCCGATGTCCTGCGCCTTTAGCCCGGCTTTCTCCAGCAGGGCCGATACGGCCCGTGCGTGTACGTCGGTCAAGGTTTTTTCTGCAAGCCGGACCTGTTCCGTGTTGTCTTTCTCCCCCAGAATCCCGCGCAGTGTATCGCGGAAACCATCCGGCCAGGGGTGGGTCAGGAAAGGGCCGAAGGCATGGACCCGCTCACCATCGGTTTCGATCAGGGCAGCATCCACACCGTCCAGCGACGTGCCGCTCATCAGTCCCATGGCACGGCAGGGTAGGTGAAGCATTGCGGTTCCGGCTCCGTTGTCGTGTCTGGGCAGGTATGCTAAAGCTTGCCCCCTGACCTGATTTCTACCCCTGTTTTGACTGCTGTACAAAAGGAACCTGTCGATGAATACCGCTGTTTACACCCCCCGCTCTGAATTTCTTCGGGTGGTGAGCGAGCGGGGCTATTTTCACCAGTGTACGGACTTGGCAAACCTTGACAATGCCCTGTGCGCCGGGGTCGTGCCGGGTTATATCGGCTTTGACTGCACGGCCGACAGTTTGCACGTTGGTTCCCTGATCCAGATCATGCTTCTTCGCTGGCTTCAGAAGACCGGGCACAAGCCGGTGGTGCTGATGGGCGGCGGTACAACGCGTATCGGTGATCCCTCTGGCAAGGACGAAGCCCGTCGCCTGCTGTCCGATGAGCAGATTACAGCAAATATGGCCGGCATTCGTAAGGTGTTTGCCCGTTATCTGACGTTTGGTGATGCTGCCACCGATGCCATGATGGTGGACAACAATGATTGGCTGTCCGGTATCGATTACATCACGTTCCTGCGCGAGTACGGTGTCCACTTCACCATCAACCGGATGCTGTCCTTTGATTCGGTCCGTTTACGTCTGGACCGGGAACAGCCGCTAACGTTCCTAGAATTCAACTACATGATCCTTCAGGCCTATGACTTCTGCGAACTGGCCCGGCGGAAAGGGGTGCGTCTGCAAATGGGGGGATCCGACCAATGGGGCAATATCGTCAACGGGGTGGAACTGACGCGGCGTGTGCAAGGTGGTACCGAGTCGTATCGTGAGGTGTTTGGCCTGACCTCGCCGCTTCTGACGACAGCATCCGGTGCCAAGATGGGGAAATCAGCCAGCGGTGCTGTATGGCTGAACGAGGAGCGCCTGCCGGCCTATGACTTCTGGCAGTACTGGCGCAACACCGAGGATGCGGACGTCGGGCGTTTCCTACGCCTGTTTACGGAATTGCCCCTGGATGAAATTGCACGTCTTGAGTCTTTGCAGGGGGCTGAAATCAACGAAGCCAAGAAGATTCTGGCGGATGCCGTTACCGCCTTGGCCCGTGGTGATGAGGCAGCGGTTGCGGCGCGCCGTACCGCCGAGGAAACGTTTGAACGTGGTCGTGCTGGTGATGATCTGCCATCGGTGTCTCTGGATGGTTCTGCCTTGGAGGCGGGCGTTTCTGTGCTTGATGTTCTGGTTGCAACCGGGTTGGCTGCCTCCAAGGGCGAGGCCCGGCGTTTAGTGCGTGGTGGGGGTGTTCGCCTTAATGATACCCGCGTTGGGGACGAGGCCTTTTGTCTGACTCGGACGGATCTGGTGGATGGTGCTGTGCGTCTTTCGGCAGGCAAAAAGAAGCACGCATTGGTGCGTCTGGGCTGATTGCCTGCCTTCCGGGTGCGGTTGGATTCCGGCTTTATTAGCGGGGACCCAACCGCACGGTTTTGTCCTTCCGGATATTTTGCACTTTTAGGGCTTGATTGTATGCCTTCTTTCCGCTAACGTACGTACACAGCGCCGATTTGCTTCTCAGCTTGCGGGCGCTTAATAAATGCGGCTAAAGCGAGTGCACGGGAATACCCAAAGCGCCGCAGGCCGCAAGGCTTGGCGGTTTTTTTGTTGCCCGGAGGATCCTGAATGATCCGTCTTGTTGATTTGTGCAAGGTATATCCCGCCCGCAAGGGCACTTTGCCTCATGCTGCCCTGAAGGGTATCACCCTGACCGTCGGGGAGGGGGAGGTCTTTGGTATTATCGGTCGTTCCGGTGCCGGGAAATCAACCTTGTTGCGGACGATCAATGTTCTTGAGCGTCCGACCAGCGGGTTGGTGGAAGTTGATGGCATTGATGTCTTGGCTTTGAGCAAGCGGGAGCTTCCCCTGTTCCGTCGTCGGGTCGGGATGGTTTTCCAGCACTTTAATCTGTTGTCCTCGCGCACGGTGTTCCAGAACATCGCTTTGCCACTGGAGCTGGCGGGGGCCTCGCGTGCCGATATAAAGGCGGCGGTGGAGCCGCTCCTGCCTTTGGTGGGACTGGCAGACAAGCGTGACCGTTATCCGTCGGAGCTATCCGGTGGGCAGAAGCAACGGGTTGGTATCGCGCGGGCCTTGGCCAGCAAGCCCCATGTTCTGCTGTGCGACGAGGTAACCTCGGCTCTTGATCCGGAGACCACACGCCAGATCCTGCGCCTGCTGAAAGATATCAACCGGCGTCTTAACCTTACCATGGTGGTGATCACCCACGAAATGGAGGTGGTACGCCTTTTGTGTGACAAGGTTGCCGTCATGGACCACGGTGAAGTGGTTGAAAGCGGTACGACTGCCGATATTTTTGCTGACCCCCGTCACTCGGTGACCCGTTTGCTGCTTGCGCATGGTCACGAGGAAGAAGACGGCAATGTGATTCCCCTGGAGAACGGCCATGCCTTCGATTCACGAACTGCTGCTCGATAGTGCCACGATCGGCATCTTGTGGGAGGCAACCCTGCAGACGCTGTACATGGTCTCGGTGTCCCTGTTCCTGAGTGTGCTGCTTGGTGCTCCGCTTGGGGTGCTGTTGGCCACAAGCCGTCGGGGTGAGCTGTTCGAGATGCCCTGGTTCCAGGTCGTCGTCGGACCGGTTGTCAATGCCGCCCGGTCGGTGCCTTTTATCATCCTGGCCGTTGCTATTATTCCGTTTACACGCTTGGTGGCGGGGACCTCCATTGGCACGACGGCTGCAATTGTTCCGTTAACCGTGGCTGCGGTGCCCTTTCTGGCCCGTATTGTCGAGGGGGCTGTGCGCGAGGTGGATGCCGGTCTGGTTGAAGCCGCCCAGGCAATGGGGGCAAGGCCGTTGCAGGTGGTGTTCAAGGTATTGCTCCCCGAAGCCCTGCCGGGTTTGATCCACGGTATTACCCTCGCCTTGGTGGCGATGATTGGGTACTCCGCCATGGTGGGGGCTGTTGGCGGGGGTGGTCTTGGGGATTTGGGAATCCGTTACGGTTATCAGCGCTTCCGTCCGGATGTGATGATTGCCGTGGTGGTGGTCCTAGTGGCTCTGGTGCAGGGGCTCCAGACACTGGGGGATTGGTTAGCCCGCAAGGCTGACAAACGAAATATCCAGTAACCGGATACGCAGATTATAAAGGGGTTTTACAATGCGTTTGTATGGTGTTCTGGCTGCGGCCGCTGTTATCACAGGTACCCTGATTTCGCTTGCCCAAGCCAAGGAGATCCGTATTGGCGTGACACCAGGCTCGCATGAACAGGTTGTCGAGAAGGTGGCCGAGCTGATCAAGGCGAAAGGGCATACCCTGAAGATTGTCACCTTCAGCGACTATATTCTGCCCAACCAGGCTTTGGCCAACGGTGATCTTGATGCCAACAGCTTCCAGCATGTTCCGTATCTGGAACAGCAGAAGAAGGGGCTGGGGGTTGATCTGGCCGTGGCCGGGACAAACTTTGTTGAGCCAATGGGTGTTTACGCGCGCACGGTGCGGTCCCTGTCTGACCTGAAAGAGGGGGCAAAGGTTGCTATCCCCAATGATCCATCCAATGGTGGTCGGGCGTTGCTCCTGTTGGCAGCCAAGGGCGTGATAACCGTCAATCCGTCTGCCGGCATGACACCTGGTGCGGCGGATGTGACCGGTAATCCGAAAAAGCTGAACTTCATAGAGCTGGATGCCGCCCAGCTTCCACGTTCCTTGGATGATGTTGATATTGCAGCGATCAACACAAACTATGCCTTGGAAGCAGGCCTCAATCCGTTGAAAGATGCCATTGTGATTGAAGATGCCAGCAGCCCGTATGCCAATATTGTTGTCGTCCGGTCAAAGGATAAGGACGAGGGCTGGGTCAAGGACTTGGTTGCTGCCTATCAGGCAGAGGACATCCGCACCTTCATCCGGGATACCTTCAAGGGAGCGATTGTTCCGGCATTCTGATCCGTGTATTCCCGTGAAGCAGCGCCCCGATGTGGGCGCTGTTTTTTATGGCGCAAGAATGCGGGCGCTATAACGCAGTCGGCTTGTTCGTGTTTTCAGGGGGCGACCTGGTCACGCAGGCCCTGTAGCCATGACAGTCTCTGCTCGGCCCGCAGTATTTCTTCATCCAGCCAGCGTGTCATGTAGCCGGAATCCATGGCTGTTGCATCGCGTAGATCAGCCAACCTGGCCAAGCCTGTTTCCTGTGTTTCCACCAGAAGATCAACCTGTTCACGCTGATCCTCCGTGGGAAGGAGGTGGAGGAAACGGAACTTCAGTGCAGTGACAAGCTTGGACAGATCGCTGGCAGGCCGCAGGGGGGCTGTCATCAGGGTACGGAATGCATTCCGGCCGGCCTCTGTTATGGCAACACGCGCGTTGTCTTCCATGCCCTTGCCATCCAGAGGTTCAATCAGCCCTTCATAGCGCAACAGTTCTACTGACGTTCCCATTAACTCCAGCGATGGACCGGATAGCCGCGTAATAAAAAGCCGTGCAGAGGAGGCCAGATCAGCGTAATGCATGGCACTTTGGTAGACAGTTCCCAGAATGCACAAGCGTACGGCTTCGCGCGGGGTCAGGGTTTTGTCGGAAAACATCAGGCATGCTCCGGGAAGGCAGAACCGAACAGGGACACGCTCACTATAGGGCTGTTGTGACCCGGAATCCACATCATTTGTGATAATGATAACTAATATCAATAAAGGGCGGTGGCGTTCCTGTTGCTCCATCTTGTCTTGAGGGGTAAGAAGGACATTCTTTTACAGGCAGGAGTAATACTGTGCGGTCTGTGTGTTGGAAAGCGATGGTTCTGGGTTCCGTATGTTTGCTGGCGGTCTTTGTGGCCGGTTGTACCGGGGCACCATGGGTTGACAGTCGACGTGAGGCTGGAGCCCCCGGCAAGCAGGTCGGTGCTTCTACCATGGATCGCATTGTGATCTGCCACGTTTCGGATGAAGATCCCGCTGTTCTACAAGGCATGGCGGACGCGCAGTGCCGCAGAACTGGACGGACAGCTCTGTTTTCCCATACAGCACACTGGCAATGCGCGGTTGCGACACCGCACCGCAGTTATTACAAGTGTTCCGGCGCAGGCAGTGACCCTGAGCCCGAAGCGGCGGATCCGGATTCCCGTGAATAAAGTTGGTCGTGTATCCAGCTTATGGCAATTACGCCAGCACCATGGTCATACAGATTGGCATGCTCGCCATCAGGGAACGTAATTCTTTGCTTGGGGCCGGGGTGTGCCTCCAGAAGCTCTTGGCTGTGTGTATGAGGCACCGTTTCATCTTTCTCGCCGTGTAGAAGCAGAACCGGTGCCCGTACCTGACTGATACGGCGCAGTGATGTAAAGCGGTCAAGTGTGACAGCACGAGCCGGAAGCCATGGATAAATCCCTTGGGCCACATCCGGGATACTGGTAAAGGCGGCCTCCAGAATGAGTCCGCGTGGTGGGTGTTCTGTAGCAAGCCAAGTCGCCACGCCGCTTCCCAGCGACTCACCATGATAGAAAAGGCGATTTCCGTGCACGCCTTCTTCCAGAACATAGTTGCGTGCTGCTACCGCATCGATCTGCAGGCCATCTTCGCTGGGAGAGCCGGGATTTCCGCCAAACCCCCGATAATCCGGTACCATGACGCCAAAACCGGCATCCAGATACAGGCGGATCTTGCGGGCTACCCATGCCCGGTTTCCCGAATTGCCATGAAAGATAATGACAGTCGCCGCCTCTTCCGATGGGGGTGGGGACCACCAAGCCGCAAGAGCCAGCCCGTCGGTTGTGCGGAATAGGATTTCACGCATTTCCGGCACATCATTGGCCTTTGGCGGGGCCGGTATTCCTTCCGGTTTATACAGAAGGTGACGTTGGAAAGCGAACATGCCAACAACAACCAGAACATAGAGGGCAATACCAATGCCCAGTGTTGCTCCTGCTATGTTGACTAGGTTGTTCATTGCCTATCCGCTGTTTGCCGTGTCGGCGTATCCCTTGATCTTCTGTGCCAGTGATGCTGCCATGAACGGATCAAGATCGCCATCCAGAACCCCCTGTGTATCGGATGTTTCAAGGCTGGTCCGCAGGTCCTTGACCATCTGGTAGGGTTGCAGCACGTATGAACGGATCTGATGACCCCAGCCAATGTCTGTCTTGGCGTCTTGCTCGGCCTGGCTTGCTGCTTCGCGTTTCTGGAGTTCCAGCTCGTACAGGCGGGCTTTCAACATCTTCCAGCAGGCATCGCGGTTCTGGTGCTGCGACCGTTGTGTCTGGCAGGCCACGACAACACCCGTTGGTATATGGGTAATACGCACAGCGGATTCGGTCCTGTTGACGTGCTGTCCACCCGCACCTGATGCCCGGTAGGTATCAATCCGGCAATCGCTTTCGGCAATCTCGATCTCGATGTTGTCATCAACGACCGGGTAGACCCATACTGACGAGAATGACGTATGCCGTCTGGCCGAGCTGTCAAACGGTGAAATGCGTACCAGCCGGTGCACGCCACTTTCGGTCTTCAGCCAGCCATAGGCATTGTGCCCCTTGACCTGAAGGGTGACAGACTTGATGCCGGCTTCTTCACCTTCCGATTCTTCCAGAATCTCGACGCTGTAGCCGTGTTTCTCGCACCAGCGGGTATACATGCGCATCAGGATGTTGGCCCAGTCCTGGGCTTCGGTACCGCCGGCCCCGGCATTGATTTCCAGATAGGCGTCATTGGGGTCGGCCTCGCCGGAGAGCAAGCTTTCCAGCTGGCGCTTCTCGGTTTCCGCGTGAACCTGGCGCAGGGCGGCCAGTCCTTCCTCGACGGTTGGCTCATCACCCTCAGCCTCGCCAAGTTCGACCAGGGTGCAGGCGTCCTCAAATTCCTCTTCCAGTTTGCGAAAGCTGGTCAGGGCTTGTTCCAAGCGGGTGCGTTCCTGCATCACCTTCTGTGCTTCAGCCGGTTTGTCCCACAGGGCCGGGTTTTCAGCCAAGGCGTTCAGTTCATCCAGTCGGAGGTGGGCTGTATCCCAGTCAAAGATGCCTCCTCAGCAGGGCCATTGCCTGCTTGATCTCGTCGGCCATCGCCTGTGCTTCGGCACGCATGGTTCGTGTCTTTCCTGTTGCCTTTTATGTCCGTGTCCGGCATCGCACCGGACGGAGGAGGGTTTTATGGCATCTTGCCCGTGGTATCAACCCTGCGGCATGGGATACCTGCATTCAGTACAGCCCGCCGGCCCGGGGTTGGCCATCCTGTCGGGGCGGTGGGCGTTTTGCACTGTCGGCCGGTTCGCGGTACACATCGGCAGGACCAAGAAGGGCGTCTTCGTCGGTAATGACGGCATCGTCCTGGCTTTCAACGCTTTCTGCCATGGCTGCCGATCCGTCAACAACACCTCCGGTGGTAAATCCCGGACTATTGCCGACCTTGAATGCTTCCTGGATGACATCGCTATCACCAGGCATGGCTAGACGGCCGCTGCGGTGATCCACCCGGACCAGCTGGATTCCACGTGGGACCGCGAAGGGGCGTACTGGCTTGCCTTTCAGGGCATCTTTCATGAAGTCGTGGAAGATTGGCAGTGCCGTACTGGCACCGGTTTCCCGCTGCCCCAGTGACTTGGGTTCATCAAACCCGACAAAGGCGCCAACAACCAGATCCGGGGTAAATCCGATGAACCAGGTGTCGTTGCTATCATTTGTGGTTCCGGTCTTGCCTGCCATGGGAACCCCGAGTGGTGCGAGGCGGCGTGCCGTACCATATTGGACCGCACCTTCCAGAATATGCACGATCTGGTACACACTGCGTGGATCTGCAATCTGTTCCCGGTAATCTGGAATTTCCGGCATCGGCTGTCCTGTCCAGAACACGTCGCGGCAATCCGGGCATGGGCGTGTGTCATGCCGGTATACTGTTGTGCCGCTGCGATCCTGGATTCGGTCGATCAGGGTTGGTGTGATCCGTTTTCCGCCGTTGGCCAGCATGGCATACGCGGTTGTCAGGCGGAGAACCGTGGTTTCCCCGGCGCCTAGGGATGAAGCCAGATTGCGCGGGAACTTCCGGTCGATGCCGAAGACTTCAGCGGTGCGTGCAACTTTGTCCATGCCGGTGGCCTGGGCCAAGCGGATGGTCATCAGGTTTCTGGATTTCTCCAGCCCGACCCTCAGTGTTGTCGGGCCATAGTATTGGCCAGAGTAGTTTTTAGGCTTCCAGAGCGGTAGGCCCGGGCCCTGGTCGTACACAAAGGGGGCGTCCATGATCAGGGTTGACGGACTGAATCCCGACTCAAGGGCAGCTAGATAGATAAATGGCTTTAACGCCGATCCCGGTTGGCGCAGGGCTTGTGTGGCGCGGTTGAACTCCGACCGTTCGGACGAAAATCCACCCACCATGGCCAGAACGCGCCCGGTGTGGGGATCCATGGCCACAAGGGCCCCCTCTACCTTGGGGATTTGTTCTAGGCTGTATTCATGCGCCCGGTTGGTTTCCCCAACCAAGATGATATCGCCAACCTTGACGATAGCGCCCGGGCTTTGTGCCCGTGTCCATTTCATGGACTGAAAGGAAACGGTCCCGGTGCTGCCATCTGCAAAGCCAACGACAACCCGTTCCCGTTCAACTTTCAGGACGGCGGCCAGTCCCCAATGTTCCGGTGTGCCAAGGGGGGGGCGGAATGTGCCCAGAACCTGTTTCCAGGCACCCGGATCGGCCAACTCTGCCAGAACACCCCGCCAGCCATGGCGGCGGTCATAGGCAATAAGGCCATTGTGCAGGGCTTTTTCAGCAAGGTGCTGGTAGATGGGGTCCAGTGTTGTCCGGACGGCGAGGCCCCCCTTGTAAAGGGAATTCTCGCCATAGCGGGCGACAATCTGCCGGCGGACTTCTTCTGCAAAGAAATCGGCACCCCGGACATACTCTGTCTCATCGCGGTCCTTGGTTTCCAAGGGGTCTGCCAAGGCTGCGGTGGCTTCTTCCGGACTGACGTTGCCGTCTTCCAGCATTCTCATGATGACCCAGTTGCGTCGCTCCAGGGCAGCGGCGTGTTTGCGTACCGGGTGGTAGTTGTTCGGGGCCTTGGGGACAGCAGCCAGATAAGCGGCTTCGGCAACGGTGAGCTGATCCAGCGTTTTGTTGAAGTAATTCAGGGCGGCGGCTGCTACGCCATAGGAACCATAGCCAAGGTAAATTTCGTTCAGGTACAGCTCCAGAATATGATCCTTGGAGAAGGCCTGCTCGATACGCAGGGCCAGAATGGCTTCCTTAATCTTGCGCTCTATGGATACTTCGTTGGTCAGCAGAAAGTTCTTGGCGACCTGTTGGGTGATTGTAGAGGCGCCAACCGGGCGTTTGTCGGAACCAAAATTGCGGGCATTGACGATAACCGCGCGGGCTAGGCCTGTCAGATCCAAGCCGTAGTGCTGGTAAAAGTTCTTATCTTCAGCGGACAGGAAGGCATCAATAACCCGGCGGGGCACGGCAGAGACAGGGACAAAAACCCGTTTTTCAACAGCATATTCAGTGATCAGCCGCCCGTCGCCGGCATAAAGGCGTGTTGTGATCGGTGGCTGGTAGTCAGCCAGCTGCCGATAGTCTGGCAGATCACGTCCAAAGTGCCACATAACGCTGCCAACAACAGCGATCCCGGCGATAATGGATAAAAGCAACAAACTGAAAACAACGACCAGAACCCTGGACATGAGCGGGTATACCTTTGTTTCACGGCGCCGCTGCCGCAGATGCCTATACGTCTGAGAAGCCGGACACTATAGCGGCTGAAGGTCACGCCAGCTACCGAAGTTTGGTGTCTGTTTCATGGCAGAGAGGCTTTCTGGGTGGCCGAGAAATAACGGTCTATGGCGCGGACCATGGCTGATGCCAGTTTCTTGCGATAGCCCCGGGTTCGCAGCAGGCGTTCTTCATCACGGTTTGTCAGATAGCCCATTTCCATCAGAAATGACGGAATATCGGGTGCCTTCAGGACAGCAAACCCGGCAAAGCGGTGTGACCGCGGCAGCAGTGTGATATCGCGCCGCAGTTCGGCAATCACAATTTCAGCCAGCCGGGACGACAGATTCATGGTCTCCCTCTGGGCTAGGTCAATCAGGATGTTGGTGACTTCCTTGCTCTCGTGGCTCAGGTCGATTCCAGCAATAATGTCCGCCTTGTTTTCTGATGTGGCAAGGGCAGCAGCCTCGGCGTCAGAGGCATTGTCCGACAGGGTATAGACGGAAAGGCCCCGTATCGACGGCTTGGCCCCGGCATCGGCATGGATTGAAATAAACAGGTCGGCCCGGTGCGTGCGGGCAATGGCCACGCGCTCTCTCAGTTGCAGGAAGATATCCCGGTCCCGGGTCAGGTGTACCGTGTACCGGCCCGTTTTATCCAGTGCGGCTTTGAGTTCCCGCGCTGTGGACAGGGTCAGGTTTTTCTCGAAAATACCGGATACCCCGGTGGCGCCGGGATCAATACCTCCATGGCCCGGGTCGAGGACAATCACAGGCTTGGCTGGAGACGGTACGGCCTTGCGTTTCTCCGGCGTCATCGGCTGGCGGGGCAGGGTGTTGTCAACCTGTGTCGTCGCTGGCTCCGTATCCTGAGGGCCATGCTTGGGGCGAAATGTGCCGGTCCGGTTTCCCGGTCCGGCAGAGCGCTGGAACATAGCTGCGTCAACGGGTGCCAGATCCACCACCAGACGCCAACTGGTTTGTTCCCCCGGGGGGAGGACGAACATATTCTTCACGGCAGCAGGTTCTGCCAAATCTAGGACAATACGGGAGTTGCCGGGCTGGAACAGGCCATAACGCATGGCCTTGACCAGAAGGCCCGGCTTTCCCGGGACAGCGGGCTGTTCGAACTGCCAGTCAATTTCCGGAAGGTCAATGATGATACGGGCTGGGTTCGTCAGGGAAAAGGCACTGAACGGAACGTCGCCGGTCACATCGATCACAACACGGGTAAATGTCCCATGGTTGCCTAGGCGTACATTCCGT
Organism: Haematospirillum jordaniae; assembly: GCF_001611975.1. Taxonomy (GTDB): domain Bacteria; phylum Pseudomonadota; class Alphaproteobacteria; order Rhodospirillales; family Rhodospirillaceae; genus Haematospirillum; species Haematospirillum jordaniae. The sequence continues at coordinate 1,328,866 of NZ_CP014525.1, forward strand.
GCGCCAACCGCTTCGGCTCCGTGGCTGGAGAACAGGACGACCCCGGCCAGCCCGGCTGCACCAGCCAGGATAGCCCGCCGTGACAGGCAGGGATATTCCAGTCCATCCCGGGCGGGGGCAAAAGCGACAAGTGTATTTCTGGAAGGAGTCTTGGGCGTGTCCATGGTATCCGGTATCGAGGGAATGTCAGCCAGGGCAGGGTGTATAAGTATCAGGCGGTCGTGTGCAGGTGTTCTTTAGTAGCCCCAATCATCCTTGGGTAGGGCTTTGTCCCGTTCCACTGCTTCGGGACGGCGTTGGAGTGTGGTATCCAGTGCGGATCATATGGCGCTATTTCGCAAGTTTGACAAGTTTCTCCACGTGCTAGCCTTCTTGCAACAGCAAAGCTGTGGCGTGTCTGCAAGAGCCAGACGGATACTGAAGTGATGTGATAGCGGGGTATTGCTGAACAAAATGTTGTACCCGGGGGCACGGACCGTTATTGTCATCGGTGATGGGTTACCGTTGCCAGACAGGCGTTGGACAGTTTTCCTGCCATATTACTCCCTTACCTCCTCACAAGCCCTGCGTTGCTGGATTCTCGGGAGGGGGCGGGGGTAGCGTCTGAACAGGCTGTGTGGCGTGTGTGCTTTACCAACGGATGCGGCCGGTTTAAGCCGGTTTAGAGAAGGTTCGTGGTGAAGGGGGAGTATCGCACCGCAGCAATCCGGCAGGTTGGTTAACTCAGGGTAAACGGTATTAACCACAAAGATTCGAGGCTTTTGTGCAGCCCCACGTTGCCATGGATGTAACACAGTTATCTTTTTCGCTCCGCGGTCGGGAAGCCGGCGCGGTGCGTGATGGCTGTGTCCTTGGTGACATGATGCGTGGCGCCGGAAGCCTTGTCGGCACGATTTCCCAAAGGCTGCCCCACGTTCGGGGGATGCCGGCGGTGACACGGAGTTTCAGGGCTTATGGCCAAGCGCATGTTGATCGATACGACCCACCCGGAAGAAACACGGGTTGTGGTTTTGAATGGGACACGGCTCGAACAGTTTGATGTCGAGACCTCAACAAAGAAACAAATAAAAGGGAACATATACTTAGCAAAAGTTATTCGTGTAGAGCCATCCCTCCAGGCTGCTTTTGTTGAATATGGCGGCGGGCGTCATGGTTTCTTGGCTTTCAGTGAAATCCATCCGGACTATTACCAAATTCCGGTTGCTGACCGTCAGGCTCTGTTGGCTGAAGAGGCTGCCCGTGCAGCGGAAGAAGCCGAACGCGAAAACGTTGCCGCAGAGCAGGAAGATCTTGAGGGAGTTGTCGAGGAAGGCGGCGATGTTCCGGCCTATCGTTCCCGGCGTCCATCCCTGTTGCAGTCCTATAAAATTCAGGAAGTCATCAAGCGTCGCCAGATTATGCTGGTGCAGGTGGTCAAGGAAGAGCGTGGCAACAAGGGTGCCGCGCTGACAACCTACCTGTCTTTGGCCGGGCGCTACTGTGTGCTGATGCCCAATACGGCCCGTGGGGGCGGTGTTTCCCGCAAGATTACAAACGCGGCTGACCGCAAGCGGTTGAAGGAAATCATGAGCGATCTGGATGTTCCGTCCCAGATGGCAGTGATTTTGCGTACAGCCGGGCAGGAACGGTCCCGTGCCGAAATCAAGCGTGACTACGAATATCTTATTCGTACTTGGGTCCAGATAAGGGATGTCACCATGCAGTCCTGTGCCCCGGCTTTGGTGCATGAGGAAGGTAATCTGATCAAGCGCGCCATTCGTGATATCTATTCTACCGATATAGATGAAGTGATGGTGGAAGGTGAGGACGGATACCGCGTTGCCAAGGACTTCATGAAAATCCTGACCCCCAGTCATGCGCGCCGTGTTCAGCCTTACCGCGATCCGTCCATGCCGCTGTTCCACCGTTTCCAAGTGGATAGTCAGCTGGATGCCATGCACAACCCGACGGTACAGTTGAAGTCTGGCGGGTATATTGTCATCAACCAGACAGAGGCCTTGGTTGCCATTGATGTCAATTCCGGGCGTGCCACTAGGGAACGTCACATCGAGGAAACGGCTCTGAAGACGAACCTAGAAGCGGCCGAGGAAGTGGCCCGTCAGTTGCGTCTGCGGGATCTGGCCGGTCTGGTGGTCATTGACTTTATCGATATGGAAGAGCCCCGCAATAATGCGGCGGTTGAGCGGCGTCTGAAAGAAGCCCTGCGGCTGGACCGTGCCCGTATTCAGGTGGGCCGGATCAGTATGTTTGGTCTTCTGGAGCTTTCACGCCAGCGTCTGCGTCCTTCTCTTATGGAAACAAGTTTCCAGCCCTGTCCCCGTTGTGCCGGGACGGGCATGGTGCGTTCTGTTGAAAGTGCGGCCGTTCATATTCTGCGGGCGATTGAGGAAGAGGGCGTGCGCCGGCGTGCTTCCGAGGTTGTGGTGCATGTTGCAACGCCGGTTGCCTTGTATGTGTTGAACAACAAGCGCGCGGCCCTGACCGAGATTGAACAGCGTTACGCCCTGACGGCCTTTCTGAAGGGTGATGACAGTTTGATTCCGCCAGAGTGTCGGATCGAGCGACTGAAACCTGCCGTACCGCTTCCTGCTGCTGGTGTTCGTTCTGTACCGATTTCTGTTCAGCCCGATCTAGATGAGGACGAGGACGAGGAAGAGGGCGCTTTGCCCGTTTCCGGTGACGAGGTGCTTGTTGATGTTCCGGTCGCCGCTGTGGGGGAGGCTGTCTCCGTCGTTGTTTCCCAAGGTGGGGAATTGGGCGAGGGAGAAGGAGGGGATTCTCGCAAGCGGCGCAAGCGGCGCCGGCGTCGGCGTCGTGATGGATCTGTGATGCCTGTGGAGCAGGCAGGCAGTGATGTTGCCGTGTCCGGAGATATGGGTGCTGATGATGCGGTTGTCGCGGTTGATGGCGATAACTCTTCTGATGAGGCTCAGGGTATCGCCGTTACAGCTGATGCGCCTGATGATGAGGGGGGTGATGCCAAGCGTCGTCGCCGTTCCCGGCGTGGTGGCCGCCGTCGGCGTCGGCCCACGGAACAGGATGTTGATGTGATAGGCTCAGTCATGGCGGGCCATGGTGATCATCTGGAGGTGGTGCCGCCCGTGAACGGCAGTGCTGTCCAGGCAGACGTGCCAACAGATGGCATTGCCGGTGATGCTGTTGCACGGCCTCCTCTGCGTCGTGTAAGGCGGGTTCGTCGGAACGAAGATCCCGGTCAATCTGATCCTATTGTTGATAACCTGTCTCTGATGGCGGCCGTAAACGCTGTGGCCGGGACTGGGGATGCTGTGGCCGTTCTGGATCGGGTTGATGATGTGCCTGCTACTGTTGTGGCGGATGTGGTTGAGCATTCCGGGGCAGAAGAGGCGGTGCCCGCGAAGAAGCCTGTTCGCAAGCGGACATCCCGTTCCCGTGCAGCGGCCGCTGTTGAAGCGGATCCGGTTGTTGCGGAAGCTGCTGATCCGAAACCCAAGAAGCGCCGTGCTTCCCGCAAGGCTGAGACCTCTGTGGCCGATGCGAATGGAGCGTCTGTCAAGGAGACCAGCGTGAAAACCGATGATCGTCAGGCACCTCCTTCAACGGAGCCTGCCCAGCAGCAGCTTGCCATGGCGGATGCTGTGGAATCCGATGCCGCCGCTGCTCCCCGTCGGGGCTGGTGGAAGCGGTAAATCTTGTTTAACAAGATGTTTGTGCGCAAAACCCCGCCAGATCATGGCGGGGTTTTTGTTGGACTATTTCTTGCGTTGCACAGGAAGCTATCAGGCTTTCAGCTATCCTGCTCCCACGGTGCGTTTCGTGCAATCCAGCCGCCACCGGCCATACGTTCCCCTATATAGAAAACGCAGGCCTGACCGGGGGATACTCCATCGGCGGGGTTATCCAGAACGACCTCTGCCCATCCATCCGGGCGCCCGTATATTGTAGCAGAAACGGGATGGAAGCTGTTGCGCACCTTGATGCTGACGGCAGCTCCTTCGGTAGGCAGGATTCCCTTGTCGGGCATCCAGTTGATATGTCGCAGAGCAAAGCGATCCCTGCCCAGTGCTGAACGTGGACCGACGATGACGCGTCTGGACGTTGGTTCCACGCGTATAACATACAACCGCTCTGCCGTTCCGCCGATATCCAGTCCACGGCGTTGACCGACCGTGAAGTGAATAATGCCTTCATGCTGTCCCAGCACGGTGCCATCTATGTGAACAATGTCACCGGGCATGGTGGATTCCGGTCGCAGTTCCTGCACCACGCGGGCGTAGTTGCCATCAGGGACGAAGCAGATATCCTGACTGTCCGGCTTCTCGGAAACAGCCAGTCCGTGCCTGCGGGCAATGGCGCGGGTTTGATCTTTATCCAGGGCACCTAGGGGAAAGCGCAGATACGACAGCTGTTCGTTGGTTGTGGCAAACAGGAAATAGCTCTGATCCCGCCCGTGGTCGGCGCCGCGCCACAGCTCTGGCCCTTGCGGGGTTAGTACCCGGCGGACATAGTGCCCGGTCACCAAGGCTGCGGCATCCAGATCCCGCGCGGCCTGAACCAGATCCCGGAATTTGACTGTCTGGTTGCACAACACACAGGGAACAGGCGTTTCGCCGGCAATATAGGAATCGGCAAAGGCAGACATGACGTCTTTCATGAACGTCGCTTCGTAATCTACCACGTAGTGGGGAATGCCCAGATGGTCTGCCGTCCGCCGCGCATCATAGATATCCTGACCGGCGCAACAGGTTTTGGTGCGCCCGACCGTTATACCGGCATCGTAAAGCTGCATGGTCATCCCGATGACCTGGTACCCGGCATCCTTCAGGATGGCTGCGGCCACCGCGCTGTCAACGCCGCCAGACATGGCAACAACAACCCGTGTATCAGCCGGGTTGCCGGGAATATCCAGATCAATCGATGCGTGGGACATCATCTGCATAGCAAAAACGGTATCCGGCGGTTTTTGGCGAAATTGTTCTGTTCTGTGCGGGGGTGTCAGCTCCCCGCTGCCCCGCGGCTTCCTGCCGGCAGGTGCACGGTCAGGCCATCCAGTTCCGGCTTCATGATAATCTGGCACCCGAGCCGGCTGGTCTTTGTCAGCCCAAAGGCGAGGTCCAGCATGTCCTCCTCATCCTCTGCCGGTGGCTCCAGGCGGTCGAACCAATCCGGGGCGATGATGACATGGCAGGTGGAGCATGCCAGAGACCCTTCGCACGCGCCTTCTAGGTCAACGTCGTTGCGATGGGCAATTTCCAGTACAGACAGGCCTTCCGGGGCTTCGACCTCGAGTCGGGTTCCATCAGGGCTGAGGAAGGTCATCTTCGGCATGCCGACAGCTCTCCATGATAACAGATTATGGTTACACGTGCGGGAATGGATAGCTCCTGTCCTGCTTTGGGGCAAGGCCTTTTACAGGGATCAGGCGGTTGGTCCCTAGTGTCCTACGCAGCAGTCCGCGCCAAGGGAGACCAGGCTGTCAGGAATGCTTCAATATCGGACTCTTGGCTGTTCCAGCCTAGGCTGATGCGGATCGTGTCACGGGCTTGCGACTCGCTTGCCCCCATGGCAGCCAGAACCGGGCTTGGTGCTGTTTTCCCGGACGAACACGCCGATCCGGCAGATACGGCAATGCCGGCAAGGTCCAGGGCCATGAGCTGGCGCTGCTGGTTGACCCCCCTCAGTTCAACACAGGTTGTATTGGGAAGGCGGTTTTCCGCATGGCCCCAGATTCTCGCCCTGGGAGCCAGGGAGGCGATACGGCTTTCTAGGTTGTTACGGAGGCGGAGGATTCGCTCCCGTTCGGCTTGTCCTTGGTTCAGGACAGCCTCGGCGGCTGCGCCCAGCCCGGCAATACCCGGGGTATTGGGGGTGCCGCCCCGTTTTCCGCGTTCCTGCCCTCCTCCTCCGAAAAGAGGTATCAGCTGTTCCGGTGTGCGGGTAATCAGGGCCCCAATGCCTTGAGGGCCGCCCCATTTGTGGCCACTCAGAGCCAGTGCGTCCACACCCAGGCTCTGGAAATCAACGGGTATCTTTCCAGCAGCCTGTACGGCATCGCAAACAACCTTGGCGCCGGCAGCATGAGCAATCCGTACAACATCGCGGATAGGCTGGATCACGCCGGTTTCGTTGTTTGCCAGCATAACCGCGACAAGTGCGGGACTAGGAACCGTCTGTAGCAGGTTTTCCAGATGCTCCAGATCAACAATGCCACCCTGTGTTGCCGCAATATCCATGGCTTCCGGTGTGGCAACCCGTACGCAGGGGTGCTCTATGGAAGAGACCAGTCGGGGGCCGGGCGGAGATCCTTGCAGGGCCAGGGCCAGGGCTTCTGTCCCGCCGGATGTAAAGATGACCTGGGACGGAACAGCGCCGACCAGTTGCGCAACGGCCTCCCGTGCATCTTCTACAATGGCCTTGGCTTTGCGCCCTGTATTGTGCACAGAGGATGGGTTTCCGGTTATTTGCAGGGTGCGTACCACGGCATCAATCGCCTGAGGTCTGACCGGTGCCGTTGCGTTGTAGTCCAGATAGATGGTTTGCGTGTTCATTATTCAGGCAGATCGTGTTGTTCTTGTCCGTCAGATTTCGGCTGTGGTTGCCGCTGGCAGGGGCCCGCTTGTCCCCAGAACTGTACGGTTGATCACTTGCTCCAGCGAAACAGAGCTGAGGTAAAGGTAGATCTGGTTTCCCAGCTCTTCCCACAGGTCATGGGTCAAGCAGCGTCCACGGTTGTTGTGACAGCCAGCGGGGCTGCCCGGCGTGCAGCGTGTGGCCTGAATGGGTTCATCCACGGCAAGGATGATATCGGAAATGCGCGTTTGCCCGGCAGTACGGGCAAGAAGGTAGCCGCCGCCCGGTCCACGAACACTTTTGACCAGCCCGCCTTTGCGGAGCCGCCCGAACAACTGCTCCAGATAGGACAGTGAAATTTCTTGGCGTATGGCGATATCGGCCAAGGAAACAGGTTTCCCCTCGGGTTGGCTGGCTAGGTCAGCCATGGCCATGACCGCATAGCGTCCTTTGGTACTGAGTCTCACGGTTTTCGGCTCCCGATCTTAAAGGCCTGAAGCGGCTTTGCCGTCTTCGGTATTGTCATCATCCGGGGTCCGGGCCGGGCCGGGCTGGGCAAAGGGAGTAGGAATAACAACGGCTGAGTGACTGCTTCCTGGCTGGGCCGGTGTTGCTGAGTCTTCCTGTTTCTCCAGAGTATCAATCCGGGCAGACAGGGTGCGTACCTGTTCGCACAGTGTCGTTATGGCCCGTTCGAGTGGATCGGGCATATCCCGTTCAGGGATGCCATAGGCACAGAATTCAGCCTCGTGCTTTGCACGGGGAACAACCTGTCTGGCCGGAATGCCTACTACTGTTGCATTGGCAGGAACATCGGCAAGCACCACGGCATTGGCCCCGATCCGGGCACCGTCACTAATGGTGATCGGACCCAGAACCTGTGCCCCTGACCCGACGATAACCCCCTTGCCAAGGGTGGGGTGACGCTTGCCTTTCGCAAGAGATGTTCCGCCTAGGGTCACGCCTTGGTACAAGGTCACGTCATCGCCGATTTCAGCGGTTTCTCCAATGACCACGCCGGTTGCGTGATCAATGAAAACACGACGTCCGATGGTTGCGCCGGGGTGAATTTCAACGCCTGTCACCATTTTCGCAAGATGGGAAACCACGCGTGCCAGCAGGCGCAGGTTTGTTTTCCAGAGTCGATGTGCCAGACGATAGGCGATAATGGCATGAACGCCCGGGTAAACCAAGATCACTTCCAAGCGGCTGCGTGCTGCCGGATCGTGGGCTAGGATCGTATCTATGTCTTCTTTCAGGCGACTGAAAATCATTGTGCTGTCCTGATATCTGGGATGTTCCAGCTTTCCGAGCCTGTGTAAAAGCCTTTTATTTTTTGTGGTGAATCTAGGATAGTTGACAGGAAAGATCAAGTAATCGGTGCCGGCGCAACGTAAAATAGTCGTATACGGGCATGAATAAACGTGTTTTTCATTGCGTTTATGATAAAATTGTGGTCATTCGTGGTTTGTTTCCGTTCTTTCCTGTATCGTGGGAATGGCTTTTTGTGTCCGGGCAGGGCTATACTGTCGCCGGGCCGCCTTGTTTCATTCTGGTCCTGCTGTACGATTTCGCTCCACGCATTTATTCCGGTAACCAACTTGCTGAAGAAACAGACGCCAATGCATGAAGTCATCTTCAATGGCCCTGAAGGCCGACTGGAAGGTCGCTATCACCATTCCAGCAACGCAAATGCCCCCGTGGCGCTTGTGCTGCATTCCCATCCCCAGCATGGCGGCACGATGAATCAGAGGATTGTCTTTGATCTCTCTCATGTGTTTGCCCAGCGTGGCTTTTCGGTCCTGCGTTTCAACTTTCGTGGTGTAGGTCGTTCGCAGGGTTCTTTTGACAGCGGGCAGGGGGAGTTGTCCGACGCCGCTTCCGCCCTTGACTGGATGCAGGCCATAAATCCGCATGCAGGGCAGTGTTGGGTGGCAGGTTTTGCCTTTGGCGCATGGATCGGCATGCAACTGCTGATGCGTCGTCCGGAGATTTCAGGTTTTGTCAGCGTTGCGCCGCCGGCCAGCCACTATGACTTTTCGTTCCTGGCGCCTTGCCCTTCTCCCGGGTTGATCGTGCATGGTGCGGCTGACAGGGTTGTTTCTGCTGAGTCTGTGAAGAAGCTGGCAGACAAGCTACAGGCCCAGAAGAATATCAGTGTGGATCATGTGTCCATTCCCGGGGCAGATCACTTCTTCTCTGGCCATATTGATACGGTTGTATCGACCGTGGATTCCTATATCTCAAAGTCCATGGTTATGGCGTAACGGGTGGATGGCTGGGCAAGGGTTGGTGTTATCCGGCCCTTGTTTCCATTGTTCTAAAAACAAAACTCCCCGCACAGATATGCGGGGAGTTTTGTTTGGCTGGGGGACCTGGATTCGAACCAAGACTAACGGAGTCAGAGTCCGCTGTTCTACCATTAAACTATCCCCCAACAGGACAGTTATCCTGATCACTCTTCGTCGATAGATCAGGCAGGCGGGCGCCCTTATATCCTTCTGTTTCCATGCTGTGAACCCCCTTTATTATATTTTTTAACTTTCACCCGTGCTGTCGTGGAGCATGCTTCCCCGTTTGTAACCCTCTGGGATATGGTTATATGGGTATGTATGGTTGACAAGGTAAAGGCATGGGAGGGGCCGGTATGGCAGATCTTGCGGTAAACGCGCCGTTGGAGGGGCGTCGATGCTCTGCTGGTTCCGGTGGTGCTATGACAGACGTGGCATCTGCGTATGCCGCAATTGACCTGGGGACAAACAACTGCCGTATGTTGATTGCCCGCCCTGACGGAGAACGGTTCAGGATTGTGGACTCCTTTTCGCGCATAACCCGCCTAGGGGAAGGGTTGGCTGAAACGGGCATTCTGTCTGTTGCTGCGCAGGAGCGAACACTTGATGCCTTGCGCAGCTGTGCCGAAAAGATTGGCCGGCTTGGTCTGGTTCGTTCGCGCCACGTTGCAACAGAAGGGTGCCGTCGCGCTGGGAATGGGCTGGAATTTCTGGCGACCGTATACCGCGAGACGGGCTTGACCATAGAGTGTATTTCCCCGGCAGAGGAGGCGTGTCTGGCTTTGGTCGGGTGTTCGGGACTTTTTTCTGCCGGGGCCAGTTCTATCTTCCTGTTTGATATCGGCGGCGGGTCTACTGAGTTGGTCCTGATTGTGCAGGGTGCTTCTGGGTTACGGGTTGAGGGTTTCATGTCTCTTCCCTTCGGTGTCGTGACCGTTGCGGATGCCTGTGGAGGGGGGGACTTCGCGTATCGCACATACCGGGAGGTGTGCACCCGCATTCGCTCCATGGTCCAACCCTTTGGTGCACGCCATAATCTTGCGGAACGTGTGACGACGGGGCAGCTCCAGGTGGTGGGTACGTCCGGTACAATTACAACCTTGGGAGCTTTTCACCTTGGCTTAACGCGCTATGATCGCGCGGCGGTTGATGGGTTGGATGTGTCGTGTGCAGCTATTCTTGATGCAGGGCAGCGGTTGATGGGCATGACGGCCCGGCAACGGGCAGATTCGCCGTGTATTGGCCCTCAGAGGGCTGATCTGGTCATTGCCGGATGTGCCATTCTGGAAGCTGTTTTCAGCCTTTGGCCCGGTGGTTCGCTGACGATTGCAGATCGGGGCTTGCGCGAAGGGCTGCTTATGGGGCTTATGGGGGTACGTAATACTCCGGCCGACTTTGGCATGGAGTGTATTTCTCAAGTATACTAATCTTTTGGTTGTTATGGCACGAGCACCAGGAAAAAAGAGCGGTCGTCGCGTACCGTCTACGTCGAACCGGTCGGCGGTATCGGTACGGATGACGTCTGTGCGGGTCAAGTCAGCCCGTGGGCGCAGCACGTCGTCTGTGCAATGGCTCCAGCGCCAGCTGAATGACCCTTATGTGGTGGCTGCGCGTCAGCAGGGTTACAAGTCCCGGGCTGCCTTCAAGCTGGTTGAGATGGACCAGCAGCTGGCATTCCTGAAGCCGGGCCAGAGAGTGGTTGATCTTGGTGCTGCGCCCGGTGGGTGGACCCAGGTTGCGGTAGAGCGGACACGGGCTGATCAACCCCGTGGGGGAACCGTGGTCGGGATCGATATCCTAGAATGGGGCCCAATCCCCGGCGCGCACTGTATTACCTTGGATTTTCTTGATCCGGCCGCCCCGCAGGCCCTGAAAGATGCCCTTGGTGGGACTGCCGATGTGGTTATGTCCGATATGGCGGCCCCGACAACCGGGGATCCCCGTACAGACCATCTGCGGATTATTGCGTTGTTGGAAGTCGCTTGGGACTTTGCTGCTGAGGTTCTGGCTCCCGGTGGAACCTTTTTGTGCAAGGTGTTTCAGGGTGGGGCGACGGGTGATCTGCTCAAAATTCTCAAGCCCCGCTTTGACAGCATCAAGCACATAAAACCCCCGGCCAGCCGCAAGGAAAGCCCGGAGCTGTATCTGGTCGCCCGGGGGTTCCGGGGCTAGGGGATCTGCTGTCTATAGGTGTTCCGGGTTGCACTTTTCGGGGTGCGGGGCTGCAATTCTGTTGCTTGGCACAGAAAACTTTCTGTGTATGATGGCGCGCACCCCGAAATATGCTGCTGCCGGTCGTAAGGTGCAAAATTAATGAATTTCTCTGAAGCCCTGACCTTTGATGATGTGCTGCTGGTTCCTGCAGCCTCTGATGTCCTGCCTGCCCAGGCCAATGTTTCCACGCGTCTGACCCGTGGTGTGTCCTTGGGAATTCCGCTTTTGTCCTCAGCTATGGATACGGTTACGGAAAGCCCGATGGCTATTGCGATGGCTCAGGCAGGCGGTATTGGCGTTATCCATAAAAATCTTGGTATTGCCGAGCAAGCCGAGGAAGTGCGGCGTGTGAAGCGGTTTGAGTCCGGGATGGTTGTCAATCCCCTGACCATTCATCCTGACCAGCCTCTTGCCGATGCCCTGAAGATGATGGAGCAGTTTTCCATCAGTGGTATCCCCGTTGTTGATCGTGGTACAGGTCGCTTGGTCGGTATTCTGACCAACCGCGATGTGCGCTTTGCCAATGACCGGTCCCAGCCGGTGTCGTCCTATATGACTGATACCAACCTGGTTACCGTGACTGGGGGCTTTGGTCAGGATGAGGCCAAGGCCCTGCTGCACCGCCACCGGATCGAAAAGTTGCTGGTGGTTGATGATGCCTATCGGTGTGTGGGGCTGGTGACCGTCCGCGATATGGAAAAAGCCCAGAATTACCCGCTGGCTTGTAAGGATGATCATGGACGGTTGCGGGTTGCGGCGGCAACAGGTGTGGGCCGCGACGGCATGAAGCGTGCCGAGGCTCTTCTGGAGGCCGGGGTCGATGTGCTGGTCGTTGATACAGCCCATGGCCATTCATCTGGGGTGGTTCAGGCTGTTCGGGATATCAAGTCGAACTATCCGGCTGCCCAGGTTATTGCCGGCAATATTGCAACCCCGGAAGCGGCGGCCGCTTTGGCAGAAGCCGGGGCTGATGCCGTGAAGGTCGGAATTGGTCCGGGTTCGATCTGTACAACCCGCGTTGTGGCCGGTGTTGGTGTGCCTCAGCTGTCTGCCATCCTTGAGGTCAGTGCGGTGGCCCACAGTCACGGCATTCCCCTGATCGCTGATGGCGGAATCAAGTTCTCCGGCGATCTGGCCAAGGCTGTTGCTGCAGGGGCTGACTCCTGCATGATCGGCAGCCTGCTGGCCGGAACGGACGAGGCCCCCGGGGAGGTAGTCCTGTATCAGGGTCGTTCCTACAAGTATTACCGCGGTATGGGGTCTGTTGGCGCCATGGCGCGTGGATCGGCTGACCGCTATTTCCAGGAAGAAGTCCGGGATGATCTCAAGCTGGTTCCTGAAGGGATCGAGGGGCGTGTGCCTTACAAGGGTGCGGCGGGCAATATCCTGCATCAGCTGGTTGGCGGGTTGAAAGCCGCTATGGGTTATACCGGGAACCGTACCATTGCTGAAATGCAGCAGCGGTGTACGTTCCGTCGCATTACGACCGCCGGCTATCGTGAAAGCCATGTCCATGATGTGACCATTACCCATGAAGCGCCGAACTACCGTGTAGGGGCGTAAGGGTATCTGGTCTTCGTTGTTGATGCTTTGCTCCGGAGCCGGTGGGTTGCCATCGGCTCCGGTTTCTTGGGGGCTTGTCCCTGGTTCCTGCTTGGTATGAAAAGATTGCAATCGTGATTCCTGCTGCCCGTTTACAAGCCACTGTTGATCTTCTGGAGGCTGTTGTCTCTTCACCCCGTCCGGCGGATGGCACAGCATCGGAGTTTTTCCGGGCGCGTCGTTATATTGGCTCGAAAGATCGCCGGTTCATTGCCGATGATGTATGGAGCCTCCTGCGGACATGGGCGCGTATCAGCTGGTGGATCCGTCGGTTGCACAGCCAGCTTGGCCTGCCGGGCGAGGCTCCGGAGTGGAGCGATGTCCCGCCGCGTCTGCGGGTTCTGGCTCATCGTGTGCTGGTTGCGGGATACAGCCTGTCAGACTTGGATCTCCTCTGTTCAGGGGATAAATTCTGCCCGCATCGTCTGCGCGAGCGGGAAAAGGCATTGATCCGTGCGTTGCGGGGCCAAAGGCTGACCCACAGCGATCAGCCGGACTGGGTGCAGGGAGAGGTTCCGGAATGGATCATCCCGGACCTAGCGGCTTGTTACGGTGACCGGGTTATGCCGCTCCTTGAGGCGCTCAATCGCGAGGCCCCGGTTGATGTCCGGGTCAACAGCCTGAAAGCGGATGTGGCGGAGGGTATCGCCCGCTTGGAGAGTGAAGGCATTACGGTTCGTCCTGGTCTGTTGTCGCCGCTGTCTCTTCGGCTGGAGGGGCGCGCCAACCTGCCCGCAACCGAGACGTTCCGTGAGGGACTGGTCGAAGTGCAGGACGAGGGATCGCAGCTGGTTGGTCTGCTGGTTGATGCCCGTCCGGGAATGGCCGTGGTTGATTTTTGTGCCGGTGCGGGTGGCAAAACTCTGGCTATGGCTGCGGGGATGGAGAACAAGGGGCGGCTGATTGCCTGTGATGTGTCGCAGGGTCGCCTAGAACGTTCGGCTGTCCGTTTGCGGCGTGCCGGGGTTCACAATGTGACCCGACATGTCTTGTCCGGTGAACGGGACAAGTGGGTCAAGCGCTCTGCTGGCCGTTTTGACCGGGTTTTGATTGATGCCCCCTGTAGTGGAACCGGGACTTGGCGTCGCAACCCCGATGCCCGCTGGCGGCTGGATCGTCAGAGTGTGCAGGCCCTGGATGAGCTACAGGGGCATATTCTGGACAGCGCATCCCGTCTGGTCCGGCCTGGCGGAAGGGTTGTCTATGCCACGTGTTCTCTACTTCCTCAGGAAAACGAGGCACGTATAGAACGTTTTCTGGCATCTTCGCCGGATTTTCGTGTGTTGGATGTTCGGACCTTGTGGCCCGATCTTGTGGGCACGTCTCCTTGCCCCGCAACAGGCCTGTTTTTACGGCTTGATCCGCTGGAGCACGATACCGACGGTTTTTTTGTTGCTGTGCTGGAACGTGCGGAGCCGTCGGGGGCATAACCCTATTTGTCGCCCCGCACATAGCCTAGGAACTGGGTCACGCTGTCCTGTAATGCCGAGGCCTTGCTCCGCAGGTCTATAATGGTTCCGTCAAGGATATGGGTGGCCTTGCTGGTTGTGTTGGCCAGACTGGCCACCTCGCGGATGTTGTCAGACACTTCGCTTGTTGCCGAAACCGCATTGATCACGTTGTTCGAGATTTCGCGGGTTGCGGCGCCTTGCTCGCTGACAGCGGTCGAAATGGCTGCAATGTTATCGTTGATATTGTGTACATTCCCGGCAATAGCGTTGATGGCCTGTACAGCTTCTTCTGTTGCGGCTTGTACGGCCCCTACTTGGCGGACAATTTCTTCTGTGGCGCGGCCGGTCTGGGTTGCCAAGCCCTTGACTTCATTGGCTACCACGGCAAAGCCTTTTCCGGCCTCGCCGGCACGGGCGGCTTCGATGGTGGCGTTCAGGGCTAACAGGTTGGTTTGGTCAGCAATCGCGGTGATCATGCTGACAACCTCGCCAATTCTTACGGCAGCGGTTGAAAGACTTTCCACACGCTGGATCGTGATTCGCGCACTGTCTGATGCCTTGTGTGCCAGCCCTGCAGAACGCTCCACTTGCTCTGATATGGCACCAATTGATGCGGTTAGTTCTTCGGTGGCTGCGGCCACGGCCTCGACATTGTGGCTGGCAGATCCGGCCGAGCGGCTGGATGCATCCGCTCGCTCTAGAACCATTTTGGCATCGTTAGCTACGGAACGGATCTGATCTCCTATTTGGGAAATCATGCTGACCATTGTTTCAACCATGGCGCCGGCAGTGGTCTGGAACTCTTCGGCCAGTTTTTCCATCATGGCACGCCGCTCTGAATCCGTGCGTACACGGTTGCTTTCAGCCATGGCATTCAGGCGTTTTACTTCCAAGGCATTGTCGCGGAAAACAACCAGAGCCGCTGCCATTTGGCCAATGGCGTTTTTCCAGCCGACGGCCGGGATATCTACACTCAGGTTCCCGCCTGATATTTTCTCCATAGCCGTTGTCATCTGGGCCAAGGGGCGGGAAATGCTCAGGGCGACAATAATTGTTATACAAACAACGACAGTCAGGATAACCATCATGGTGATGGAAGAGATCAGCTGGCTTGTTGCCATGGTTTCGTCTTGAGCTGCACGTGCGGCCGCAACATCGTTGCGGGCCCTCTCGATCAGAGCCTCCAGAAAGGGCTCAGCTTCGGCAAATAGCTTGCTCAGCGAGGATGTTTCTTTGGCCAAGGTGCCGCTGATGGCAACATACTGATCAAACAGCTTCAGCCAGTCCGCAATAACGGCACTGTTGTTTGTAGCCGTGAGAAGGTCAGCTGTGTCTTTACGGAATTCCTCGATATCGCCTTGCCTGCTGTAGAGCATGACGTCCTTTTCTAGGCGTCGCAGGTCCAGATAGCGTGCCATCAGGCTAGCGCTGGTTTTTATGGTTGTTTCACTGCCTGCCGCGATGGCACGCTTTTCAAGATCTCCCCGCAGGCCCTCTGTTTCTTTCAGGCCTACCGTTTTCCACATTTCAACAATGGACTGGAACTTGGTATTGTACGTCTTGAACTTTTCAGTAGCTGATGCGGCATTGGCTGCCTGTTCTTGATCCAGTTTTGCTTCCAGTGCCTTGAAGTCAGAAAGAATTTCTTCAGTGATAGTCGCGTGGTGGCTGACTTCTTTTTCATTCAGGCGCAGGAAGAAATCCTTTTCCCGCCGTCGCGCATTCAGGAAATTGTATCTTATGTCCTCAACGCTATCCCTGATTGATCTGGCGTTGTTCTGACGCTCAGAGGCTTGATGGATCGTATGCTCCTGCCAACGGGATAGGCCCCACATGGGCACGAAGCCGATGACAATGGCACCGACAATAAGCCCCAGCTGGAGTTCGATCCGCGCTTTTCTCAGAAACATGACAATTGTCCGATCATGACGGGTGTTCCTGCAACTTTATCCTTTAAGGGATAGGCATGAACAACGGATACGGGGCTGTAATGCCCGGGCAGACATGCAATATGTCCACGTGTTCACGGTAGGAATGAAACAATGGTGGAGGCCGGGCCGGCTTTGCGCTAAGGTCCGCACCTGTTCTGCCGATTCTGGCCCTGTATCTGTACGGAACCCCATGACTCACCGTATTCTTATTATCGACTTCGGATCCCAGGTTACCCAACTGATTGCCCGGCGCGTGCGCGAATCTGGTGTTTACTGTGAAATACACCCGTTCAATCGGGTGAGTGCCGACAGCATAAGGGTTTTTTCTCCTGCCGGGGTTATTCTGTCTGGTGGACCTGCTTCGGTCACAGGAACGGATACTCCACGTGCGCCGCAGGAGCTGTTCTCCATGGGGTTACCTGTTCTTGGGATCTGCTATGGACAGCAGACGATGATGGCCCAGCTGGGTGGTCATGTTGAAGGGTCGGACCACCGTGAATTTGGCCGGGCTTTTGTGCGTGTACAGGGGCATTGTCGCCTGTTTGACGGGACGTGGGTTCCCGATGCGGTCGAGCAGGTATGGATGAGCCACGGTGACCGGGTGACAGCCTTGGCTCCCGGGTTTCATGCTGTTGCGTCCTCTGAAGGGGCGCCGTTTGCCGCGGTTGCTGATGATGAACGCCGTTTCTATGGGGTCCAGTTCCACCCCGAAGTCGTGCATACCCCGCATGGGGCACAGCTTCTGAAGACCTTTGTCCGTGATATCTGCGGCTGTTCCGGGGACTGGACCATGGCGTCCTTCCGCGAGACTGAGATTGCCCGTATCCGGGATCAGGTTGGGGCGGGGCGTGTTATTTGTGGGCTTTCTGGTGGCGTTGACAGTTCTGTTGTGGCTGCCATCGTGCATGAGGCGATTGGTGATCAGCTGACCTGTGTCTTTGTTGATCATGGCTTGATGCGTCAGGGAGAGGCCCAGCAGGTGGTGCGGGTCTTCCGGGACCGTTTCAATATTAATCTGGTGCATGTGGATGCCTCGGATCTGTTCCTTGGCCTTCTGTCCGGCAAGACAGACCCCGAAGAGAAGCGCAAGGTCATTGGCAAAACCTTCATTGATGTCTTTGAGGCTGAGGCCAGCAAAATTGGGGGTGCCGAGTTCCTAGCCCAGGGGACGTTGTATCCTGATGTGATTGAGTCGGTTTCCTTTACCGGTGGGCCAAGCGTTACGATCAAGTCTCACCACAATGTTGGTGGCCTGCCCGAGCGCATGAACATGAAGCTGGTAGAGCCGCTGCGCGAACTGTTCAAGGATGAGGTTCGCGCACTGGGCCGTGAACTTGGGCTTCCGGAAGAAATGGTCGGACGCCATCCGTTTCCGGGGCCGGGGCTGGCCATCCGTATTCCGGGGCAGGATATTACCCGTGAAAAGCTGGATATTCTGCGCAAGGCGGATGCGATCTATCTTGAAGAAATTCGCAATGCCGGGCTGTATGATGCCATCTGGCAGGCTTTTGCTGTGCTGCTTCCCGTGCGTACGGTTGGGGTTATGGGTGATGGCCGTACCTATGACTATGCCCTTGCCGTGCGTGCTGTCACGTCAACGGATGGTATGACTGCAGACTATTATCATTTTGATCATGAATTCCTGTCCCGTTTGTCCAATCGTATTATCAACGAGGTCAAGGGCGTGAACCGCGTTGTGTACGATATCACATCGAAGCCACCTGGCACGATTGAGTGGGAGTAGACAGGCTGGTGCAGGGCTCTGTCATGCCCGGTCAGGCTATTGATGTGGCTGGGCGTGAGGGTTCGCTTAATCTTTTTGTATGTCATCCCATGCGACAGGTTGACCACGCTCCACATCTCTTGATGTGGTCTTCCCGATGATGTCATCGTAATGTTTTGGCGGCAGTCCATACCCGGGGCGTATCCTTCTTACGTCGCCGGGTGTTATGGGTGTTCCTGCCTTGATATCATTAACAAAATACAACGATCGACGGAAAACCCTGCTGTTGGTCTCTGCCTTGGGTCTGATCAATTCATCTTTTCCTAGGGCCGACCAGGTTTCGTTGACGTCTTTTACAAGTTTCTCCAATTCGCCCGGTTCTATTGAGAACGCGCTGTCTGGGCCTTTGTCAGCCCTGCTGATGGTAAAGTGTTTTTCAATAGCCGACGCGCCTAGGGCAACAGAAGCCGTTGCTGCAATGTTACCGATCGTGTGGTCGGATAAGCCGACGGTCACACCAAACGTTTTCTTCAGCTGTGTTATGGATCGTATGTTGGCTTGCTCGACAGGCGCGGGATAGCTGCTGATGCAGTGGAACAGAAGAATGGAGTCACACCCATGGCTTCGGGCGCATTCCAAGGCTTCTGTTATTTCTCCCTCACTTGCCATTCCGGTCGACATCAGCATGGGTTTCTTCTTTTTTGCCACGTAGCGGATCAATGGCAAATCGGTCAATTCAAAGGATGCTATTTTATAAGCCGGCGTATTCAGGGACTCCAGCAAGTCAACGGCTGTTTCATCGAAGGGTGTCGAGAACAACGTAATCCCAATTTTACGGGCAAAGCGGAAGAGTTCTTGGTGCCACTCATAGGGGGTGTAGGCTTCGTGATACAGGTCGTATAGCTTGTACCCGTTCCATAAGCCACCCTTTACGATAAAGTCATCCTTGTCGCAGTCGATTGTCATCGTATCGGCATTATAGGTTTGTATCTTGACGGCATTCGCTCCTGACTTGGCGGCCATTTCGATAGACAGCTTGGCACGCTCAAGCGAACCATTGTGGTTTGCTGAGATCTCGGCAATGACATATGGGGGCTGATGTTCCGATACTTCCCGACCTGATATAATCAGCATATCTATCAACCCCTTATGGCTATTAAAGAATCTAGCCTTCTGATTTCTTCTTGGATGTTGGAATCCCATCCACGAAACTGCGGCGGCAAGTCTGCTACTTTGTGATAAGAGCCTTTTCTTCGCTGTGGGGTGGCTTCATAGGTACCATGTATAATTTCACGGATGTTCTCTTTAAAAAGGTTTTCGATTTCCACAATGAGCTGCGTGTATGTTTGGGAAAATGTCTTTTGTTCTTTTGTAAAGTTTACGTAACGTTGGTAGAGAATGGGGCCTGTATCAATTCCTTCGTCAACCAAATGAATGGATACACCGCTTGGCGTGCAGTCAAAGAAAGACCAGAAATTAGGATGAGCGCCACGATTCCAAGGAAGATATGAAGTATGTAGGTTTATGATTGGTGCATTTGCACTCTCGATGACCGACTTTTTGAGGATGTGCCTGTATCCGAAACTTATGACAACGTCGAAATCTTTAATGCATTCAATATGATTATCGGTGTGCCAGACTGCGCAATTGGCCTTCTCTAATTCTTCGATCAAGGATGTCTTTTCTCTTGTATAGCCTAGGAACAAGACTCTTTTATCGGGGGCCGTTATGTGCGTTATAAGCTTTGGTTGCATGTTCATAGTGTTCCCGATTGGCGTGGGCTATGCTGACTATAAATACTCCTTCCATTATGAATGATATACAAGGTCATGCCTGTGCCACTTTCTTATGTAAGGCATGCGTGACTGGATGATATTGTAAGGGTTTATGCTGAATGTATACTGATGATGATCTTGACGGAGCCGTAACGGACGGCATCCTGTCTGCCGATGTGGTTGCGGCTTTTCGTGAGTATATGGAACAGCGTAGCAATACGCTGGCCGTGGACGAAGAGCATTTCCGCCTGATCAGTGGCTTCAATGATATTTTTGTGGTTATTGCCTGTGGATTGCTGCTTGGGGCTTGTGCCTGGATCGGGTTTTCGTTCCAACCATGGGCTGGACCGGCACTTGTTGCTGTGGTCTCTTGGCTTCTGGCAGAGTTTTTTACCCGCAAGCGCCGTATGGCCTTGCCGTCGATCGCGCTGCTTGGTGCGTTTGTCGTGGGCTCGGGCGGGTGTGCCTTTGCGGCCTTATATGACAGTGGTGCCGATGCAAGCATTGCTGGACTTGTTGCGGCCTTGGCTGCGGCCCTGCATTGGATCCGTTTCCGTGTTCCGGTCACGGTGGCGGCTGGTGTTGCCGGTCTTGTCCTGACGTGTGCGACGACTTTGAAGAGTCTGCTTCCCACCTTGGATGCCTACGATAACCTCGTTCTTTTTGCCTGCGGTTTGGCTGTATTTTTCTTGGCAATGCGTTGGGACAGTTCCGATATTCGCCGTCAGACCCGTCGCTCAGACGTTGCTTTCTGGCTGCATCTTCTGGCTGCTCCTTTGCTGGTGCACCCGGTGTTCGGTTTCCTGGGGGTGCGAGAGGAGAGTGTTGGCTTGGGGAGTGTTGCGCTGGTCATGGGGCTATATGCCGTGTTGGCCCTGATATCCCTTCTGGTCGATCGTCGTGCGCTGATGGTATCCGCTCTTGGATACGTTGTTTATGTGTTCGCATCCCTGTTTGATCACGGCGATGCGGTCAGCCTTGGGTTTGCCTTTTCCAGTGCCGGGATTGGTGCCGCTCTTTTGCTGTTGTCTGCTTTCTGGCACAGCAGTCGCAGCGCGGTTATCGGTTTGGTGCCCGTTCGCATCAGTGCGTTTCTGCCACCTTTGCAGCGGTCATAACGAGGGCTTATTTGGCAGCCTGTGTCTCAGGCACATTCGCCACAGGCATGGCCGCTGGCCCAGGCCCACTGGAAGTTATAGCCGCCAAGCCAGCCTGTGACATCGACGGCCTCACCGATGATGTACAGGCCAGGTTTGCTTTTCACTTCCATCGTTCGGGAAGACAGGGCGTTGGTATCAACGCCTCCCACCATGACCTCGGCGGTTCGGTATCCCTCAGTCCCTGTGGGGTAGACGGTCCATGCCTGGATCTGGTCTGCCAGTATGGACAAGGTCTTGTTGCCGGTTTGCCCAATCACGGTGTCGGGCATGCCGGCCCGCTCGCACAGGCTTTGCGCCAGCCTGTTGGGCAGGATCTCGCTGACAACTGTATGCAGGCGCGCCTTTGGGCGGCTGTCGCGGCGTTCAGCCAGCCATGCCAGTATATCCCTGTCGGGGCACAGGTTGATACGCACTGCGTCACCCTGTTTCCAGAAGGAAGAAATCTGCAGGATAACCGGGCCAGATAAGCCGCGGTGTGTAAAGAGAAGGGCTTCGCGGAAACGAGTTTTGCCACAGGTCGCAGTGGCATCTAGGGCGATGCCGGTCAGGGGGCGCATGAACGCCAGGTCATCTTCCCCAAAGACCAACGGCACCAGGCCCGGATAGGGATCAAGAACCGGGATGCCAAGTTGCTCTGCCACGCGCAGGGCAAAATTGCTGGCCCCGATCTTTGGAATGGAAAGGCCGCCCGTTGCAAGCACAACCGACTGGCAGTGAACAGGGCCGGCGGATGTTTCCACCACCCAGCGCCGGTCTTCTTCCCCGGTTGGGGCAATATGACTGGCAGAGACGTTACACTGGATAGTGGTCCCTGCCGCTACAGCCTCTTCAACCAGAAGATTAACGATATCAGCCGCAGAGCGATCACAGAACAGCTGCCCGTGGTCCCGTTCGTGCCAAGGGATGGCATGGGTCGCCAGCAGGTCAAGAAAGTCCTGCGGTGTATACCGCTTCAATGCCGAGCGGGCAAAGTGGGGGTTGCTGGAAAGATACCCGTTTGGTCCAGCATCCCGGTTGGTAAAGTTGCATTTTCCCCCGCCGGAAATCAGGATTTTCCGCCCCGGACGGTCATTATGTTCCAGAACAAGAACCCGGCGGCCCCGGCGGGCAGCGGTCATGGCGCACATTAAACCTGCGGCGCCCGCCCCGATGATGACGATGTCAGTTTCCATAGGCGGGTTCTAGCCGGGACTGTTGCCAACAGCAAGTGTTCAGGTGTACGGGCTGGAAAAGGCGATGGCGTGGTTGTCCCATTTCAGGGGCTCTGATCGGGGCTCGGGATCAAAGTCATCAAACGACCCGCCCATGATCTGGCCAAAGCCATTGGTCAAAATCAGGTTCCCGTTCAGCACGGCGGCGCCGCAGACATCGGGCAGCTGGATTGTGCGGACCATTCCGGGGGTATTTGTTGTGCCCAGGATGGCAATGCCCCCGACCGGGCTGGTGACAACGTAATAGGCCCCGTCCGGCGAAAACAGGGCGCTGCCACAATACTGTCGCAGGCCAGTGACAACAGCATCGGGAAGAGCCGGCAAAACAAGGTCATGCCCACGCCTGTGCAGCAGAAGAAGGGGTACACGGTCTGTCGCCGCCCCTTGGTACTGGCAGGCCACGATGACAGTTCCATCCGGAGCAACGGCCAAATGGCGCAGGCTGACCGCCCGCAGTGCCGTCGGCAGGGTTCGCTTTTCCAGAAGGGTACCGGTCTTGCTGTCGATATAGGTCAGGGAGGGGTCGGTCATGCCTAGGTTCAGCTTGGCCCGTCCGGATTCAGGGCTGGTCAGGATGCCGCCATTGGCAACAACCAGTGTCTGCTGATCAGGCATCCAAGCCAGTTCATGAGGCTCGGTTCCAAAGCTGGGGAACTCGCCGATCCAGGCATAGCTGCGAGCATCCCGAATGCCGATCCGGCCTTCGCCGTGGTCAAAGGCGTTTTCAGTTGTCAGGATATGGCGGCCATCGGCTGTATAAACGGCATGTCCGAAGAAGTGTCTTCCGGGTTGGCATTCTACAGATGCGGCTATGGTTCCGTCCGTAAGGTTCAGCGCCGTGGCCCAGTTTCCCGGCCGGCGCGCCGGCAGAAAAGCGCGGGTTCCATCCGGTGAGACGGCGGGACCGTGGGCACGTCCGGGCAGGGGGGTCTGCCATAGGATGCCAAGGTCTTCGGACCATGCCACGGCGTGATCACGTCCGCTGTTGTCCCTTGCAGAGCTGAGAAGAGTGTTTCCTGTTCGATGGATGGCTGCCCGTGTTGGCATGGCGGGGAGGATCATGCCTGCTGCCAAGGCCCCCATGCCGCCCCATAGAAGGGAGCGTCTGGATAATGTAAGGGGAGCATTCTGATCATCCATGGGGGTCAGTCTCCGTCCAGGGCATTGAAACCGATGCCCAGTCCCAGCATGCCGGCCATTTCTGTTTCCACCATGCTGCGTGCGGTACCGATATTGGCCCTGATCAGCATCAAGGTTCTGTAGCCTGCAGGGTTGGCAAGAACATCTTTCCAAGGGCGTGTGGCCAGTTCAGCCGTCAGGCGGCGGGCTTCGGTCAGCCCGTGCAGGATGCTGATATCAACAATCTCGCTATCTTCATGCTCCAGAACTCCGGCGCGCAATCCTCCATCTTTTCCTGCGTGGCCTTGGTAAAGCTGAAGGGCTGCATCAAGATTGGCGAGAAGCGCCTGTAGCGGTAAGTCTGCCCGCCAGGCTTCGCCTCGTTCCGGGCGTGCTTTTGTCGGATTGGATCCCATCGGGCTGCCCAATTTCATATCCTGCGTAGCCTGCAGAAGGGTGGACAGTGTCCCGTGTATGGCCCGCAAGGACTCAGCCGGGGTCCGGAACAGGGTGTTTTTGTCACCCGGCCTCAGAAGTATTGCCCGAAATCCGCCATCCGGCTCTGTCCATTCCGCTCTGATAGCTTGGGCCATGGATGACAGGTTTCGTCCAATTGCCTGGGCAACCCGGCATTCATGCGGGTTGATCGGGCTATTACCCCAGAGCAGGCGCTCCAGTGCCGGGAATCCCTGTACCGCAATGCTGGCCCGGGACAGGGATTCCGGTGTCAGGGCTGTATCTGGTGCCGACAGCAGCGTGGACACATGCCGTGCCCCCAAGTTTTTTGGGTCAGGCCAGAACTGGATACGGTAGTGGCGGTTTTCTGTCTGCGATGGGCCGATGCGAACATGTTGCACGCCCTGCCAGGCTAGGAATGCAGTGGCAAAGGCGGATTTGCTGTCCTGTTCTGGACAGGCATCGCCCAGTGTACGTTCAAGAGCTGCGGTTGCTTCGGCAAACCTCTGGAAGGCGGGAAGGATAACGGCGTCAACAGCCTCGGCTGTCAGGCGCAGGCTGTCAGCAGCACGCCCGCTTACAGGCAGGAGTGCGAGCAGAAGCAGGGTAGCGGTCAGGGCAAGGCGTGCAGTCATGTCGGGTCGGTGTCCATGATCCTGGTGTTACAGAGACCTGAGAAAGTCCAGAAGGGCTGCCCGGTCCTTGGCCGGGAGTTCACGGAAGGCTTCACGTGCCCGCCGTGCTTCGCCACCGTGCCACAGCACAGCCTCGGTCAGGGTTCTGGCGCGTCCATCATGCAGATAGGACTCTGTGCCCGACACAGCTTTGGTCATGCCAAGGCCCCAGAGTGGCGGGGTGCGCCATTCATGACCGCTAGCCAACGCTTCCGGGCGGAGGTCGGCCAGATCATCGCCCATGTCGTGCAGCAGCAAATCCGTGAACGGGGCAATGTCCTGGTGCGCCAGCCACGGGTATGGCGAGGAGCCTGTGCGCAGATGCGGGCGATGACATCCGCTACAGCCAATCTGCGAGAAGAGCTGTTCGCCCGCCATTACGGCAGGATCCGTGCGGTTACGCCGGGATGGAGGTGCAAGGGCACGAACAAACAACAGGACAGAATCTGTAACAGCCTTGGGGGCCTCCAGACTGTCAAACTGCACACTGTTGCCATGGGGGGCGGCAAGGCAGGACGGTTGTGCTGCGGTACAGTCGCCATGAGCCTGCGGGAACAGGGGTGTAGATAGGCCAATGTCACCGTTGAAGGCACTCTGGTTCTGGTCATCCAGGGTGGGTTGGCCGGCTTTCCAGCCAAAACGACCAATGCGCATGGCGTGTTCACGCGCGCTCCATACCCGGTTGGTGCGCCCGGATATCCCGTCGTTGTCCCGGTCATCCGGGTCGGCAAGGTTCAGCAGGGTTGTATCGGGAACAGCCTCCAGCAGACCCAGCCCCGGAAGCTGCGGGGTCATGCGCGGCGAGATCATGATCTGCGGGGACAAGGGGCCATAGGCAAGATCCCGGGCAGACCAGGTTGGGTGGCGCAGGGAAACGCGTTCTCCCCCGGCCAGTGTTACGGTTTCCTCGGTCCATGTTACGCCAACGCGTCCTTCGGCTTTCAGTCCCGGAACGGCGGCACTTTGCAACTGGGTACCATACGTCGGGTCGCCAATGACGCTGAGGCGGCCGCTTTGTCTGTCGTGCTCGTCTTGTGCTGTTTGGGGGGGAATGCTCAGGCGCAGGAAAAAGGATGGGCTGTGTTCGTATCCGTTGTCTGGATCGGGTGGGCGCCCGCGTCCATTCCGGGCGTGGCATCCAGAACAGGCCCGGGCATTGAACAAGGGACCCAGACCATCTGATGCTTGGGTCGAGGAGGGAGAGCTGACCCAGAGCCGCTTGAAGAAGCCATTTCCAACGGCAGCACCCATTTTCTCATCAGCGGAAAGGCCGGGCAGAAAGCGCGAAAAAGCCCGCCGATCAAGTGATCTCTGTTCGCCTTGGTCAGGCCGTGGTTCTGCCGCCAAGGCTGATCCGGTGCAAAGGAAAGGCAGGGCCAAGGCTGTGAACAGGGAATACAAACGGCGGAGCATCAAGACATCGCTTTGACGGGGGAAGGACAATGGTTGTGAGAAACATTGGGTCTCAAACAACACGGGCCGGACGGTGCAGCAGCATCCACCCGGCCCAGTTTTTGATCAAGGACGATCAGCTGTTGCCACTAACTTTTTCAGGAGCATCTAGGCTGTCCGATCCCTCCAGCTCTAGGATACCAAGGCCCAAGGCTGCCGTGGCACGCTCGATAGAGCGGGTTTGGGCGACCAAGGCGTCAACGGCATCCTGAACGGCCTTGTTTCCGGTAGGATTATTTTCGCCCAGCATCTGGTCATAGGCTGTGCCTTTTGCTGCCATATCCATCAGCACCTGCATTTTTGCCACGCTCTTGTCCAAGGCTGCGCTTAGTTCCTTGCGTTCCGCTGTGGGCAGCAGGATCTTCAGGCCCTTGCCCGATACAGTGCGTCCATCGGGGCGTGTGTAGGACCCGCTGTAGATGCTGCGGATTCCAACGGCATTATAATAGTGTGAGGCATGGGTGTTGTCAGAGAAGCAATCATGCTCTTCTTCCGGATCATGTAGCATCAGGCCCAGCTTCATTCGTTCCCCTGCCAGTTCACCATAGGACAGGCTTCCCATTCCGGTCAGCATGGCCGTCAGGGCTTTCTTGGGTTCCGAAGCCAGCAGATCCTTGGCAATGGCGCCGTCCTTGTCCCATGCGCTGGTCATTTCGGCCAGATCCTCAACCAGAAGATCTGTTGCTGCTTTCAGATAGGCCGCGCGACGGTCGCAGTGGCCGTTGGTGCAGGCTTTCAGGTCAAAGTCTGTGGCCTTGCGGTCGCCAGCACTAGGGCCGGTTCCATTGCGGTCCTGTCCCCACAGCAGGAATTCCACCGCGTGGTAACCGGTCGCCACATTGGCCTCTATCTCGTCAATTTCGTGCAGTTTCTGTAGCAGATCCTTGTTGATGACGGTGGCATCAATGGTCTGCCCGCCGATCTCCAGTACCGGATTGGCAATGACATTGGCGCGGAACCAGGCGTTCTCGTCAGAGTGTTCGCCATAGCTGGCTGTATCAACGTAATCGATCAGCCCCTCGTCAAGAGGCCAAGCGTTTACCCGCCCTTCCCAGTCATCAACCGCAGGGTTCCCGAAACGATAGACTTCGGTTTGCATATACGGAACGCGTGCTTCGATCCAAGCCTTGCGAGCGGCAGACAGCGTGTGCTCGTCGGGGTGAGCAACCAGCGCATCAACCGCTTTCTGCAGAACCCTGGCAGTTTGTTCTGCATCTTCGAACTTGGCATGGGCAAGTGTGATATAGGTGGACACCACGTCCTTTTCCTGCGCCTTGCTTGCAGCAAGCGCGGGGCCAGCTGTTATCAATGTTGCGGCAGTCAGGAATGTTGCTGTGGCAAGAAATGCTCTCATTGTGATCAGATCCCCTCTGTCCCGTACGGGAATATCCGGGTGGGTTTGCGCAATGCGGCGACGCTCGCACTGTTTAATGGTCTGCTACGCTTTGTACTTTCCTATGTCAATAATAATTACTATCATCTTCAGGCAAACAAGTTCAGATTTTATCCCGGGTTTTGTGGCGGGAGGGTTGTGTGTCGGAACATAATGAAAAAGCCGGGTTATCCCGTCGTTCGTTTCTGGGTGCCGGTGTGGTTGGTGCTGGCCTTGTTGGTGCGGGTCTGTTGTATCGTGCCATTCCGGCATCAGGAGATGACGTTTTGTATGCCATAGAGGCGCCGGGTACCCCCGGGGGTGGAGAGCCGGTACCGGTCTTGTCCTATGCCCGGACGTTGGATGCTCCGGCTACCTTGCCTCCTGTGCTGGATGTACGCCAAGGAGATACCCTGTCTGTTCATTTCCACAATGCCATGGCGCGTCCAACAACGGTTCACTGGCATGGCATTCGTTTGCCCATTGCTATGGATGGCGTTCCGTTCCTGACCCAGAACCCGGTCGCAAGGGGTGAGGCATTTCACTATCGTTTTGCTCCCCCGGATGCGGGGACGTACTGGTATCATCCGCATTATGCCAGTCTTGACCAGATTGGCGCCGGGCTGGCCGGTATTCTGGTTGTCCGGGAAGCCGATGATCCCGGCTATGATGCCGATATTCCCCTGTTGGTCCGTGACTGGCGGCGTGACGAGAAGGGTGCATGGCTGCCTGTCTCTGATCCCGAGGCAGCGGGACGGGCCGGTACATTCGGAGGGTGGCATACGGTAAACTGGGAGCGGGAACCATATTACCAGGTACCTTCGGGTGGCCTCGTGCGCTTGCGCTTGTGTAATACGGACCTGACCCGTGTTTTCAAGGTGGTCGGGAAGGGCGCGCCAGCTGTTCTGGTTGCTGTGGATGGTCATCCGCTTGTGGCTCCCGAGCCCTTGCAGCGTGAGCTTCTGGGGCCCGGTATGCGGATGGATGTGGTGGTGCGTATGCCCGACGTCCCGGGGGAGGTATTCGAGCTGCACAACGTATCATCCAGTACGCCCTGGGTTATGATGCGCCTTGTATCACAGGGGACGTCGCGCCGCCGTGCCTTGTCCGGGATTGTTCCGCTTCCGCCCAACCCTGTGTCCATACCTTCTGTTGATGGAGCAGAGGTTATACGCATGGACTTCAACGCCGGTCTTGGAGAAGGTGGGGCAGAGGATGCCCTGTGGTCGATCAACAAGCGGGCCTGGGTAGAGCGGTATCCTGAAGAAAGGGATGGAATGGCTTTACCGGTCCTGCCTGGGCAAAGTTTCCCCGAGGTGCGCGCTACGGTGTGTGGTGGTGGAATGCCGTTGGCTGTGCTGAAGCAAGGTCGTAGCTACATTCTGGAGCTGAACAACTTTACGCCCCACCTTCACCCTATCCATATCCATGGTTTGGTTTTTTCGCTGCTATCATCAAGTCGCCGGTCTATTCGTGCCGGCCATTTTACAGATACCGCGCTTTTGTTGCCCAAGGAGCGTATGCGAGTAGCCTTGGTTGCCGATAATCCCGGGGACTGGATGGTGCACTGCCATATCATCGAGCATCAGGCATTCGGGATGATGGGTACGATCCGGGTTGAAGCCTGATTCTCTGCGGGTAGAAGGAGTTTTTGCATAGCAAAAATCCCCGAACTATGGTTCGGGGATTTTGTTTATGGCGCGAGTGACGGGGCTCGAACCCGCGACCTCCGGCGTGACAGGCCGGCACTCTAACCAACTGAGCTACACCCGCGCTGTGATGTGCGGGTGCTTTATAATCATGCGAACCGGACCAAGCAAGCTTTTTTTTGTGTTTTGGCAGATAGTTCGGGAAAGATAATCCCGCATATTACAAAAATACCGACCATCGTAATGGTCGGTATTTTATGACCTCGATGGCGCGAGTGACGGGGCTCGAACCCGCGACCTCCGGCGTGACAGGCCGGCACTCTAACCAACTGAGCTACACCCGCAATCGAGAGCGCGGTTTATATAGGGGGATGATGCCAGGCGCAAGAGAAAAATAGGTACGGGTGCGAGCGGGGTTGCCAGATGGATACGATCTATTTAACAAAATAATTTTGTTAAATAAGAAATTTAGCCCAAAAAATTTGTATAATTTAGGGTCGCGCCCTATCTTCAACGGAAGTGTCGTTCAGGTGGAAGGAGATGCCTGTGTTGTCAGCGTGGATGCGGGTTGCATTATGGAAGAAGGTGGTGGCTGGATTCGTTGCGGGCGGAATTGCCGGCTATATGGCGGGCCCTCAAGCGGCAGTCTGGTTCAAGCCGATTGGAGATGTGTACATTACCCTGATCAGGATGCTGGTGGTTCCCTTGCTGTTGACCAGCATCATTTTCAGCGTGGCTGGACTGGGGAGCATTGGTGGTGCCCTGCGCCTAGGGGTAAAAACGGTTCTGTACTTTATTCTGACAGCAGCCTTGGCCTCTGCTGTTGGCATTGCAACCGGGCTGTTGCTGGAGCCCGGGATCGGGATCGGACAGCTGGCGGTTGGTGAAGCCCGTACCCCCGTTATTCCGGGGCCGGTCGACGTGCTGTTGTCTGTTGTGCCGTCCAATCCTTTTCAAGCCATGGCTGAAGGTCATGTGTTGCAGGTCTTGTTTATATCGCTCCTTTTCGGGGGAAGTCTTGCCGTACTGGGGGAGAGGGCTGCTCTGCTGCGTTCATGCGTGGCACAGGCCAATGAGGCGATCATGCAGATTGTTCGCCTGGTCCTGCAACTGACACCGATCGGAACATTTGGCCTGATTGCCTGGGTGGTGGGGACATCAGGGGCAGAATCGCTTCTGCCCTTGGGGCACTATATCCTTGCCCTGTATGTGGCTTGCCTGTTCCACCTGTTCGTTGTGTATGGCGGACTTTTGTCCCTGCATGGCCTTGATCCGCGAAAGTTCTTTCGTGGTGTGGCCCCGGCCATGCAGGTGGCGTTTGTGACCGCGTCCAGTTTTGCCAGCTTGCCACTCACCTTGTCGTGTACAACGCGGCGCCTGGGCGTTGCGCAGGATTATGCCAGCTTTGCCGTTCCTCTTGGGGCGTCCATGAAAATGGACGGGTGCGGGGCCATCTTTCCTGCTCTTGCCACCCTGTTTATCGCCCAGTACACGGGGGTCGAGCTGTCAGCTGGCGCCCTGTTGACTGTCTTTGTCATTGGTGTGGTGGGGTCCTTGGCGACAGCGGGTGTTCCGGGGCCATCGATTGTTATGCTGACCCTGACCTTGGGTGCCGTTGGTCTGCCGCTGGAAGCTATCGGGTATATCGTTGCCGTAGATCGTGTCGTTGACATGATGCGTACAGCCACAAATGTAACCGGCCAGGCTTTGGTGCCTGTGCTTGTTGCCCGTTCTGAAAAAGGCCTTCTGGATGACAAAAGGTATGGGTGTTCTGCCTTGGTGGAAGATGATGTAGCGCCGGATAGCGCTGCGTCACGGCCGGACACGGGGACAGAGGACAAAGGCCGTGAGATGGCACGCTAGTGTGTTGCCAATTTTGTGTACGGCTGGACACAAAAAGAACTATATGGGTGAAATGCTAACGTAATCCCTGCATTTTTCAGCATTCTCACTTTTCGGGAGAAGTTGCCTCATGGACCATCAGCAAGAAACCAAAAGAAGAGAAATCCTGACGGCCCTGGAAGAGCTGGAAGTCGAGATGTTGCGTTGCTGGGGGGATTGCGAACCTGCTTTGCTTGTCGGGGCCGCCCGGGTTTCTGTTCTTGATGCCTTGGCCCGTGCCGGGTGTGATGTACCCGCCGATCATGATACCGGGGTACGGCATTAGCAGTTTTAATTTTATGCGCCCGCACGGATCTCTGGTCTTGTAGCGTTCTGTGTAAAAAAAACGGAGACCCGGTGCCCCTGTCCGGCAGAGAGCAAGGAAGCCGGACAGGATGGCCATCGGGGGGAAACCACACCGGGTCCCCGGTTCAGCGCACGAAGACGCCGGCCACCACATGCGCTGACAATACATGTGGTGGCGGGAGGCCAAAAACCCAATAACACTGCCAAGAGTCAGAGGTACCGGGCGGACTTATTTCCCTTGCAGGTTTTCTATTCGCCGCCCTCCCGCCATGATACATGTGCACGGACCGCGAGGAATCAGTCCGTCACCGTACAGACAGTTGCCGCGCAATATGGGCAACTGCCTGCTCTTGGTATGTACGAGGTTTTTGGGCCTCTATCGACAGGTTTTTGAACCCTGCCGACGGTCATCACCCTAAGATAGTTCAAGTATAAAAGCAAATAATCTTGGGGTGTGCTATGCGTGGTGTCTGCAGCATGGTTTGCCGGCCCTGATCAAGGGACATGCAGGCACGGGGTAAGCGTGCAATACGAGGCCGTCTGGCAGTGTGTCCGGGAAAAACAAAACCCCCAGGTTTTCCTGGGGGTTCCGGCTGGTGCTGCTGGAGAGATTTGAACTCTCGGCCTCTCCCTTACCAAGATCGTTGTCTGTCTTTTGTCTGATGGTAAAATGCACGCATAAAGCCAAGCTTTTACTGAGCGCTTTACCGGAAATGGTGGGTCAATGTAGGTTATTGTAGGCTATTTTCCGCGCCCAAACCGGGCGCAGGCGCCCACGGCTGTGCGCAGGTCCGGGCGCTCATTCTGCCGCACTCAGACTGTTTCCCGATATACGGTCCACGGCTGCGCGCAGGCGCTCGGGGCAGTGCTTGGCGTATACCTTCTCGACCATGGCGAGGGAGTTGCCCAGCACGCCCGCAATGTCGTAGAGCGGTACCCCCCGGCGGGCCATCTGTGTTGCGGCTGTGTGGCGCAGAACGTGCGGGCTGATGCCGGTCTTCCGGGGTTTCATGCCGTTCCGGCGCGGGGTTTTGCGGGGATCCCCGAAGCCGGCGCGTTCGGCAATGCACTGGACCGTGGCCCATACGTCAGACTGATTGTCCATGACAAATGTGTTGATGCGCTCGCGGTGCATGCGCTCCAGAACCGGTCGCAGCGCCTTCGAGACCGGCACGCTGGCGCGGCGTTTTTTTGTCACCTTGCGCCCCGGTACGGCCAGGTGGATAACGCCTGTCTCGAAATCCACCCGATCCCAGGTCAGTTCCAGAATGGCCGTTTTGCGTCCGGCTGTTTCCAGCGCCAGCCACAGGAAGCGCTCGCCGCGGGGCATGCGTTCTGCCTTGCCGCGCATGGAGGCCGCCGCATCGAGAAGGCGTTGTATCTCGTCGGTGCGCAGCCAGCGGTCGCGCGGCGGGCTGTCCGGGGGGAGATCGAACGCGGGCAGGTGCGTGGGTTGTATGATTTTGCGCTTTGGCGCGGCACTCCAATTCATACATGCGCGTAACGCAACGAGCTCCCGGCGGATTGTCGAGGACTGGGCCCGAAGACCGATGCGACCGGTTGTCCTGGCCTTGACGTACGCATCCACCACGTCCTGGTTGATGGCGGCAGGCATCATCGTGCCGAAGTGCGGCTCAAGGCGTTTCCAGGCGTTGCGCATGGTCATGGGGGAGGTGACGTTGTGCTCGATATGTTTCTTGTCGTAAACGGCCCACAGATCCGCGATGGTAAACCCAGCAGCGACCGATGCCGGGGCTTCATGCTCCATCAGGAGCCACTGGCCGAGGAAAGCCTTCGCTGCAGCCATATCGCGCGTGCGCGTGCTGACGCGCTTGCTGCGGCGTCGGTCTGTCCAGTGGACGTACCAGACGCCGTTGTCGGCCTGCTTGAGTTCGGGGATCGACATTTCAGCTTCTCCAGGTAGTCGGTGAGGTCGGCTTCATCGACGAGAACCGGGCGCCCCGGTACGTAGGTCAGGCGGCCGCTGAGGCGCAGCCGTTTGACTTTACTTCGCGAGCAGCGCAGCTTCTTTGCCACTTCTGTTTCGGTCAAGAGCATCGTCGTTGTCCAGCAGTTCGGCAATCTTTACGGCGGTCTGGGTGCTGACCAGCCGGTTGACGCGGACCCATGCCATGTTCGGAGCGCCCGAGCTGACCTTCATCTCGAAGGCCGGCAGCTCATCCTCGTCGATGGCGCCTTCTGCGTGGTTTGGAAGCAGTTCTTCCGTGGGCAACCCGATGGCGTCGGCTAGTTTCTGTAGGTTGACGGGCGTTGGCAACGACTTCCCCCTGATATAGACGGACACGGCATCGCGCGGTACGCCGGCCTGCCGGGCCAGTTCGCTCTGATGCCAACCCTTTGCCAGCATCAGTCGGTACAGGCGTTTTCCGAACTCTTGCTTGGTCAGGCTCTTGGGGGCCAGGGGGAAGCTTCTCAGTTCTTCCGCCCCCGCGATGTGGGTTCTTACTTTGCGAGGCATGACGCTCTCCGGTGGTTGGGCTGTATGTCAGATGTATTATCCGTAATGGGCATTGTCAAGACAACTTGTCATACGCACCTGAATGCAGAAGGCGAGGCTGCCACGCATACCATACGTTGTATGTCGTAGATTATCAAATGGCAATCAAAAAAGACAATTTGTCATACAATGCAGTTGACAGCAGACATACACATGCCATAGCCTTTTGGTGAATAAGGGTTATATTGATGGGTGATGTCTTAATGTTTAACTTCAGCGCATTCCTGAATGACAAGTTCCATAGTCCGCATGAAGTGGTCCGGTTGCTGCGCTCGTACAATGTGAAGGCGTCGCTGCAAGAAGCTGCTGTGGCAAAGTGGTTCCAGCGGGGCACTGTCCCGGGGGCATGGTTTGCTGTGCTCCTCTCCTATCTGGAGCTTGAGGAGGGGGCGCCTGTTCGACTGGCAAAATACATCAAGGGGACGCCGTCGTGATGAAGCGCAGTGTCCGTGAAGATGAGGCGCTGGCCTATTGGCGCGCATCCCGCCATGCCAAAGACGCTTCCCGGCGGCCCGAGGGTGCTGACGACCTGGAGGTGATCGCCATGCACACGGACTGGCCGCGCATGCGCTGCGCGGCTTGCCGAATGGCGAAAGCCCAGGCTGCGCCCTGTCCGTTTGGCGCATCGGCGGACTGCCTTTCAGGGGGAGATCGCACTTGCGCATCCTCGGCGTAGACCCCGGTGCCTATGGGGCGCTTGCCCTGTTGGTTGACGGGCGCTTGACCGACGTGGTTGACATGCCCGTACTCAAGGTACGGCGGGGCAGGAGTGACAAGGCCGAAGTGGACGGATATTCGCTGGCTGTCTTGCTGCGCAGTCTGGCCCCCGACCTGGCCCTTGTCGAGCAGGTGGGCGGCATGCCTGGGCAGAGCCCGGGGGCGAGCTTCAACTTCGGGCGTGCAGTCGGCGCGGTTGAGTACAGTCTGAAGACGTTGGGCGTGCGGGTGGAGACAGTAGCCCCGGCCACCTGGAAGCGCGCCATGCGCCTGAAGGGCGGCAAGGACGACAGCCGGGCCTTGGCCATGCGCATGTGGCCGACAAAGGCGGCGTTGTTCCAGAGGGTCAAGGACGACGGGAGGGCCGAGGCGGCGCTGATCGCCGCATGGGCCCGGGCCGTACCTGGCTCTCCGCAGGAGCCGGGCGCAGGCTGTTTACAAGGGGAGATGCCCGATGTCTTTGCGTGATGCCCCTGTCCACTCCCCCATTCCAGGCAAATCGGCATCGACATCAGACAACCGACATACAAAAGTGTTGCTCAATGTATGTTATTGCGGCATATATCGAAATACAAATTGTGAGCACTGTTCTGTCTTTTCTGCTCCCATGAGGGCCTGAATGCCTGTCCCTTTTCCATCCCAGTTGTCCGGAGCCTTGTTCCTTGCCGCGCGCAAGTCGGCGATCCTTGCCGATGCGCCCCGCGTGGGGAAGACGGGCGCAGCGATCCTGGCCTGCGACTATGTCTTTGCCCGCCGCATCATCGTCGTTACCACCGCTTCAGGGCGCCCCAACTGGGCGCGTGAGTTCCGTGACTGGGGCTTTCCGCGCTGCATCCAGGTCATCTACAGTGCCGGCGACCGGGTACGTCCCGATGCCGAGGTGGTCATCACCGGCTGGGGCCTGGTGGCCGACCCGGCGCTGCTGGCGCAGCTTACGGCACGTCGCTGGCAGGTGTTCATTGCCGACGAGGGGCACTACGCCAAGAACCCGGATACCCAACGGACCAGGGCGGTATTCGGACGGTTTGCCGATGACGGGCTGGTCCACGATGCGTCTGCTGCCTTGGCGGGGTGCTCGGACAGCGTGTGGAATTTGACCGGCACGCCAACCCCGACCGGGGCGCATGAACTTTATCCTTTCCTGCGTGCTTGCCTGCCCGCCACCCTTCGGGAAGGCGGCCCTGACGTAACGCGCCTGAGCGCTTTTACCCGGCGCTATTGCACATGCAGGCTGATCCTGACCGGCGCCCCGCTGCACGTTCTGTACCGTGCGCTCGTCAGGTCCCGTCCGGTGGTCCTGAAAGCCGATCCGGCGAAAGGCTGGGCGGAAATCGATGGTCTGAAGGCGTTCAGCGCCCATTACGGCCTGTTCGATGGCAAGACGGTGCGGCGGCGTGTCGAGGAATTCGAGGATCGCGTTTCCTTGCGGCCGGGCCTTTTCACCCGCGTTGTCACCGGCACCAGGAACGCCGACGAATTGCGGGCGCGGATTGGCGGTATTCTTCTTCGCCGGACGCAGAAGGACGTGGGTATCCGTCCGCCTGTCTACAGTATCTTCTCGCTGAAACCGGCCGCGCTGTCGTCCTCCGAACGCCAGGCGCTGGCCGCTATGGACGCCAGGGCATCCGACATCCTGGACGCTGCCGAGGCCGGCAGGACCAGCAAGCTGGACCTGCATCTTGGGCCCCTGCGCCGCATTACCGGCCTTGTCACCGCCCGTGCGTTGATCGGGGCGCTGAAGGATGAACTGGACAGCCGTCTGGACAAGGTGGTGCTGATGGCGTGGCATCAGGATGTCGTCGACCTTCTGAAGGCGGGCCTGGTGAAATACGGCGTCGTCGGTATAGACGGGCGCACGCCGTCTGCCAGGCGTGCTGAACCCGTCGCCGCCTTTACGGCCGGCAACGCCCGCGTCTTTGTGGGTCAAATCCAGGCCGCGGGCGAGAACATAGACCTGTCTGTTGCCAGCGAACTCTTCTTTGTGGAGATGTCCTTCAATCCGAAGGATATGGCCCAGGCCGCGCTCCGCATCACCAACCACAAGCAGACACGGCAATGCTTCGTCCGTGTGTGTGCCCTTGAGGGCGGTATCAACGAAGCGCTGATGCGCATCGTCACGCGCCGTGTCGCGACGATGCGCCCCTTGATGGAGAACTGACCAGATGCCCGTGGAAATCAAGATTTGGCATGATGACGCCAGCCAGACGCTTGCCGAATTGCGTGTGATGGCCGGTGGCCTGACCGCTGGCGGCTGCTCCGGCCCGCTTGCCGCAGAGGGCACCGGTGCAGATTGCACCAGGGCTGCCGGGGGCGGCCATGCGGTGGACGTACCTTCCACCGACGCCGCTGCCGGCAAGCCGGCCAGGGGCAAGCGCCGCACCAGGGCCGACGTGGGGGCCGTGCAGGACAGTCCATCCGGCACGGCGGAAACCGAGGCGCAGGATGATGCCGACGAGCAGGCCGAAAGCGCTGCCCGCAAGACGGAACGGACGCATGACGACGTGCGCGCTGTACTTGGCAGGTACGTCCAGAAATTTGGCATGGACGCCGCGCAGGAGGATGGTCCGAAGGTCATTACCATGCTGTTCGGTGAAGGCAGGAGCAAGGTGTCTGACATCCCCGAGGATCAGGACAGTCTTGCCAAGGCTGTGGCCGGCGTCGAGGAGATGCTTGTGAAGAACCCCTTCAAGCGTGCCGGGGTGGCGTAATGACCGGTCACGGTGCGCGCGACCACGCTACGTGGTCTGCGTCGGCCACCTCCAGGAATTGGGGGTGCCCCGGCGCCCTAGCCCTGTCCGAAACGGTCAGGAACCTAGATAAGGAGAGTGAAGCCGCCGCATGGGGTACGGCGTGCCATCAGATCAGCGAAAAGTGCCTGCGCGAAGAGTGCGACGCCAGCACCTTCATGGGCCGCGTGGAGACGACCAGGGAGCATAGCTTTACGGTTGACGAGGAAATGGCGGAAACCGCCCAGACCTATCTCGCTTACGTGCGGGGGCGGATGGCGGAATATGCCGTGGCAACGGGCGACAGGGCCGTCCTTTCGGTCGAGCAGACGTTCAGCCTGTCCAAGCTGCAACCGCCGTTCGAGGCCGGGGGTACTGCCGATGCGGTGCTGTGGTTCCCCATGTGGGGGCTGATCGAGGTCGTCGACCTTAAGGGCGGGCGCGGCGTGGTGGTGGAGGCTGCCGGCAACCCGCAACTGCGCACCTACGCACTGGGGGCGATTCTCGCCAATCCGGGGTTGTCGGTTGAGAAGGTCATGTCCACCATTGTCCAGCCGCGCGCGGCCCACAAAGACGGGCGCATCCGGTCGGAGACGTTCCATGTCGTCGACCTGATGGAGTGGACTGCGGATTTGCTGGCCGCCATGCGCAGGGCCAGCGACGCGGGCAACGCCCGCCACAAGATGGGGGGCCTGCAATGGGCAGCGCAGTATCTGAATGCCGGTTCGCACTGCAAGTTCTGCCCCGCAACCGGTGTTTGCCCGGCACTGGAGCAGAAGGTGACGGATGCTGCGGGGATCTGGTTTGACGACCTCGACAATCCGTATATCGCCAATATGCCCGACAGCCTGGACCCCCGGCGCCTGTCCCGGACCCTCGACATGCTGGATATGATCGAGGACTGGATCAAGGCGGTACGGGTTCTCGCCCATACGCAGGCCGAGGCAGGCATCGACATACCCGGCTACAGACTCGTCCCCAGGCAAGGGCGCGAGACGTGGCAGGGCGCTGCCGAGATGACGGTTCGCACAACCTGTATCGAGGCCGGGCTGGCGGAAGACAGGTTTGTCAACCCCGGCAAGCTCCGTACACCGAAACAGGTCCGCGATGCCCTCAGGAAAGTGGGGGCCACAGATGCCATCAGGGTGCTGGAGGGCCTGTCCGAAGTTCCCCATACCGGCACGAACCTCGTTCGTGCCGACAAGACCACCCGGGCTGCGGCGATGCCCAAGGCCCGGCAGTTTTTCACCGTGCTCGACTAACAGAGGAGATCAGCACATATGGCTCGTTCCGAAGACATCAAGACCAAGCTGGCGCGCCTGGCTTTCACCCAGTCGCTGTTCAGGCCGCAGGAGCGGGACAATGGCAAGAAGCAGTTCGGCTGCTCGCTGTTGTTCCCCAAGTCCGAAGACCTGTCGGCCCTCCAGAATGCCGCCCTGAAGGCGGCCACCGACGAGTGGGGCGAAAAGGCCGTCCAGTGGATCAAGGACGGCATCATCCACAGCCCGTTCCTTGACGGCGACGGCCCGCAGGGGCTGAACAAGAAGACCGGAGAGCGCCATGCCGGTTTCGCCGGTCATCGTTTCATCCGCGTCATCTCGGGCGAGGACTATCCGCCGAAGCTGTTCAACAAGGCGGTGCGCCCGATCAGCAGCCAGGAAGAACTCTACAGCGGCTGCTATGGCTTCGCCGTCGTCAACGCCTTTACCTGGGAGAACAAGGAGAAGGGCAAGGGGATCAGCTTCGGGGTCTCCATGATCCAAGTCGCCAGGGATGGCGAGAAGCTGGGCGGTGGCGGTGGCGCCAGCCCGGAGCAGTTCTTCAACGCCATCGAGGACGAGGGTGAAGCCCCCGCCGAGACAAAGGACGGGAAGGGTGCGGCCGGCCTTTTCAGCTGACCGCTTGTATGAAATGACGGGCGACGCCGGCATCCAATGGCCGGCGTCGTTCCGAACTAGGAGCCAGACGACCATGATCAACGAGGATCCCGGCAAGGGCCATAACAGCGGCAATGCCATCGGCGGTATTGCCAGCGAGGGGTTGCGGCAGCTTGTCACCCGCATTGAGACCCCGGAGGAAGAGACGTGTGGCCTTCAGGCCGACATCAAGGCTGTGTCCGTGCAGGACCGGGTTCTTGCGGTGTACGAAGAGGTGTTGGCATGAAAACCGCGGCTCATCTGGTCGAGGAAGCCGCCTTGCACGGTTTTCGTATCGCCCGCCTATTGAATGCCAACGGCACCTGGCAGGCGGCATTCAGGGACGACAACGGCGCCGTGTTCGCCGGCAGCGGCGGCACCCTGGAAGCCGCGCTGTACGATGCATTGGGCAATGCACTGACGACGGGGGTAAAGCGTGGCGCGGGGGAAGCCTGAAAGTCCGGCATGGCCTGGTGACAGGCAGTGCCAGCCGCCCTGCGTGCTTCAGTGGTCCGGGGCTGCGCCATGACGGCCTGGTACAATGAAATCGACCCTTATGCGGCGCAATGGCTCCGCAACCTGATTGCCGCCGGGTGCATCGCGCCGGGCGTTGTGGATGAAAGGAACATTCTTGATGTCAGACCCGACGAGCTTGCCGGGTTCACCCAGTGCCATTTCTTTGCCGGTATCGGGGTCTGGAGCCATGCCCTCCGCCTTGCCGGCTGGCCCGACAGCCGTCCCGTCTGGACCGGAAGTTGCCCCTGCCAGCCTTTCAGCACGGCAGGCCGGGGCCCTGGGTTTGCTGACGAGCGGCACCTGTGGCCCTTCTGGTTCCATCTCGTTGACCAGTGCCGCCCTTCGGTTGTCTTTGGTGAGCAGGTTGAAGCGGCGATTGGGCACGGCTGGCTCGACCTTGTTTACTCTGACCTGGAAGGAGCGGGTTACGCCTTCGCACCGGTCGGTATCCCTGCTGCGGGCGTCGGTGCGCCGCACATCCGGCAGCGGCTGTGGTTCATCGCCGCACGTCAGGAGCTGGCCCACGCCAACAGCACGGGACCACAAGGATGGCAGCAATCCCTGCGCCGACGTGCCGGTCAAGGCCCTGTTGGGGCGGGCGGTCTGGCTGTGCAACTGGAAACACCCGGCGGTTTTGGGGCGGGCCCCGGCTGCGGAGGCTGGAACCGGCGCGAAACGCCCGCACCCGGATCCCGACATGACCGGAAGGCAGCCGAGGGGGCCCACGCCCTTCCTGAACGCGGAGCCGGCACGGCTGACGGCTTCTGGCACTCTGCTGACTGGTTGCGCTGCCGGGATGGACACTGGAGGCCCGTTGAACCCGGCACATTCCCGCTGGCTCATGGGGCTTCCGCCCGCGTGGGACGCCTGCGCGCCTACGGGAATGCCATCAGCCCGTATCCGGCGGCGGAACTCATTGGCAGCTACCTTGACATTGAACGTCTTCGACTGACCCCCCTGTCGAATAGGGAGACCGGAAGCGACACCCGGGCCGGGGTGTTCGCATGACCGCCGCCAAGCGCGTTGAGCTGGACTTCGAGACGCGCAGTCCGGTTGATCTCAGGACAAGGGGCGTGTACGTCTACGCCGCGCATCCGGATACGGAAGTGCTGATGGCGGCCTACAAGATTGATGGCGGGCCGACCAGGCGCTGGCTGCGCGGGGATCCGTGTCCCTTGGACCTGCGCGCGGCCATTGAGGGCGGGGCTGTTGTCGAGGCGCACAACAACACCTTCGAGCGGTTGATGATCAACATGATCCTGGCTCCGCGCCATGGCTGGCCGCACCTGCCGCTGGCGCAGTGCCGCTGCACCGCCGCCACAGCGGCCGCGCTGTCGCTGCCGCGCAAGCTGGGTGACCTTGGCACCGCCCTTGGCCTCACGGTCCGGAAGGATAAACGCGGCGCGGCGCTGATCCGCAAGTTTTCCATCCCGCGCAGGCCGGCCACTGCCGGGCAGCGGGGGTGTAATGCTGCGGTGGACGCCCTGCCCGATGCGGGCACCCGGAATGCCCGGGGGGTGCCCCTGCACTGGAACGAGCCAGAGGAT
The DNA here is from genome assembly GCF_001611975.1 of Haematospirillum jordaniae. Lineage (GTDB taxonomy): Bacteria > Pseudomonadota > Alphaproteobacteria > Rhodospirillales > Rhodospirillaceae > Haematospirillum > Haematospirillum jordaniae. Next base: position 1,369,622 of record NZ_CP014525.1, read on the forward strand.
CATCCTGCGGATTTCCGGGACTTCCGCGACTACAATGCGGCTGACGTGGACTCCGAGGCTGAAGCCGCCGGACGCATGGTGCCGCTGTCAGACGACGAGCTGGACCTGTGGCGTATTTCCGAGCGTATCAATGACCGGGGCCTGCGCATCGATGTCACGTCGTGCCGCGCCGCCCTGCGCCTCGCCGGCAAGGCCAGGGCGCTGCTTGACCGTGATATGAGGCTGGCAACCGGCGGCTACGTCACCACGTGCACGCAGGTGGGCCGGCTGACCGAGTGGGTGAAGCGGCAGGGTGTTGCTCTCCCCTCGGCAGCGAAGGCCGATCTCGAGGACGTGCTTGCGCGTGACGACATCCCCGCCACGGTGCGCCGTGCCGTCGAAATACGCCAGGAAGCGGCCAAGACATCTGTCTCCAAGTTGAAAGCGTTCCTCAACCGCGCCAGTCATGACGGACGCATCCGGGGGGCGTTCCTCTATCACGCGGCCGGTACCGGGCGGTGGTCATCTACAGGGGCCCAGGTCCACAACCTGCCACGCCCGCGCAAGGTGTTCGAGGATGCGCACCTGGACACGCGGGTGCTGTTCCAGGCCATCCGCACCGAGAACCCGGAGTGGCTGACGTTTCTCTATGGCGACGAACTCGGCAAGCCGCTGCATCTGCTCTCGGACGCAATCCGGGGCTTCATCTGGGCGGAACCGGGTTGCGACATCCTGGACGCCGACTACGCCGGTATCGAGGGGGCCGTCGCCGCCTGGTTCTGTGGCGAGGACTGGAAGGTCAAGGCCATGTTCGACCTCATGGCTGACCCGGACCTGCCCGATCTTTACCGCCGTGCGGCCGCCGGCATCTTCAACACCACCACCGCAGAGTTGACCAGGAAAGACCCCCGGCGCCAGGTGGGCAAGGTGTCGGAACTGTCGCTCCAGTACCAGGGCGGCCCGGGGGCGTTCCGTTCGATGGCACGGAACTACTCCATGAAGCTTGACCCCCTTTATGCCCCGGTCTGGGCGGCTGCGCCGCAACACCGGCGCGAGGCTGCCCTCAGGCGCTACGAGACGGTGTTGCGGCAGAACCTGCCGATTGCAGGGCAGTTGACACGGCGGGAATTCCTGGCTGCCGAACTGGTCAAGGCTGGCTGGCGGGACACGCACCCCGCCATTACGGCGGCGTGGGCGCTTTTGCAAGATGGTGTGACCGAAGCTGTGGCCAACCCCGGCACCGTTGTCACGGTGCTGAAGGCCAGATACCTCGTCCGCAATGGCTTCCTGTGGTGTCAGTTGCCATCGGGGCGTTGTCTTGCCTACGGTGCGCCGCACCTCAGGCAGCAGGTGTGGGTGCGCAAGACCGGAGCCGGGGTGTCCGAGACGATGGGCTGTACGGAAGCCGGGAGGCTGGAAGCCGCCGGCGGGTGCGTCATCGAGCGCGCCGCCAGGCCGGCGGTTACGGTGCTGGGCGTGGAGAGCCAGTCGCAGAAGCTTGTACGCTATGCCCTGTATGGCGGGCTGCTGCTGGAGAACGTGGTGCAGGCCATTGCCCGTGATCTCCTGGCACACGGTATCCGTCAGGCCGAGAAGGCGGGCTACCCCGTTATTGGCCACGTTCACGACGAGATTTTGTGCGAGGTGCCGCGGGGTTTCGGTGACGTAAAGACGTTCGAGCGGCTGATTTGCGAGCGGCCGGCGTGGGCCGCCGGCCTGCCGCTGTCCTCGGGGGGTTGGAGAGGCAAACGGTTCAGGAAGGATTGACGTCATGAATGTATGTCGGGAATGTATTGACTATTGACCTACATCAGACATACAATCGGGGTATCGACAACGGATGTCTGGAGTTTTTACCTTGTCACCTCCCTCTTGTCCCCGCGTGCCCAAGCGCACGCTCACCACCATGCGGTTGCCGTCCGACCTGATGTGGCAGTTGAGCAAGCTCGCCGAAAAGGAGGGCCGCTCCCGCTCCAACATGGTCGAGAAAATCCTTCGTGACGGTGTTGCGAAGAAGGCAAAGGAAGAGGTTGCTGATGTTCTCGCCTAGTCCCTGCGCCAGGAAGGCCTTTGCCGCGGGGGCGGCCGCGACCGGCACTTTGGCCGGCAAGGTGGCGCGCTGCGTTTCGGAAGGCAACACCCGCCCCGCTGAAGCGTCGGGCAAGACCACTCGTGCGGTTCCCCCTGGCGTCAACGCTGCAGCCAGGGCCAACGGACGCGGCTTGGTCGTTCTGGCGGCCCGCAGCGGGCAGGGCGGCAATGCGTACCCGCTTTGGCGGATCAGATCCGCCAGTCATGGCGGGCCCCGCAGCACCGGGACGGGCACCATCTGCCACCCGGGCCAGTGCCGTGTGCCGGACGAAACAGGGACAGGGTGTTGACCATGTCATACGCCCGCATCGACGGGCTGCACGCCGAGGCCGTGAGGCGGATCTGCTTTATCCTCGGGGCAGCCAAGGACACATTGCCGCCGGGCTGGCCGCTTGTCGTCCTGGAGGCGACCCTAGCCGGGGCCAGCATCACCGAAACGCTCAAGGCGTTCGGTGAATTCTGCAAGACGCGCCGGGATGCCTGCGCCGCCTGCCACCTGTACCTGGGGGCGAGATGGTGACGCTTGACGCGCTTCGTGCCAACCGGCCGGAACTTGGTTTCGCTGTCTATGCCCTGGAGCCGGGCGGGCGCGGGTTCCGTGATCCCTCCGGGGTCTGCCGTACCGGCGGCAAGAGCGGGGGCCGTGTCGTATTTCCCTGCGCCCCGAAGCCGGTGCATGTGGATGCGCCGCGGGAAGACACGCCTGCCTTGTAGGACACGCCTTCAGTCACAGTCACAGTCACATTACAGCCTGCATTGGCCATCCTGAAAAAGTGGACACGTGGCGGGGTCCGGCAAACCCCGCCGCTGCCGGTTCTGGCTGACCATCTGCCATGGAATCAAGCGAGACACGGACAGTATGCCGAAAGACAACACCCCCGGCGGGGGGCAGAACCCCGCCAACAGCGCCGACCCTGTGGCGTTCCTGCAGGACTTCGATGCTGAAGGTTGTTTCAACCTTGTCGCTATTGACCCTGAAACCGCCTTTGTCACCGGGCGTACCTTCGCGCCGAAAGACTGGGACGCCATGCGGGCGTGGTTAACCGAACGCAACGGCAGGCAGAACCTTTACTTTACGGTCAACGAGCCGTACCCGACAGCCCCGGACAAGAAGCTTGCGAAGGGCGACATTGCTGCCATCCGCGCGGTTTATGTGGATGCCGACCCGCACAAGGACAAGCTGTTCGATGACGAGCGCCGGCGGCTTCTGGATCTCGCCCGTGCTGCCCGGTCCTCGTCGTGTCCGCCCACCTTCGTTGTCGACAGCGGGGGCGGGGTACAATTCTTCTGGCGCCTTGCCCAGAAGCTCCCCGCAAGCGGGCACCGGCAGTGGGCCGAAGCGCAGGGGCGGGCTCTGGCGTATGCCGTGGGGGGCGATGCTGTCCAGAATATCGACCGCATCATGCGCTTGCCCGGCACGGTCAATATTCCTGATGCCACGAAGCGGGCGCGGGGCCGCACGGCAGCAGGCGCGCGGGTGTTTGCCGCCACCGGTGCCGTCTACACCACGGATGCGCTTTCTTTTTATGCGACCCCGCGTGGTCCAGGCAGCGACCATCCGGACACCAGCGGGAACATCGCTGCGGTTCAGCGCACACTTGACATGCAGGCCATCGCCGCCGGTCCTGGCCAGAACCTCCTTGCCCGCCTTGCGGCTGCTGCCCTCGCCGAGCCCCGCCTTCAGGCTGTTCTGGACGGGAAACCGCTCAAGGGCGCCGATCAGTCAGGCTCTGCGTACAGAGCTGCGCTGGTTGCCCGGCTATGCGAGCACGGCGGCTTCACGCCCACGGAATACGCTGCTGTTGCCACGTCGCTTCCGCATTGCAACACCAACAAGGACATTCCCGGGGGCTGGCCGCGCCAGTTCGCCCGCGAATGGTGCAACGTCGGCCTGATGTGTGCGGCAGAACGCTGGTTCGACCCGGTCCCCGAGGTTGAGCCGAACCCTTTCGACGTACAGCATGCCAAGTACATCGGGCAGGCGCGTGAAGAAGCACGCATTGCCTGGGAAGACCCGTCAGACTGGGACTACGACACCACCCCGCCGGCTGACTGGGTTGTCGAGGGTATGATCCCGAGAGGCGAAATTACGCTTTTGCTCGGTACGGGCGGCACGGGCAAGACGCTTCTCGCCATGCAGATGGCGACCGGGCTGGCTGCAGGAGCGTCCGTCCTGGGGCGACCGGTGAAACAGCAAAAGGTCATGTTGTTCCTGTGCGAGGACCGGGCCGAGGAATTGAAGCGCCGCCAGCGTAGTATCGATGCCGCGCTGGGTCTGCAGCGTAGCCGTTACAAGGGGCACCTCAGAACCGTCTCGCGCAAGTTCGAGGACAACGCCCTGTTTACCTGGGACAACAGGACCAACACGTTCACCCTTACGCCGCTGTGGCACAGCATGCGCAACGACGCCGCCACGTTCGGGGCCGACCTGATCGTGATCGATACCCTGGCTGACGTGTTTGGCGGGTCCGAAATCGACAAGCAGCAGGTCAGGAAATTCCTGAACGTGTGCCTGGGAAAGCTTGTCGAGAGCACGGGCGGGGCCGTCCTTCTTCTTGGCCACCCGTCGCAGTCCGGTATGGCGTCTGGCGACGGCACGTCCGGGTCACGCAGCTGGCACGACACTGTGAGGTCGCGATTTTACTTCGAGCGGGCCACGAAGGACCGCAAGGACGCAAGGCGCAAGCTCACGAACATGAAAAGCCAGTACGGGCAAGATGGCGACCAGTATTTGCTGGAATGGCGTAAAGGCGCATTTGATTTGGTCATGTCCAGCACGGCTCGGCCTGTTGCCCAATACGGGGTGCGCGACATGGAGGCGGAACTGGAGCTGTGCGTCATTGATGCGGTGCGCATGCTGCAGGCCGGAGAGGTGTCATCATCCGGCAGCCCGCGTGCCGGCAATTACTTGCCCTCGCTCATCAAGCGGCGGTTTGCCGACAAGGTGGCCGTATTCAAGGCCGACGCGATCGAGGCGTGCGTCATGCGGCTGGAGGCCTGCGGGAAAATACGGAGGGGTCAGGTCGGGCGAAAAGCCAACCGGCATGCGGTCAACGGCTACGTCGTGTGCGAGGACGCGCCAACGGGTGTGTTCGACTGAGACCGGCTGCGGATTCAGGTGACAGGTGCCATAGCGGTTTGTAATACTGCGCGCATACATCCATAGGGGACACGTCATGCGCACTTTGATCCTGGGAACCGTGCTCGTACCCGCGCAATCAGTCTGAAACCGACTCACACGTAAGCGTTGTGGTATACCCGCTGCGCGATAATGAATGCTCCGCACGGGTGATCAGCCACAGTCCGTTCGCACTGCTCCGGAAGCCTTTCAGTTCTACCCGGGCCTCGGCAATCAGGGCCGGGTTGCCCGGCAACGCCAGCGACAGCTGCTTTTCGGCACGGGCTCGTTTTTCCAGCTCTGCGACCGCGGCTTGCTTCGCCCCCGCTGCATCAGCAAACGGATGCCGAATGCGGGCGACGGGCTCACCCTGGCCCGCCACAACCTCGCGCACCATACCTGCGTCGAGGTCATTCCACTGCGTGATAACCTGTCCAACCGGCTGCCGCTTGGTAATTGTTACACGATACTGGGTTATCTCGCCCCGGGATACCGCCACGACCGGCAGGGGCTTGCCCGTCGTTGTTTTGCTCTCCCCGCGCTTGGCGATAACCAGATGCCCGCCTGCAGGCTTGGCAAGGGCGTCATAGTCCTTGGACAAACGGGTCAACAGCGCCATATCAGACTCATTGGCCTGATCAACATGCGGCAGGCTTGTGGCTGCAAGCGCTGGCGCTACTGCGGCTTTCAGTCCGTGCTCCTGCGCGATGACCTGCACCATGCCCCCCAGCGTTGTCCCGGCTGCCCACGAGCGGTTTTTTTGTGTTGTCAACATCGGGCGCCTGGACCCGGCGTCAACAGGTGAAGCCGCCTGGACAGAGGCCTTCGCCTTGACCGTGATACGATCAGGGGGACCGGATACCTCCAGCTCGTCCACTATGAACAAACCCATCTTTCGCAACGCATTATCATAGCCCAGGGCTACGCAGATCTCCGTCCCTGCGGCGGGCAAAGCCAATGGCTTGCGGTCATTGGGGTCCGCCAGTGTAAGCTCCAGCGTGTCACTCTGTAGCCCCGCCTCGTCGGTGAGACGCAAGGACACAAGGTGGCCGCTGATTCCTGCGGTAATGTCGGCATCATTGGCCCGGATCTGGAAGCCGGGCTTTATCCCCATAACGCTTCCCCAGGTGCCACACGCAGCGGCATATCCGGCAGAGCAATATCCAGACCAGCGGGCAGAACCATACCATAGCGGACCAGTCCGGGGTTCGCTTCGAGAAGCTGCTCCACAACGCCTGGCGCAGTCCCGCCGTAATGCTTCCACGCGATGTAATCGATCGTATCCCCATCACGCGTTTGATACCGAAGGCCCATCATCGTATTTCCTCAACTGAAGACTGAACGTCTGGCGCATAGGGACGCCTTTCTGCGCAAACCGGGACTGGGTTTCGTCTATGCGCTCGATCACCCATTGCCCGTGGATGAAGCCAAGGCCGTCCACCAGCTGAAGCGGCTCGCCCTTCGCTGCCTCGCGGCGCATGGCCTCAAGCTGACCGCGCCCGGCCTTGAAGCCGGGAAATATCACACCGTCCAGTGACAGTGTTTCACTGCCCGGCCCGGTGTATTGAAGGGCCTCGGGTTTCCCGAACCGCTCCTGGGCGGACCATGAGTAGGCATTCGAGCGCTTGAGCTCCTGGTACGCCGCCGTATTGATGCTGAATTGATAAGCACCAAGCTGCATCATGATATCTGCCATACGACCTCAATACCCATAAGCCATGGCCCCGTCATGCAGCGCGCCGCGTTCATTCTCGCGTCGAATCCGCTCTATTTCTTCTGCCAGCTGCCGGGGGTCCTGGCCGGGCTGCTGCTGGATATTGAAGACGGGGGCGTTGGTGACGTTGTTTGTGACGTCCGCCTTGCCGGGTGCAGCCCCCCGAATAGCCGCAGGCGGGGCCGCCGAAGATGAAGAGGGTGTCGGCTCGGCGCCGGGTTTTCCCCCGGCGTCCTGACCAAGGCCAAAAAAGGATGCAACCTTACCAATCCCCGCGCCGACCCATTGCAGTTTCTCTAGAATCCATTCAAAGGCGGCGCTTGCAGCGTCTGTAATTCCAGCCCACAGGCCCGTGAAAAATTCACCGATTGCGGAGAACTTATCGGCGATCCAGTCACACAGTGTTCCGAAGAACGCCTTGACGGTTGACCAGTTTGCAATAACAAGCCCCGCAGCGAGCGCGATGCCTGCGATGATTGCGCCAATCGGGGTGGCCACCAAGGCCAGGCCGATCGCCTTGATCCCTGCCGCAACAGCAGGGAGCCCGCCAGCAAGCCCGATCATGGCCGAACCAAGACCCCATACGGCTGAACCAAAAGACAAGACAGACACAACAGCCTTGCTGGCAAAGACAGCCGACATGATGATACCCAAGTTGTCAAAGCCACCGACAAGGGATGCGAGATTGTTCGTTACCGACGCAAAGCCTGTGGCTATTGCGGCAATGCCCCGGACGGCATCCCCGATAAAGGGGACTATCTCGCGGAACCCGTCGGCAAAGCGCTTTGCGAAGGCGACGACCTCATCGCGGTTTTCCCGCATATAGCTTGTAAAATCCTTCATCATGTCTGTAACGACCGGCATCAGGGCCCCGCCAATGGTATTCTTCAACCCGGCAAGCCCCAATTGTGCATCCAGAAGCGCATCCTTGAACGCCTCCGCATCCCGGGCTGTTTTTTCGCTCAGAACATAGCCTGTCGCCCGCGCATCTTCCCGGAGCTGGGTCAGCCCGGCAGAGCCATCTTTCAGCATGTTGATCATGCCCGCGCCGGAGCGGCCAAATATGGCCGTTGCCAACGCAACGCGCTCTGCGCCATTTTCCACGGACTGCAACCGATCGGCTACCAGTGCCAGCGCTTCATCCGGCTGCATGGATGCCATCGCCTGCGCAGAAAGACCCAGCTGCTCGAACGCTTTCTTTGCCGTTCCGCTCCCCTGGACGGCCTCGCCGATGCCCTTGGACAATTTTTCCATGGACCCGTCAAGACCTTCGGCAGACATTCCACTGCGCTCGGCGGCGTAGCGCAACTCCTGCAAGGCCTCGATGCCAATCCCCATCTTTCCGGCTGTTTTTGCGACATGATCACCCAATCCTGCGGTCGAGTTTGCGAGGCTGAAAATTGCGGCCCCGGCAGCGCCGACAGCGACAGTGGTATTTCGGGCCAAGCCCCCCACCGCACCTTGCATTTGCCCGAATTTCTCACCAACCCTGTTGCTGGCGGCAGCAGCCCGCTCCCACTTTTTCTGACTGACCCGCAGCTTGTCCAGTGTGCTCCCGAGCTCCTGGTACTCCCGGTCCAGGGCATCAACAGATTTACCTTCCCGCTCCAGAACCTTGCGCTGTTTCTTGAGCTCCTGCTGGCGCTTTGTAATGGTCTTGATCTCGGACCCGACGCTGTCCAATCCCCCCTTGATCAGGCCGACATTCCGCGCAAACGATGCATCCAGGGCTGCGCCGATTGTTATTTTTGTGCTGAGTTTTTGTTCAGTCGCCACGCGGCAGCCCCTCGATCCACCATTTGAACTGGCTTAGCGGCATAGATGCAATTTCAGACAAACCCCAGGACGTGAACGAAGCCAGGGCGATCACGTTGTGGCGCAGATCGACCGGGCTTATTCGAGAAAATTTGAGTAAGCATCCTGCAGCTTCCTGTAGTCACGCAGCCGAAGTTTCTGGATATTATCAGGGGCTATCCCGCACAAATTTGCAAAGAGTGTAACCTCCTGTTGGGCTGTGCTTCCCTTGACCGACTGGCAAGCAATCTGATCATGGACCGTCGGCTCGCGCATCCGCAAACTGCTGACTTGCGTCCCGTCCAGGTCAATGGGGCGGGACAAGGTGACGTCTACATATTCGGTCGTATAATCCATGTACTCTGGCTCTCCTTTATGTGCCAACAAACACGTGGTCGCTCTACACACCAATCGCACTTCTGATCTGCGCCAGGCGGTCCTCGCCGTTGACCTTGCGGATCATGTTGATGACATCAATCTCGTGAACGGTCTGCCCGCCGTGTTCCTCCTTGAAATATTCAAGGCACAGCGTAACACCCAAGGTCGGTTTCTGCCCCGCAGACCAAGCCCCCCGTTCAATTTTGGTGATCTTGCCGCGCATGGTGTGCACAACCGGTTTGACGGTTCCATCCCACGATTCCAAGGCACCGCGGGCAGTCAGAGGCACATTTTTTCCTTCGGCAACACCGAACAGGGCCAGCACATCGCGGTCGTAGCTGATCAGGCTGAAGCTGGTTTCCAAGGGTTCCATGCCCATATCAATTTTGACGGGCGCATCCATACCCCCGGCGCGAAAATCTTCAGTCACCAGCGCCAGGGAGGGGGGAGAATACTCGCTGATCTGCCCGGCATAGCCACGCCCGTCAACGAACAGGTTGATATTTTTCAGAACGTCGCGCGCGGCCATCAGTGAAAGGCCTCCTTGATGTAATCATTGACCAGATGGGAACGGAACGTGATGTGCTCCGCCGGATAGGGAGGGGTGAAATCGAAGTTGAAGTAGATTTTGCCCTGGGTGATGTTGGCCGGGGTATTCAGGTCCGGATCAGCCCAGCACCGTCCGCCCAGAACGGCACCCAGATTGGTCAGGGTGCGCAGGTAGGCATTGACGCCTTCGGTGACATCCTGGACATAGGTCTTGGTGATATTCCGGTCCACAGCCCACATGTGGGCGCGCTGCAGGCTTTCGTTGATCAGGTCGGCAGTGCGGCGCACCGACAGGAACGCCCACTTGGGATCCGCCGACAGAGAGCGGTTGCCCCACAGACGATATCCATCCTGACAAATGATCGTGGCAATGCCCTTTTCATTCAGCAGGTTGGCGCGGCTGGCAGTATCACCTAGCTTGAAATCAACCGGGCGGGCGGTGCCGACAATGCCGTTGACCGGCTGGTTGGACGGCGACCACCAGAAACCACGATCGTTATCACCACGGGCGATGATACCGGCCACGCGTGCCGATGCCGGACGCACGGCAACCGCGCCGGACCGGTCCAGAACCTTGACCCACGGGTCGATCATATAGACCCGGGTCCCGGCATTCTGTCGCGCATAGGTTTGGGCAGCCTCGTCAGTGGTATTGGGGCCATCGGCCACCACAATAGCCCGCAAACGGTCGGCAATGCCTTTCAGCTCGGCCACCACCGGGTTGGCCTGTCCTTCTTCAGCCTGATGGGTGAAACCGGGGGCGCACAGGATGCGTGGCGCAAAACCCACCACCGATTCCGCTCCCAGCAGCGCATGCACGCCACGGAACTGACCACTGGCCGCATCAACACCGCCCACCACATTGGCCAGCGTTTCGGCGTCGGATTTGCCCTTGTCAACCCGGATCACCACCACCACAGCGCCGATCTGGTCAAAGATACCGTCCAGGGCATCGGGCAAAGACCCGTCGCTGCCGAGCTTTGCGGCCTCGGTGCGGCTGCCGGTGACCAGCACCGGGGTATTCAGCGGAAAACGATCCGCATCCGCTCCCGGCGCTGTCCCCACAACCCCGATCACCGAAGACCGGACGGTCCGCACCGGGCGTGGTCCAGCATCAATTTCCAGAACCTCGACACCATGAAGAAATGTTTCAGGCACGTTTGAACCTCCACCTAGAAGCGTTCATCATCATCTATGCTTTAGTTGGCTTGTCCTGTGGCGCTTTTTCCTGGCTCTCAAGGCCACCATCCGGCGTGTGCGGCCAGTGTTGATCGGCGTAGTAATCGGGTGGGATGGGGGATGCGGCTTCCAGTGCGTTGCAGCGCTCGCGAATGGCGGCGCGAAACCGGGCGATGGGCGCGGGGACGGCCTCGCCGGTTTCAATCTGACGCACGACGTACCAGTCCGTCGCAGACAGGCGGCGGCGGGCTTCGGCTTGTACCAGCGCGGCAGAAGGCAGTGCGGCTTCAGCGGCTGCGGCGTCTGGGGCCACCGCTGCGGCGGTGTCTGGCACAGGCACGACCACCCACGCCGCTCCATCCCAGCGGGCCTGTTCGCCTTCGGCCAGAGCAGGCGGCGGGACGGTGACGCACCCGGCTGGGATCAGCCAAGACCCCGGCGAGCGGGGGTCAAGGTCGCCTTGGTCAAGGACATGCTCACCGGCATAGAAGCCGTTCACAGTACGATAGACAGTACAGTTCATAATGGGCCTCAGCGATATCGGATGCAGGCAAGAAGGGCGATGTTGCGGGGGCGGGTTTCGGCGCCGCCTTCACTTGAGGTTCTGTGGTAATTCGGGTCTATGTTGCCGTTGGGCCAGATTCCGTACCCACCGGTCGTTGCGAAAAATGCGCCTTGGTTAAAGGAACGACCTATCGAGACGTGACTGTGGCTTTCGAAGTCATCCGACTGTGCACTTCCGAACGCGCGGCCTGAATCCACGCCCCGCCCGTCATCCCAGCCGCGCAGGAATTCACCGCGCAGGTCCGGCACGGCGAAGGTTGTGGAGCCGTCACCACTCCCGAATGTGGTTCCGATCACGGTGAACAGTTCAGGATATGCGGCGCGGCTCAGGAGCGCCCCGTTGCACTTCAGATACAGCGGTGGCGGCTCCTGCCCGGCATGCATGATCACGCTGCCCACCGGAGCCGGAAAAGCCTGGGCCAGCGCCGCAGGGGTGACGGCCTTTTCCGCATCCGTCCCGGCCTTGACCTCATCCGCCGTCGCCAGCCGGACGATGCCGGGTGTTATGGGGGTGGCGGCATCCATGGCGGCCTTCAGGCCCGCCGGGGTGACGGCCAGATGGGTGGACGACCCGGCGCGGGCCTCGGCTGTGGTGGCCAGTTCCACCAGTCCCTTGACAGTGGTGGAGGCATCCGGCGGGCTGTGGCCGGGACCGGCATGAGAGGCGATCGCGGCGGCGACCTCTGCGGAAACATGATCACGGGTTGCAAGCACCACCGACGGGTCAATTTTCAGGGTCACGGCGCTCACGTTGCCGTGCTGCAAAATCATGCGGCAGCACAGGTCTTTACCAACGCCGTCATCCAGTTGAGGCTTGAAGCTCTCGGGATATTTAGCGACGGCAATCAGGATGCCGTCGGCGTCAAACACACCGGCCTCGCGCACGGTCCAGCCGCCGACCCGCGCCGGGATCACCGCCTCGACGGTCAGCCAGGCGGGGTTTTTCGGGTCGGTGCGGATGGAATTGATTTCGGTGCGCCAGACCTCGCGGCGCAAGGCGGTTTGATCCGGCGTCGGGTCATAGGCCGCGCCGTCGCCGTCCCCGAAAGCAAAGTGGGTCAGAACAACCGGCTTGGACGTAGCAAGGGCTTCAGTCAGGCGGGTATGACCCGCGTCGGTTACCAAAGTGTAATAGTGGGGTGCGCTCATGCGGCCTCCAGCGGATAGGCAGTGACCGTTTCCGCGCCGTACAGGGCGGCGGCCATCAGGGGGGCGGGGGCAAGGGAAACCGGATCGACCGGGGGGGCGGGACGTAGGCAGACGGTCTCGCCCAGAAGCAAGGCCGCCGCCGTCTGTGGGGTTGTGCCGGACTGGTGCATGACCACGCGCAGGGCGGTCAGGTGCGAGCGAACATTCTTGGACGCCCGGATCATGGACAGGGCTTCGTCGGACAGCGCTGGCGAGACCGGGCCCGGTGTGGCAATTTCGGCGGTAAACGTATGGACGGGCGCGGGCGGGTCAGCCTCAAACCATTCGGTCAGCGTGACGTCAACATCAAGGGCCTCAAGCGCCTCGCGCACCGCGCGACGCGTCCCCTTGTGCCTGTGCACTTGAAACGAAGCCGCAATCACCGCCCGCTTCCGCGCCTCCGGCCAGTCCGGGTTCCATACATCCACCGACAACGCCCACGCCAGCCATGGAAGCGCGGAAGCGGGGATTTCTTCAGGCCTCCACATGCCGCTGACAGGCACCGGGACAGCAGATAGCCTGTCCATGGCACGGCTAAGGGCTTTTTCTTCCGGAGAGGCATTCGGCGGCAACAAATCGTCTGTCATGGGGCATCGCCCTCCAGAATGTCTACGTCTGTGCACCACGCAGCCTCGACCCGGTCAATACTGATTGTCTCTGTCGGCTCCAGAAGCTCTACCTTCCGAACGCCGGCCTGATGCAGCGCGGCATATAGCCCGGATATCGTGATATCGGCCCCCAGGCGGTGGTGTTCGTGGCAGAATTTTTCGGCCATAGCCCGGACGTGGGCCAGGACGGCCTCACGGTCCGGGCCATCATGGAAAAGCAACCGGGCGCGTATGGTGTATGGGCGGATCTTTGCAGCTTGAACCACAACGCGGTCAGTCAGGGGCCTGATACTTTCATCAGACAGGCGCTCCTGCACCGTTGCCAGCAGGTCTGCGCCGGGCGAGCCATCGCCTCCATTTGACATGACCGTCACCGCCACAACGCCGGGCGCGGGGCTGAAAGCGTCAACATCCTTGACCCCCGGCGCTGCGGATAAAGCATGAAAGATATAGGCCCCGGTTGGTCCGGCAGAGCTGAAGCCCTCGAGAGAGAGCTGAATCCGGCGGCGGTAGTCGTCGTCGCTCTCCAGCACTGCGTCTACGGGGGGGAATGCCTGCGGGTTGGCTTCTTGCAGGACCTTGCGGGCGACACCCGGCAAAGCTCCCAGATGATCGAGATTTGTGCCGGTCGCGTAAGCCAGCATGACAGACCGAGCCGCCTCGTTGACTCTCTGCCGGACAATCATTTCCCGGTACGCTGCGACCTCAAGGATCTTTAACGCCGGGTCGCTCTCAACCAGCGCTGTAAAAATGGCTTCGCCGTTCTGGTTTTTGTATGCTCGCAGCCCTGCGAGCATGTCGGCGAGAACAGACTCATAATCAAGCTGCTCAACAACATCAGGGGGGCGCAGCTGCGACAGGTCAATGGCGCTGTACCGGGCTTCTTTCATCACTGGACGCGCACTCCGGGCAAAGAAACCTGACGGCCTTCAGGCAGGTATATTCCGGTCAGGTCCATGAGGATGCCGCCGACTTGGGCTTCGAGAATGCGCACGTGCTGGAGCTTGAAACGCGGCTCCCAGCGGGCGAGAGCCTCGGCTGTGGCCGCGTAAAGCTCCAGTATGGTGCTGCGGTTGACGGGCGCATCGACCAAGGATGGCAGGCGACTGCCGTAATCACGCCGCATAACCCGGCTCCCAACAGGGGTGGTCAAGATATCCCTGATGCTTTGCGAGAGATGATCAAGCCCGGAGAGGGGCTTGCCCGTTTTTGCGTTGGTGCCGTTCATGTGTCCATCTTGTGAACACAGCGCTCCTGCGTCCTGTGGCGGTTTTTCCCCTAGCCGGTCGGCGCGGTTGTAGTACCCCCGGAATCACCGGTGTGAACGTGGTCCCGCAGGCTTGTGCCCCCGGCGGTCACATCGCCGTCAACAACATGAATGCTGCCGCTGATCATCGCCGCCGCATCCGACCCGCCTGTAGACCCCGACATCCCGGCAAGATAGGTCAAGCGGCCCTCTACCGTCAGATCACCTGTTACAGTGACGGTGGGTGCGTCTATCGTGATGTGGGTGCCGGACCTGACAGCCACCACCCCGTCAAAGTCAGCGGTGAGGGTACGGGCGGCGCGAACAACGACCTCGCCGGGGCTGCGGATGGTCAGCCGGCTGGCGGCCTTGTCATATTCAAAAAAAGTGCCATCGGCGTATTCCGTACGATGGATTGTCGCTTGATCTGCCGGGGGCGCATGCGCAGCCCTGTAGAGAGCCGGGAGAACAACCCCCTGCGCAAGGTCGCCGCTTTGCGCGAGGACAAGGACTTGCTCCCCGGGCTCCGGCGCCCACCATGTCCGGTCAGTGCCAGCCCGCTGCGTCAACCATGGGAGCCAGCCTGTCAAAAGGTCGCCGCTGCGCACCCGAACACGGGCCACCGAAGCGTCAAGCGCCTCCACAACACCGGCACGGATGATGTTCGCAAGCCGCCTCTCCAGCTCTCCCAAGCCCCAGCTCATCCGCTGTCTTTCTCTGTCGTTGTATAGGAAGGCTCGTAGGCGGGGCCAATCTCTGGCGACCAGCTGCCCAGTGCGACCCGGGGCACAGGTTCATCGTCATCCCAGACGCTTTGCGCCAGATGGATGATTTGCTGCCAGTCCACGCGCCAGACCAGGTATTGATCAAATTCGGGGTTGAAGTGGTCGGGGCTGATCGCGGTGACCGTCGCGGGCTCAACCGGCAGACCCCAGCGGTTGCGGTGCGCGAGCCGGGCAAAAGCCGCCGCCAGGGTACAGATGCTGAGGTGCGCCCGCTCAGTCCGGAATCCGATGAGAAGATATGCGCTGAAACGCGCTGTCACGGCCAGCTGGCCGGACCCCGGGTCGCTTTCCGCGCACGGCTCCATCTCGGTCAGTTCCAGAAGGCATGCGGGAACAGGCAAGCGCGCCCTGTCATCATAATAAAAGTCTGTGCACTTCATCGCCGGGAACGCGGCGCGGACAGCAGACCGTATCGCGCCCTGGACCTCCTCGACTGTAACCTGCGTCCTGGCGTTCATCCGCGTCCTTTCGGCCCGTAAACAGTGCGCATGCGGATTTCATCCGAGAAATACCGATAAAATACGCTGCTGATTTCAGGGACCGCCTTTGTCTCGGTGAACGCGGCAATGGCCTCGTGCACAGGCAGAGCCTGCTCTTCGATGGGAAGGCGACGCTTCCTGGATCGATGATAAACAGATGTATGGCCGCTTGGCATCCGGGCCATGAAAGAGCCTGCAAAATCCTGCGAGCGGAACGAAACCCCTCTGGCTGAAGTCCGGGGCTTCCCGCGGAATCGACAGATTTCAATAGCGTTGGCCCCGATCCACAACCCGGCTGAAGCTCCGTCACCTTTGAGACTCTTCAAACGCGTCCGCAGCGCCTTTGCATTGCTCAGCTGGAGCTCACCCAACAGCCCGCTTTTGACAAGGCGGGTAATGTATAATGCAGTCTTGTGCAAAGCGCGGCTGCGGGCGTGCTGGACGACGGACTCAGATGCATAGAACTCATCTGCAATCCGCGCTAACTCTGCTGTGTTGATTTCAAAACCCAGCATCTTTGTTTACACTCGCGAGAGGAACAACAGCCCAGCCGGTCCCGTCGGGTTGAGCCGCCCCAAGAACGTCAAAAACCTCACCCGTCCGCAGTAACAAGACCGTATCGCCGCGCCGCAGGTCTCCAAGGTCCGACATTTTTCCGTTCAGGCGCGGCTCTGTCCGGTCACCGCAGTACTCCCCCAACTCAACATCAAGGTAGGGGTCATCGTATAGAACGGTAACAGTACGCTCGGTGCCGTTTTGCAGCTGGAGGACCGCTGCTTCTGCGAACTCTTTCGGGTTGAGAAACAGCCCCAGTTCCTCCCACGTGTGGAAACCTGTCACTTGGTCCTCTTCTCCGTGGCTGGTTTCGGGGATACAAGAGCCGCCTTGCCGCGTGCGATCAGATTACGCGCAACGTCCACGGGCACAGAAACGGTATCCCCGTCCTTGCGGATAACTCCCTCGTATCCGAATGGAAACACCACACGCAGCGTAACAAGGCCCGTTACACCATCGGGATCTTCAGCCATCTTCTCCCTCCATCAAAGTACGGCACTAGCGCCCGAGGCAGAATGATTCTGCCCGGCGGGCAAGAAAGTCGCAGTCCTGGAAAGCAATAATCTGGATGCCCCCGCTTTTGGCATAGGCCGCAGCATCCACCGTGATTTCAAGGCCACCCCAAAGCCCGATCAGCAGATCTGCAAAATTGCCGAAGAAAACATCATTGGAATCAATCTGGTTTGTTGCTTCAACACGGTATCCATTGACAGTATCCCCCGCCTCCCAGACAGGTGCGCCATTCGTTCCCTCGAATTTCTGGGCTGTCTTCAGCCAGCCCTTTGTGCGGCTGGACAAAACGTAGGCCATTCCCGGACAATCAGCATTGTCGCCCGCTATCTCGGATTCCATCTGGATCAGCTCGGCATATGCAGGGTTGCCTTTGGCAGCGAATTTTACTGCATTTATCCCAGAAAGACGGGACAGCCCGAGAGGCTCCTTGCTTCCCGCGCCGTAGAAGGCGGCCTTGTCGATGGTAGCTCCAACGGCAGCAGCTATATCTGCGCGAATCATTGCCTCGATATCGATGCTGGACTGCATGATCTGACGGCGGGTAACGGGCACTGCCGCAGCCACTGTTCGGGGAGACATCTTTTTGGAATGGAAGACCGGAAGCGTGTCAGGAGCGTCCGCACCTTCTCCGATCCAATAGCCCATTGCCCCGGAGGTTTGTGCGGGTATCTCCACATCGCCGACCAAGCCTGTCAGCGGCGTACCAAGGCGCATGGAAACTGTGCGGTTGCGCAGGATCTGTATGAAGGACGAGGCCAAATAATCTGTAGCGACCAGATAGCCGCCTGTATTTCCTGCCTCGCTCCCGTCTTTCGATGTGTTGAGGGCGCGGTCAAGAACGTCCTGGGGGACCATAATTCCGTTGGTCATTTTTCCCAAGGCCCGCGCGGTGGCACGGCTTACTTCGAACTCAAAAGCAGCCTCTTCCCTTAGCTCGTGGTTCCCCGGCGCCGCCAGGGCACGAACAGCACGGACAATACTAAACGAACGGCATTCCTTCTCGGTCAGTCCGACGGTCGGTATGGAGCGCACATCAAGGGCGGGGGTGGTGCCAGACGCAATATGCTTCAAAAGGTCGGCCCTGAACTCATCGACGCTGCGGTTGCCCGTCACCGCTTGACTGGCCAGGGCTTCGGCCTTGTACTGCCGCCCGAGGTCAATAATGGCTGCTGCGCGCGCCCGTTCAGCCTGAACAGGGTCCTCGGCAGTCATTACCTTGGCTTCGACCGTGTCTGTTGTCTTTTCCATTCCCGCTCCGATCCTCACGTGGGTGTTGTTGTCGTCAGTCTCCGCGACGTGCGGCCTGAAGTCCTGTGGCGGTTTTTCCATGCTGCGCCCGACCCCGACGGACGGGTCGGCGGGGATGGAAACCAATGAGATTTCAAAAGGCTGCCATCGCCGCACAGTAACAAGGTCCGGCTGCCCGGCACGTTTCTGGACCTCGACGTCATCGACCGTATAGCCGACCGACACATGCTGGCGGATGCCATCGCGAATATCGTCGAGGATTTCTTGAGCCCGTGCAGATTTACCAAGGCGGACCCGGGCGCGGCCCTTGCGGTCTGCGCCTGTTTCAACCATTTCCACAACCCCGACATGGTCCTCCGGGTTGTGCCCGACCAGAAATGGGGCCCCGTCGTCAAGCCTGCTGGTATCCATGGCGCCGGGGGCATGGTCGAGAATTTCCTCACCAAACCACCGCAAAACAGGCGTTTCGGACGAGAACGCCAGCTCGACGCAGCGGTTTTCTTCATCAAACGCGCTCACCCGACCCGACCGGGTCAGGCCCGGGCGCTCGCCATCACGCGTATTGATCATTTCGGCGGTCAGGGTTTGTAGACTACTCATTCAGGTTCTCCGGTTTTTCCCGCGCCCGCTTGCGTGGGCGCCCCGAGGGCCAAGCCAATTGCACTGCCGATGTATTCTTTCGGAATCCCTGCCGCCTCCATCGCACAGATGTCGCGGGCGATTTCCCGCCACACGGAATCCGGATCCCGGCCCTGTTCACGAATGATCTGCGAGGGGGAGGACAGCATGTTGTTTTTCGCGGCGATCGCGGCCTTTATATCGGCGGCGGGATCAATCCACTGCCAGCGGCGGGGCTGCCAGGCAACGCGGCTGTATTTTTCCAGCCGGTCCGGGCGAAGGGTCCCGCCGTTTTCCATCGCGACACCATGCAGAAGGGCTTTGGGGAGCCAGGCTTTGAAGACGGGTTCATGCAAGGTCTCAATTAACCATTCCTGGAGCCACTTCCAGTGCTCGCGCTCGTCCAGTGTGCCTTGCCGAATACTTGAATAATTCACGCCTTCAAGGTCGTTGGCTAAATTGTTGTACGCAACACCCATGCCACTGGCCGCGCCTCTTAACATGGCTTTCTGGAAGGAGTGGAACTCGCCGCGTGGATAGGACGGGTTCCACTCCTGAAAGCTCACTCCTGCGGGGAGCTCCTGGAAGACCCCGGCCTTGGCCTCCATGTAGAGCTCTTCGTTTTCGTCGAGAGTGTCACCCGTCTCGAATTCGTGCTTGAAGAAGCCGCACTTTGCAGCAGCTGTTCTTGCGTTGACCAGGGCCGCGTGTTCAAACTCTTTCAGCATGTGCAGGCGCCACAGGCTTGTCGCCATCCAAGGTAAGCCCCGCTTCTGCCCGACAATGTCAGGCAGAAACCCGTGTATAATCTCGCTGGCCGGGATGCGGCGATAATTCTTGCCCTCAACGCTATAGTCAGGGCGCCCGTCATCTGTTGTCATGAAGTAATAGGCTAGGGGCCGCCCCGACATATTGAATTCAATGCCCTGGCGGATGAATGATCCTCCGGTCCGGTGGTCCTGGTCGAGGTGGACAGGGCAGCGGGTGGGATCAATAACCTGGAGCGCAAACCCCCACGGGCCTGCATCCGGGCCATGGACCATTTTTATAAAGAACTCGCCGTCCCGCGCCGCGCTGGTGATGCAAAGAGACTGTAGGGCCCGCCAGCTCAATTGGCCGCCGATATCACAACTTTTGGCGGCCCCCCACCGGTCCCAGGCATCTTCCAGGGCGTCATTGGCCGAATTATCCAGGTTGCCGTCGAAATCGCGGGCCTGCGCCTGGAGAAGAACGCCCTTGGGCCCGACAATGTTCTGCACACATAACCGAACAAATTTTTTCGCGTAGTCATTGTTGTCGGCTTCATGTCTGGAACGGGCAACCAATGAGGTATAGTTCCTGCGCACGACCTCATCAGCGCTGACAGGCGTTGTGCTCCATGACTGGGTCAACCGGTCCGTCGAGGCGGAATCGAAAAAGTTACGGGAGAAACGGGCGCCGGGGCGGCGGCGGACTGCGGAAGCCGTACGCCTGAATAGCCGGTCCAGGATATTCATCAGAACCTCACCAGAACCTGCCGCCCCAGAAGGCTCTGACCGCGTTCGGCAAGCCGGGCTCTTTTCAGTTCCGCCCGGTATGTATCCCGGAGGCGGAGGAGATCGGGGATCGGTGTGCGTTCCAGCTCACGGTTGTTAATCTTGTACTTGCTTTGGTCGATGGTGGCCCGCCCCTCGATAACGGCTTCGACGGCCTCAAGAACCTTCATGACATGGCCCCGCCCGTCAAAAAGACCGGTAATATTATCGGGGTCATCACGCACCAATATCGCGCCCGATTTCAGGTCGTATACGGTGAATCCGTCGGATACACGTGCCGTATACCAGTATGTGCCGGGCGGCCACAGCGTGGTCCGGCTCCCGGGCACGCTTATGCGGTGCTGAAGGCCGTCAGGCTCTGCCTCCAGGTCAAGGGGTGCGGGACCCCTGAGAAGCAGGCGGAGAGTCCAGTCCGGGGGGGGACAGGCGGGGAGCGTTGCACGAATATCCAGCGATGTACCCGCTGTAATCTCTTTCTGGATGGCGAACATAGGCACCTGTAAACCTGTTTATTCCCGCCGCCGCGTAGGAAATCGCGACCGTCGCGCAGTATGGTGGGGCCCGGACCCGGCGCTGTCCTGTGGCGCTTTTTCCCCACTGCCCAGCGCTGACCGGGATGCAAGTTTATGGAATTTCGGGTTCAGGATTTTCAGGGCGGCCAAAGCGTAGACACGACAATCAAGGGCCTCGTTACGTCTCCGCGTCTTGTGCCATTCGGGGCGGGGAAAGCCTTTTACGTAGCGTGTAATGAGTTTTTCGGCGGTCAGCTGGTGGAAGTACTCTGCGCTCCGGTCGGCGGGAAAATGACTGTAGCCCGGGCCCGGCGTGTTGACCTCCAGGCGCCTCATGATCATGATCTTGGCTTCGTCTACACCAACACCGAAAAGATTGATCGGACGCTCGCCGCGGATGGACCGCGTGCGCTTTGGCGGCGAGACCAGGGGCCGCCCGAAACCACCGATGCCTTTGATGGCGAATACGCGGCGCCCGCTTTGACGCCTCACGTAGTCATAGGCGGCAGAGGTATGGCCCCGCCCGCCGCCGGTATCCAGGCAAGCGGCACTGATTGCAAGCTGTGCGCCGGACTGGTGCAGGTAGGTTTCATTCAGGGCCTGGTCCAGCTCCGCCCATACAGCCGCCCCAAGCGGATCACCCCATAAAACAAGGTAATCGACGGACCAGCTTTCCTCATCCGCACCCCAGGCAACCACCTCCATTTCAAGACGGTCCTGCTGCATGTCAATGCCCGCCGTAAGAATCAGGCCCCCCTCGGGTACAGGGGCGGAGAAAACCTCGACTCTCCGCATCAAGTCCATTGCAGAGGCCTGCTGCCCGTCTTCCTCCCAGGTTTCCGCGAGCGAGACATTGACAAAGGTTTGCAGGTCGCCCGCTGCTTTTTTGTCCAGGAAGGAGCGGACAATGTCGCGCATATGCCTGAACGTCGAGTATAACTCGTTCAGATGATAGCTGGCATGGCCCCTGAAAGGGCGTTCGGCCTTCCATTCACCAAGCCGGATGGCTGCAATGCGGCGCCCGTCATCCCAAAGAGAGCCACACTCCGAACACACGTAACACGCTGTCTCCGGTAGGTGTTCGCCATCACTGCTTTTATTCCACTGGACGCCGCGCCAGGACAGGTGCTGTCTGTGACCGCAGTCCGGGCAGGGAACAAGGAAGCGACGGCAGTCCCCGGCGATAAAGGCGCTTTCGATCCACGACGCCGCCTTCAATGTAGGGGTCGAGATTTCAAGCAGCTTGCGCTGGTCCCCGAATGTCGCCGCCCGTTGCCACAGCAGCCCGACCGGGTGGCCTTCGGATGTGCGGTCATATCCGTCGGTTTCATCGCAGACAATGAACGGCGCGGAACGCCCCCGCATGGTTTTTGGACTGCCGCTCCAGGCAAACATCAGAAAGCCGCCGGGATAAGACTTCATTCGCTGGTTGTTGACGCCCTCCCTGCCACGTGGCTTGGCCAAAAGGGCCTGCAAACCTTTATTAGCCTCGACCATGGGGTTGAACTTTGTCTCCAGCCATGTCGCCAGGTCGCCTTGTGACGGTAACATCATGATCTGGCTGCATGGATTTTGCGCGATCATGTAGGCTTGGGCGCAGAGAGCGAGGGTTGTTTTGCCAACCTGGGCTCCCCACTTCATGGAGACCCGCTGACACTCCGGATCCATGAGCATGTCCAAGGGCTCGCGCTGGTAAGGCGCGTTGTCGAAGCGCAGCGGACCAGGGACCGCATTACCGATTGGTATACGGATATTGGCCTCGGCCCATTCACTGGGCTTCAGCTTCGGCGGAGGGCGCAGGTAGCCTTGTGCCCGTCGCATGGCCGCCAGAATGCCGCGCGGATTTGGAAAGCCCTCGGTCACCGTCAGGACTCCTCCTCAAGCTCAAGATCAGCCTCTGAAATCAGCGGGGTGGATGCCAATGTTTCAAGAGCAGCATCAATTTCATCGAGGAGAGCGGCTTTCAGGCGGGCGGCGTCTGTTTCACCGATGAGGCGGGCGACAACCCGGCCCGGTATGTTCCTCAGGTTCGCCCGCACTTCCGCGAATGCGGTAGCGATGGCTTTCTCGACCTGGGACAGGGGGGCCAGTTCACCGCTTTCACGAAGCAACGCCAGTTCGGCCTTGCGGGTCACCGCCAGAAGTTGACGGAGCTTCAGTTCTTGTTCATCGGCGGGCGCACTTGACACTGCTTCCTGCCGGATCCTGTCCTCGCGCCAGGCAGCAACATCGGCGGTGTTGAAAATCCATGCCTTGCCCTTGCCCCCACGGCACACGAAGGGGCAACCAACCTGGACCCACTGGTCAATTGTTGGCAGCGCGACGCCAAATACTTGGGCGATGGCCGTGCGGTTGACCTCCTGGCCCGCTCCTTTCCTGCCACTCATCGCGCTACAGCCGTCTTGCTATATAATAATAAACCCCTTGGGCAAGGGCCACGCACACATAAAAGCCCGGGCCTTTCCACCCGCAGGCCGGACCCCTCGTGGAAGTACCTGTTTTTTTCAGGACACCCTCCTCCCGCGACGTGTAGCCAGCAGCTCTGCGCCCTTGCCGAACTCGCGCAGGCCGAAGTAGGCGCCGGGCAGCGAGAACAGCAGGGTCAGCGCGTAAGGGTCCGGGGCGGGCGCCTGCCATACATAGGCGATGCCTGCGAGCAGGGACAGGGTGGACTGGCCGGGACGGATCCAGCGGATCAGGCGGTCGGAGGCCCGGTCCCCGCCCCGAATGGTTTCCTGCGTTTCATGATGGGCGTGCTGGCTGTCTTCCATCTCTGCCCGCGCCATAGCCTCGATATGTGCCCGGGTTGACTTGTCATCCTCAAGGCTGATCTCGCGCAGGCGGATGACCGCCGCCGGGTTACTCTGGAGCTCACGCAAGGCCGCCTCGGGGCTGTCTGTGCCGGTTGCGCTGCTGACCATGGCGATGCCGCTGGCCACCGCTGCGGGCAGGTTGCCTGTCAGAAGAGAACCTACCAGCGACGCCCCATGACCGCCGTTGTTCTTGATCCATTGCCCGACATCAGACCATTGCATGGTTAAAGCCTCACATGCTGCATCAACCATATGATGTATCCGACGGCACCTGTAAGGCACGAGGAGCCGATACAGGCGGCAATGCGGGCTTCGGCCTGAATCCGGGTCAGCGATGATTCCGCTGCGGAAATCTTCTCCCACATCCGGACGGACTCCTGGCCGAGCCGGTCCAGCGCAACTTCCTGGACGGTCAGCGCGGTCAGGGTCCGAGATATCTCACGCTGGGTAAGGGCGACTTCGGCCAGGGTCCGGTCTGTACTATCAAGCCGCGCTTCAACCGCAGCAAGCCGCGGCACAATCTGATCCACCTGCATTCGCTCCACACCATGGCATCGGTCATCAACTGTCAGGCAGCGTGGCAGACAGGCCCCTATACGTCCTGTGGCGCTTTTTCCTGCCGCTTCAGAATGTCCCTGACCCGACGCGGCGTGAGAGCGAACCCCGCCGCGATATCTGTCGTCGGCACGCCGTTACGGGCCATGTCGCAGATGCGGCGATCCCGCAGGGGGCGGGAGAGACTGTTCCCATTCGCGGGCTGAAGGATCAGCCCGGCAAACGCGCGGGAGATGCGGGCGGCATCCTCATAGCCAAGGATTTCGACGATTTTCGAGGACATTTTCAGGTTGCGGGGGTGGGGAACGTAGAGAATGCGCCTCCACCTGCGCTTTCCGGACGGCGCAAGGCTGCCGACAAGATAAAGCGCCCGGTCGCGGCCAATAACGCCGGCTATTTCCTGAATACTTTCAGGGAGTTCGGCAACCTGTTCCATGGCCGTGTCTTATAACCCGAGGCCCCAGTAAAACAAAGGCCCTTTTGGTGCATCCTGGCGGCAAAAAATTACCCCCCATGGTGCGCGTCTTCGAGAGGCGTGGGGGGTGTATTACACGGAAGGTGCGCCATTCCGCTGTATCATGTCAAGCCTTGAACTAATGTGCTTTCGGGGCCTTCCCGGGGACGGGAAGCGTCACAGACCACTCGGACCGCGCTGCCTCCGTGTCAGGCCGATCCCCAAGCCACTCCCAATACTCATCCGGCTCCATGTACTGAATAACGGTCGGGATGCTTCGCGCCGAAAGCGCCCGGCATAAGCGGGCCAACATGGCGGCGTGTGTGCTGGCCGGTAAAGGCGCCAGATCGGGGTGAAATTCCCACAGGTCTTTATCTGTACGATAACGCAGCAATATGACTTCCACCGCTCCGGCGTGCTGTGCAGCCGTTCCTTCGATTTTGGCGAGCGATTGGGCAACCATGTCTTCCAATGCGCGGTCTATGTCGAGGAGCATGCTCGCCACATCTGCGGGCACTGCCATTCGGCCTGTTTCCCAATACTGGGCCGTGCGGAGCCTCACACCCGCTTGGTCAGCAACCCACTGGGCCTTGAGGCCCAGTGTTTCGCGAATGGTCTTGAGTTCAGCCGGCGTCATGCGGCGTCCTCTTCTTCCTCGTCTTCTTCTTCCGCGTCGTTCAGGATCAGAACAACATGGTAATCTGTCTGGTCAAATGAGTAGCTCCAAAGTCCTTCTTGCCGCTCAGCGTCGGAGAAAACCAGACTGTAGGTATCGGTATCCCAGCAGCCGGACTCGTTGACGTCCAGGGGGGGAAACACGTCATTGCTTTCTTCATTGACACGCTCGAGGTGGCCTTTTTCTGACTCACCAGCCTGTGCCGGGTTAGCTTCAAGGGCCTGATCACGGCGCTCGAGATGGTCAGCGCTGAAGTACTCGATCCCGTCAACCTCATCGAGGAGCTCTACATAGCGGTCTGCCATTTCGCGGGCGACGGCTTCTGCGTCGTCAGCAAAGATCTGTGTGTACGGTGTGTAGTTGATGCTGGCCTGACCGGCTTTTTTCCAAGCCCAGACAAGATAAGCACTCTCATTGTCGAGCAAAGATTTGATCGCGGTAAAGTCAGCTTCATCCCGAATGAAGGCATAGGCCGCCCGTCGATCTTCATCAAAATCAAGGTCGTGGGTGTTGCAGAGTGCTTTGAATTCTGTGCGGTTCATAATTTCTGACTCCTAGAGTCTGACTGCGCCAATCGCGGTCTTGATGAACTGATTGTTGTTCATAAACGCGAACACGTCAAGTATTTTTTGGGGCAGCTATATACTTAAAAATGACCCCACGTGGTGCGCTGTGTCAAGGGGCCTGCACCGGCCCCATGACTATGGACGGATCGTGACCGTAGATGTCTTGGTAGCCTATATGGGGGTGGGCAGCCTTAACCCGGAAACGGACCTGTATTTATGGGGTACGTGCCAGGGCGGGTTCAGCTTGTCTCCCTGGCGTCGGGGTCCCCCTATAAGGGGTGACCCCGACGCATGACGGGAGAGAGATTGGACGGGCCGTAGCGCAGTTGCGGCACAGCAGGAATATGTATGTATTTCAGTAAGATGTACGGAACTCTGGCGCGTCACCTCTTGCCGCGGCGCGGCTGGCTGACCTGTCTATGACGCACGGACCGTGGCGCAAGTGATTTCAGTTCGCTAGTGGCCGCCCCGGGCGCAGCAGCCTTTGACCGGAGCGCACATTTGGTCGTATTTCCCGGCTGCTTGCCGCATGCCTGTGCCGTTACCTATAAGAGGTGCCGGCTCTTCTGTGCGCAGCTTGCGCCCAAAAATGCGCCCAAGTGCCTGTCTGTCGGGCAGTATGGCGCTTCCTCTCAAGGAACAAAACCCCCAGGTTTTCCTGGGGGTTCCGGCTGGTGCTGCTGGAGAGATTTGAACTCTCGACCTCTCCCTTACCAAGGGAGTGCTCTACCCCTGAGCTACAGCAGCAACGACTTGAATTGTCAGCCCAAGTTGCCTTGTGGCAAGGCCTTTTCGGGCACCCCGCAGGGTGGGCGGGTTTATGGCACAGCGTATCGACCCATGCAAGCATAAAAATGTGGGCCAGTGGGTTGACGGTGATGACCTGATCATCGCACAGTGCCAGCGTTCCGGCCTGTTGGCAGCGGGATCATGTGCGATTGTTTTGTACAGGCAATTATCTGATGACAGATACTCCGGTTGTTTCGGAAGAGAAGGGCGGTGGATCCCGACCGTCGAAAGATCGTCGCCAGGATCGTCTGGCCATGGCCCTGCGGGAGAACCTGTTGCGACGCAAGCAGCAGACCCGATCGCGCGCCATTTCCGATGATGATTCAGGGGTATGCCCGTCAGTATCTGCCGTGCCTCGGGATGAAACCGGATGATATGCCCGTAAAACGGGCCTGAAACCAAAAACACGCCGTTGTGGTCTGGCGCGTGCTGCGCTACAAGGTGCCGTTTCCGCCCCGTTGTGTCACAGGGCAACACCCCGGTTCCAAATGATGGAGACTGTTCCCCATGGCCGTCATGCCTGATACCTGGATTCGTGAAATGGCCCGCAACCGCGGCATGATCGAACCTTTTACCGACCGTCTGGAACGGGATGGCGTGATTTCCTACGGCGTCTCTTCGTATGGGTACGATGCCCGGGTTGCCGACGAGTTCAAGATTTTTACCAATGTTGATTCAGCCGTTGTTGATCCAAAGGAATTTTCAGACAAGAGCTTTGTGAACCGCAAGACAGATGTCTGCGTTATTCCCCCCAACAGCTTTGCCTTGGCCCGTACGGTCGAATACTTTCGTATTCCACGTGATACGCTGGTGATCTGTCTTGGCAAGTCAACGTATGCCCGATGCGGAATCATCGTCAACGTCACGCCTCTGGAACCCGAATGGGAAGGCCACGTGACACTTGAATTTTCCAATACCACTCCCTTGCCTGCACGCATATATGCCAACGAGGGAGCTTGTCAGTTTATCTTCCTGAAGGGGAATCCCGAATGCGAAACTTCCTATGGCGACCGCAAGGGCAAGTACATGGGCCAGAAGGGCGTGACACTGCCCCGGCTGTGATAGAACGCCCGGCAGTGGACAGCCTGACGGTAGAGCGCCCCCGGCAGGAGCAGCGTGGAGGGATGGATCGCATCCGCATCGTCGGGGGAACGCCCCTGCGCGGAACGATTCCGATCGGCGGTGCGAAGAATGCAGCCTTGCCCCTGATGGCGGCGGCACTCTTGACCGAGGAGACCTTGCGTCTGACCAACCTGCCGCATCTGGCAGATATCACCACCATGGCGCACCTGTTGGCCCAGCACGGGACTAGTATGCACCTGAATGGGGGTGAGGGCGGTGTCGGCAGTGCATCAGGCCGTGTGTTGGAGTTGCAGGCTGCCGATATAACAAGCCTGACGGCACCCTATGACCTTGTCCGGAAAATGCGGGCCAGCGTTCTGGTCTTGGGTCCATTGCTGGCACGTTTTGGTGCATGTCGTGTTTCATTGCCCGGCGGCTGTTCCATCGGAACTAGGCCTGTGGACCTGCATCTGAAGGCCATGGAGGCACTTGGGGCCGAGATTTCGCTGGACGAGGGATATATCAACGCCCGCATCCGTGATGACCTGAATGGCCGTTTGCGCGGTGGCACCATCATGTTCCCTGCTGTCACCGTTGGCGGAACAGAGAATGCCTTGATGGCCGCCTGCCTGGCTGAGGGTGAGACTGTGATCATGAATGCGGCCCAGGAGCCGGAAATCACGGATCTGGTCAATTGCCTGACCCTGATGGGCGCCAGGATTTCCGGCATTGGCTCCAATTGTTTGCGGGTCGAGGGCGTGTCGTCCCTGCACGGGACAGAATATTCGGTTTTGCCCGATCGTATTGAAACCGGGACGTATGCTATTGCGGCGGCCATTACACGTGGCGATGTGGAACTGGTCGGTGCCAATTCTGCGGCCTTGGGTGCAGTCTTTTCTGCCCTGAACGAATGTGGCGTTGAAGTGATTGAAACCTCGCGCGGGGTTCGTATTCGCGCTGATGGTGCCGAGATCCGGGGCATTGATCTGATGACCGAACCCTATCCCGGCTTCCCCACCGATATGCAGGCCCAGTTCATGGCTCTGATGGCAACGGCCAACGGGGCTTCGATGATTACCGAGACAATTTTCGAGAACCGGTTCATGCATGTGCCCGAGCTGTGCCGTATGGGGGCCAGAATCAACGTACACGGTGCTTCTGCCATTGTGCGTGGTATGCCCCGGCTTTCTGGTGCCCCGGTGATGGCCACGGACCTCAGGGCCTCTGTTTCCCTTGTTCTGGCCGGTTTGGCCGCTGAAGGGGAGACCATTGTGAACCGTATTTACCACCTTGACCGCGGTTATGAGCGTCTGGAAGCCAAGCTTGCCGCCTGCGGTGCCAACATAGAGCGTTTACGTGGCTGATTCTTTACTGTGTGTTGTGTCGTGGTCTTATTCTCGTCCACCGGGAAAGACCACGGCTTCAGAAAGACCCGCCCCCCTTTATTGCCCGGGGGTGCGTGCTATAGTCGGGCAGCGGCAAAGGCCGGTGTGTGGCATCCGCGTGGCGCGGGGCCGGGTGAGATGAGGGGTTAATGGCCAAGCCCAAGTCCAAGCCCAAGCTGGGATCTCGTGCAGAGAATATCCAGGAATTGAAGCGTCTCCAAGAGATGTACAACGCCTTGCCGCCCGGCAAGAAAAAGGCGATGCAGAAGCCTATCCAGGAACGTATAGATCAGTTGAACGCGGCTATAAACAGCGGCGGCGGGGCTGTTGTTTCTGCCCTGCAGACCATTGTGCTGGTTGTTCTGGTTGCGATCATCGCCTTGGGTCTAGGGTTCTTTGGTATCTCGTACTACGTACGGTTCCGGTAGAACTTTTGCGGTCTTTTCCATGTGCTGCCTTGACAAGATGCTGTGGTGCGGCAAACCTTGCCGGGCTGGCACTTCCATTTTTGGCAGTTCTTGGGAGAGAC
This sequence comes from Haematospirillum jordaniae, assembly GCF_001611975.1. Classification (GTDB taxonomy): domain Bacteria; phylum Pseudomonadota; class Alphaproteobacteria; order Rhodospirillales; family Rhodospirillaceae; genus Haematospirillum; species Haematospirillum jordaniae. The sequence continues at coordinate 1,399,104 of NZ_CP014525.1, forward strand.
TATGACTTGCAGATTCTTTCATACAGAAGGGTCTTTCGCCCTGTCCGGAAGTTGCACCTCTTGATGCCAGGGGCAGGAAATGACGGTGTGAAGACACCGGCTGTCCTTGCTGTGGACAAGAACAGGATTGTCTCTGTTCATCTGGATGAGAAAATCGTTCGCAGCCGCAGGCCGGAGGTCGAGCATGAGCGGCGTATGGCCATTTACGATCTGATCGAGGACAATACCTTCCGTGTGTCGGGTGCGGGGAATGAAGGTCCGTACAGTCTTCACCTTTTCGTTGAAGGAGAGAAGCTGTATTTTGATGTCCGGACGGAAGGCGACATACCAATAGAAACGTTTTTTCTGTCCCTGAAAGGATTCCGGGCTGTGATCCGGGAGTATTTCATGGTTTGCGACAGCTACTACGGGGCCATCCGCACGGCTGCACCGTCGCGTATTGAGGCGGTTGATGCAGGACGGCGGAGTCTCCATAACGAGGGGGCATCGATGTTGCGCCAGCAGCTTTCCGATGCCGGTATTGATATTGACTTGGATACGGCCCGCCGCTTGTTCACCTTGGTCTGCGTTCTGCACGCGCGGAGTTGAGGGGTGGAGCGAAGCGATCCATCAGCAGTCTTGTTTGTCTGTACGATGAACTCCATTCGTTCTCCTATGGCGGCAGCCATCCTGCGTTATCTGTATGGAAAGAAAATCTATGTTGATTCAGCCGGTGTTCGCTGTGGCCAGCTGGATGGCTTTGCGGTTGCTGTTATGGCCGAAATTGGTATTGACGTGTCGCGCCATAGTCCTAAAACTTTTGATGATCTGGATGATGACAGCTTTGACCTAGTGATTTCCCTGTCGCCCGAAGCGCAACACAAGGCCGTTGAGCTGACCCGCACGGTGGCGTGTGATGTGGAGTTCTGGCACACGTTTGATCCTTCTGTCGTTGAAGGATCGCGGGAGGTGAGGCTGGATGCATACCGTCAGGTGCGTGATGATCTGATCAAGCGGATCAAGGACCGATTTGGCCCTCCTGTCGAAGGCGCGGGCAGCGTCTAGAAAATATCGTCGCGGTATCGATCGCGGGCTTCCAGCAGGTCCGGCAGCTTCTCGAAAAGAATGCGGACCAAGGATGGATCAAACTGGGTTCCGGAATTTTCCTCGAAGTATTGTAGAATGCGTTCCAGTGGCCAAGCCTTCTTGTACACACTGTCACTGGCAAGGCTGTCGAAAACATCGGCTATAGCCGTAATACGGGCGGGCAGGGGAATGATCTTCCCGGACAGACGTCTTGGATATCCTGTGCCGTCCCAGCGTTCGTGGTGCCCACCGGCGATAATGGCGGCACATTTGAGAATTTCCAGGTCGGACTGGATCAGCATGTCCTCGCCAATAATGGTGTGGGTTTTCATGACCTCCCACTCCTCATCGGTCAATTTACCGGGTTTGTTCAAGATGGCATCCGGAATGCCGATCTTGCCGACATCGTGTAACGGAGAGGCTGCCAGCAGGACCTGTGCATCCCGGCGCGGCATACCTGCTGCCAGGGCCAGAATCCAGGAGTATTCTGCCACACGCCTGACATGCTGGCTGCTTTCCATGGCCCGGGTTTCCACGGCTTCTCCCAGGCGTTGGACAACCTCTTTCTGGGCGCGCTCCACAAGATCGATCAAGTTGTAATTGTCCATGGCATAGGCCATGGTTCGGCAAAAGACATCAAGAACCGGTCGCTGTGGAATGGACGAGGCATCAACGCCGTCCAGCATCAGGATATTCTTGATTTCGACCGAGCTGCGGAAACTGGCCAGTGCCATGATCCCATCCATGGCGAAGTGCCCGTTCTCCGGGATCTTGCTTTCCAGGCGTTTCAGGTCATCCGGCAGGTCCGGGCGAAGGTCTTCCAGCCGGCCGGTCATGGGTGGGCTGTAACGTCCCGTCCCTGCCATGATGGCAATTTTCCCTGTGCGGCGTTGAACGCTCAGTACCAGCCCGTGCATGGGGGATTCAGCCGTTGTGTCATGTAGATGCAGAAGATCATGAAACAGGTGCAACGCGGTTTCTGCAAACCGGTTGGCCGGCTGATAGGAAAACAGAGATCCAGCCCCGTTCAGGATCAGGTCAAGCCCGCGCTGGGTTGCCTCTAGGGTTTTTATGTCTCTCCAGGACCGTAGACAGGAAAAAAACAGGGTATGCAGCTTGCGGGCTGTCAGCTCGGTTTTTTCCTTGTAGTCATTGATGTCGTAGGTGGTGATAACCTCCCGTTCCGGTGCTTGTCCCGGCTGTCCGGTGCGCAGCACAATCCGGACATCGGTATTGCCAAGTCCGTTCCGGATCCATTGAGCCAGGTCCAGGCCGGCGTGCTCTGTCTCCATCACGACATCCAGCAGGATAACGGCGATATCGCTGCGCAATTCGAGTATTTTGCGTGCCTCGGCTGCGGACATGGCGTTGATAATTTCAAGAGGGCGGTCTGCGAACCGGAATCCGGCTAGGGCTAGCTCTGTAACGCGGTGCACCTCGGGCTCGTCATCGACAATCAGAACCGGCCAGCCGTTTGCAACGGTGGATGTGGCCTCGTCTGCCCCCTGTTTCTTTTTCTTTCGCGGAGACTTCGGGCTGAGCATGGGGGATTTTCCGGTCATGGTACATGGCCCTCCTCGTGAGGGGTCAGGGACGGCAGGATAATCCTGAAAGACAGTCCCTCTCCGGGTGGGCTGCTGTAGTGCATTTGCCCTCCCAGAGCTCCGGTCACAATGTTGTAGACAATATGCAGGCCCAGCCCGGTTCCACCGCTGCCGCGCTTCGTCGTAAAAAAGGGTTCGGTCAGGCGGGGCAGGTGTTCAGGGCTGACGCCGGTGCCGTTATCCGACACGGTGATCTCTGCCATGCCTGTTCCCGGCGTTTCTTGGCGGGCCGCAATCCATACCGTGTTGCCATCTTTCTTTTCGGGAAAGGCATGGGTCAGGGCGTTCATAACTAGGTTGGTCATAACTTGCCCTAATGGACCCGGATGTGTGGACAGGCTGATGTCATCTGGAATATCCGTTTCCACGCGAACCCCAGACTGGCGGATTCGCGGTGTCAGGCTGACAACAACATCCTTAATATGCTGTTTCAGATTGACCTTGCGGATTTCTTCGCTGGAGCTGTTGGTGGCAATATTCTTGAAGGATCGTACCAGTTCGGCAGCGCGTTCGATGTTTCCTAGAACCATCCGGATGGTTTCTTTTGCGCCACTCATGAAGTTTTCGAAGGTCTCGGAGTCCAAGTCTTCGCGCTCATAGCACGCTTCCAGCTCGCTGATGGACTCATCCAGAAGCGAGGCTGCGGTCAACCCAACGCCAACGGGGGTGTTGATTTCATGGGCAATGCCGCTGACTAGGCTGCCAAGGGATGCAAGCTTTTCAGATTCTACCAGTTCTTTCTGGGTGCGTTGCAGGTCTTCTAGGCTCTTGCGCAGGGCTGCGTTGGCTGTCTGTGCGGCGTGGTGGGCGTCCCTGATCTCGATTTCAACCTGTATGCGTTTGGTCATGTCGGTGCATGTGATCACCGTGCCCCCGATATCGTGCGGCATTGGAATACCTTCCAGTTCCACGATATGGCCGTTATGTCGTTGCAGGGCAAGGCTGAAGGGAACGTAACGGCCTTTTTCATCCTGTACGGCTTGTGGAAGGGGGGCTAGGTCCTGCCCGCTTTTTCCACTTTGTGTAATGGAGAGCAGGGGCGTGCCAATGGTACTGCACCGCGCGGGCAGACCAAGGATTTTCAGAAATTGAGGGTTGCACAGTGCCAGCTGGTTGTCCGCATCAAAGCATCCGACGCCACGACTGATGTTATTGAGGACAGCCTCCATCAGGGCGCTTTGCACCTGGATCTGGTGTGTGCGTTCCTCGATCTGACGTTCTAGGGATTCGTTGAGAAGCCGCAGCTCTTCTTCTGCTTCACGCCGCAGCTTTGCTTGCCATACGGTGCCAAGAACATCGCAGAGATAGGTGGCAAAAGCACGCTCTTCTGCGCTCCAGGTTGGTCTTGGTGTTTCGGTTGTCATGCCAAAAAGCCCAATAACCCGACCGTTTGAGTAGATATGGGCCCCGAGATGGGCTTGGCTTTGTGCCGAGATGGCGCCGGCCTTAATCATAACGGACAGGGGGGCACGGTGTTCGGGCATGGTCAGGATTGTCAGCCGCTGTCGGTCCAGATCATGAATATAGTCCGGAAGCAGGGAGACCTGAAAAGGAGCGCAGCGGCCATGACCCTCTTCCATCGGGGCATACATATCCTGGCACATCAATTCACTGCGGCTTTCGTTGTAAAGCCATATTCCGGCCTGTTCCACCTCTAGTGACGTGACAGCCAGTTCGGTCATACTGCGGGCGGCTTCCACGAAAGAGCCATTGGAAATGGACGAATGGCGTGGCACAACCTGCATTGCGTTCATCATGCGCCGCAATGGCTCTGCAACAGCTCTGGAGGACCGATCTGGAACAGGCATCAGGAACACGCACCCTGCCGGACAAGACCATGCGTGCACATGGTCTGGTTCACTATGCGGTTCTGTTTTGTATCAGGCAAATAACGCCCGGAAGGTTCTTTCAGTATGGGCAAAAGCCGGAATTGGTAAAAAGTGTGGACGAAAAGCCATATTCGGGGTTCTATGGAGCCATTCAGGCCCAATGCCCCTGTGTTGCAGCGCGGTATGTTGTGTGTCCAGGATACGTTCGTGCCGGTCCCGTGGTCAAAGAGCTTGACCGCGCGGCGGTTTTTTAACATTTATGTGATGCAGTTTTACTGGCACGTGCCAAATCAGGAGCAAGAATGTCCAAGGAAGATTCCCTCGAGTTTATGGGAGAAGTCACAGAGCTGCTGTCTAACGCCATGTTTCGTGTGAAGCTCGACAACGATCACGAAATTATTGCCCACACATCCGGGCGCATGCGGAAGAACAGAATCCGTGTCCTGAAGGGTGACCGCGTTACGGTCGAGATGACCCCCTACGACCTCGATAAAGGTCGTATTACGTTCCGCTTCAAATAGGCATGCTGGTTTTGCAGGAAGAGCGGCCGGTGTCTGGCATGGATAGGTCGTGCATGCCGTCGCCCCTTGTTTTGGCCTCTGCATCTCCTCGTCGCCTTGATCTTTTGTCCCGTATTGGCTTGGTGCCTGCGGTTGTTGATCCCGCTGAAATCGACGAAACCCCCCTGAAGCAAGAAGGGCCTCGGCCGTATGCCCTTCGTTTGGCCCGTGCCAAGGCCGAAGCTGTTGCGCCACGCCATCACGGGGCCTTTGTGCTTGCCGCGGATACGGTTGTGGCGTGTGGGGCGCGTATTCTGCCAAAAGCAGAAGATGCGGATACGGCGCGTCGTTGCCTGTCCCTGTTGTCCGGGCGCCGTCACCGCGTCTACACCGGTGTCTGTGTGGTGGCCCCCGATGGCCGTCTGGCCTTGCGTGTTGTCCAGACTGTCGTTGGTTTTGCGGTTCTTTCGCCTGATCGTGTGCAACAGTATATTGATTCCGGTGAATGGGACGGGAAGGCCGGTGGTTACGCTATCCAAGGCATGGCCGAGGTCTTTGTGACGGGTTTGCACGGGTCTTGGTCCAATGTTGTGGGGCTGCCCTTGCGCGAGACAGATTGTCTTCTGGGTGGCTTGGGTTTTCGCCGGGGGTAAGGCTGATGGCAGCGTCCGGACGTGTGGCCTTGGTCAGTCGTAGTCCGGGGGAGACACGGATTGCTCTTGTCGAGGGTGGGTCTGTGGTTGAGATTCACCTTTTCCGCGACTGCCGTCCGGTGGTCGGGTCTATCGTTCCGGGTCTTGTGATTCAGCATTTGCCAGCCTGCCAAGCGGTTCTGGTTGATATTGGGGCGGAGGATCCGGGGTTCTTGCCTGTAAAGGGTAGCCCCGGTCGCCCTCCGTTGCCTGAAGGAACCCGGCTTCCGGTGCAGGTTGTGCACGAACCCCGGCGGGGAAAAGGCGCGCGGCTTGGCTTGGATGTGTCTATTGCCGGGCATGGCCTTATTCTGACTCCGTCCCGTCCGGGGCTTACGTTTTCTTCCAGTCTTCGTGATCCTGGGCAAAGGGAGCTGTTGCAGGCGTGCCTTTTGCCCGTCCTCTGTGCCGGGGAGGGGCTTGTTGTACGTCCCGAAGCCTGCTCCATGCAGCCAGATGCCCTGATCCGGGAGCTTGATACTCTGAGAGCACGCTACCAGTCTGTTCTGGCGGGCGGCACGGATTGTCCCTTGCCTTTGTCTGTTGCGTTGTCAGGCCGGCATGTTGAGGACGTTGTGTGTGACGATGCCGACCTTCTTCTGAAGATGCGTTCTGCTGGCTTTACTGTGCGTCTCTGGGATGGTCCGGGGTCCTTGTTGTCGACGATGGATTGTGATGCTGTTCTTGGGGGGGCACTTGCGCGACGTGTCCCTCTTGGTGCCAAGGGGTGTTTGTGGATTGAGCCAACAGCCGCGCTGACAGCCATTGACGTTGACTCAGGCGGGGATAATCCTGATGAGGTCAATGTCCGTGCTGTTGCCGAGATCGCGCGGCAGATTCGGTTGCGTGCCTTGGCCGGGATGATCGTTGTTGATTTTATTGCCCCGCAACGCGGTGGGGCCCGCCCTGCTAAGAAAGCCTTGGCCCAGGCATTGGAAGACGCTTTGTCTATGGATTGCGTTCCCTCAACGGTATTGGGTGTCTCGGGGCTGGGGCTTGTGGAAATTCGTCGGGACCGGACCCGGACTCCTCTTGGGGAAATCATATTATCCCCCGCGCAGGGGGGGGAGGCGGACATCCTGCCTGAAACCAGTGCGCTGGACAGCCTGCGTGCTGCACTTGACGTGCTGCGTTCAACCCGGGCTGCGCGTGTTTCTCTCAGGGTATCCCCTGTTCTTCATGCCTTGTTAACAGGGCGCCTTGCTCCGGCCTTGGAAGAGGCTGGGCGCAAGGCGGGCTCTCCTGTTGGCTTGGAGATTGTTCCTTCTTACCCAGCCAGCCGTTACGAGGTTGCATAATGTCCAGTTCCTCTGATGACCCCCGGCCTGTCACGTGTGTCGAGCCTGTTCGTGTGTCGGCAGCCTGTTGCCCTGAGTGCAGGAAGCCTGTTGATAAGCGTTATCGGCCTTTCTGTTCCAAGCGTTGTGCTGATGTTGATTTGCATCGCTGGATGAGTGAAAGCTACCGTGTTCCTGTGCTGGATGCGCCAGAGCAGGCAGGCGATGCAGGTGCTTCGCTTGAAGATAAAAAAGAAAACGAATTGTGAAAACAGGCTGGACAGGAAGAACTTAATTTCCTATAAGCGTGCTCCCGACGCACTGGTTGTCTTAGAAAGAAAACTGGTTTGTGTTTAAAAGGGCCCAGATAGCTCAGTTGGTAGAGCATGCGACTGAAAATCGCAGTGTCGGTGGTTCGATCCCGCCTCTGGGCACCATTGCAGCCCCTGAAACCAAAATGGTTTCAGGGGCTTTTCGCTGATCTTGCCTATAGCGCACGTTGTTATCGATCCCGCTCGTAGCGTGGGGCATGTGCTTTTCAGCACGTATTATCTTGGATCAGGCAGGCTTCATTTCACTCTTTTCCATGAAAAAAGAGGGGGGTGGTGGTTGCATGTAGTTTTTTCCATCCTTTATGATCGAATAGACTTGGGGCTTGGCCGTATCGTGATGATTGGCCACGGGAGATTATAGGCTCTTCAAGCATATCTTTTTACGACGCATATCATTTTTCGTTAGCGCCGATATTGCATGCATAATAACAAAATGGGCGCCCGGAATTATCGATGCAGCCAAAAGAGCTTGCGATCCGGGAACGTGTTACGCTTGATCAGCGCTTACAGACCGAAGCAGGAATGAAGACCATGGTTCAGGAAGGCGATAGGCCGGATTTCTAGCCTGCTCTTCTTTCTCTTTATGGGATCTAGGGCCAAGCCACCATACTGCCCCCCCCCGGGGTGTACAAAGAGAATCCGAAATTTCTTCATACGCTTACGTCCAAGAAAAAGAGCAAGCCCTTTCTCTATACAGGGCTTGCTCTAATTTTGTAGGGTGTTTCCGTATCAGTGGTGCTGGATAATCTGGCTGAGAAACTGTTTGGTCCGCTCTTCCTGTGGGCTGTTGAACAGCTGTTGAGGAGGGGCCATTTCAACAATCGTACCGTCAGCCATGAAAACAACCGTATCCGCCACCGAGCGGGCAAAGCCCATTTCATGGGTGACGCACACCATGGTCATGCCTTCCTGCGCAAGCTCTGTCATGACATCCAGAACTTCCTTGATCATTTCAGGATCCAAAGCTGACGTCGGTTCGTCAAAGAGCATAATGTCCGGCTTCATGCACAGCGCGCGGGCAATGGCGACGCGCTGTTGCTGTCCTCCTGACAACTGGCCGGGGTATTTGTTGGCCTGATCGGGAATCTTGACGCGTCCCAGATAGTACATGGCCACATCCACGGCTTCCTTACGGGGAACCTTTTTGACCCACGTTGGTGCCAAGACAAGGTTCTCCAGAACCGTCAGATGCGGGAACAGATTAAAGGACTGGAACACCATGCCAACATCGCGTCGGATGGCCTCAATCGCACGGACATCATTGGTCAGTTCTGTGCCGTTGACCATGATGACACCTGCCTGATGTTCTTCTAGGCGATTGATGCAGCGGATCATGGTTGACTTCCCCGATCCCGAAGGACCGCAGACAACAACGCGTTCACCTTTGCGGATCACAAGGTTGATATCACGCAGGACATGAAACTGACCGTACCATTTATTGACGTTGGTCAGGCTAATCACGATTTCCTCACCGGGTTTGCGCTGGGACGCGGCGTTGGTGGAGGTGTTATGGTCGCTCATCGGCGAACTCCCGTATTCAGGTGACGCTCCAGATACAGGCTGTAGCGGGACATGAAGAAGCTGAAGGCGAAGTAAATCAAGGCTGTAAAGACGTATGCCTCTACGTAGAACGGGCGCCATGCTGGATCGGTCATGGCTGTTTTTGCTGTGGTCAACAGGTCATACAGCCCGATAATGATAACCAGCGATGTATCCTTGAACATGGAAATAAACTGGTTCACCAGTGGCGGAATAACAATGCGGATAGCCTGGGGCAGGATGATCAACCGTGTCTTCTGCCAGTAGCCGAGTCCAAGGGCATCAGCGGCTTCATACTGCCCTCGTGGCAACGACTGAAGCCCGCCACGAATGGCCTCTGCCAGATAGGCGCCTGTGAACAGGGTAATGCCAACAAGGGCGCGGAGTAGTTTATCGATCGTTGTTCCTTCGGGCAGGAACAGCGGCAGCATGACTGATGCCATAAATAAGACGGAAATCAGCGGCACACCGCGAATTAGTTCAATGTAGATAACGCTGATTGACTTGATGATCGGTAGTTCCGAGCGTCTGCCAAGGGCAGCCAGAACACCAATAGGAAACGCCAGTCCAATACCGATGACAGACAGGAGAAGCGTCAGAGGCAGGCCACCCCAGCGATCATTGCTGACCCGGGTCATGCCCAGAATGCCACCCCACATCAGTATGGCGCACAGGGGGAGTGTTACGACCCACACCAGAGCCAAGGTAGGGCCCCAGAAACGTGGATTGCAGGTTACGGCCAGTGCGATGATGAAGAGAACCGTAGCCGTGATCGGGCGCCAATGCTCTTCATATGGGTAAAGGCCAAACAGTATAAAGCGGTGTTTCTGTTCAATGACCGCCCAGCACGCACCAGCTCCGGAGACTTTGCAGGCATCCGGTGTTGCAGAAGACCAGATGGCATTGACGAAAGCCCAGTTCAGCAGTCCAGGCACGATCTGCACCAACAGTCCCAAGCATAGAAGGGTCATGATGGTGTTGGATGTCGAACTGAAAAGATTTTGCCGTGCCCACCCCAAGACATGCATAGAACGCATTTGGGGTGAACTTGGGTAAACACTGACCGGTTCTTCGATGTGGGAAAGGGCATCGCCCGGACGCGGGTCTCGTTCGGTATTCATCACCGTCCTCCCCGCAATGCTATATGACTGTTGTACCAGTTCATAAAGGCCGAAATGCTTAAGGATATTGTCAGATACACTGCCATGATTATGGCAACCCCCTCTACGGCTTGGCCGGTTTGGTTGATTGCCGTATTTGCAACGCTGACAAGATCAGGGTAGCCAATGGCAACAGCCAAGGAGGAGTTCTTGACGAGGTTCAGATACTGGCTCGTCAAGGGTGGGATGATGACGCGCAACGCCTGTGGAAGCAGGATAAGCCTCATCACGCGAGACCGTTTAAGGCCCAAGGCGACGGCAGCTTCGGTTTGCCCCCAAGGAACAGCACTGATACCGCCGCGGACAATCTCGGCGATAAAGGTGCCCGTGTACAAGGTCAGTCCAGTCAGGAGCGCTGTAAATTCGGGAGACAGATTAGCCCCGCCCCGGAAGTTGAAGCCCCGCAGGACGGGGGTGCTGATTTCGGTCGGTGCACCGCCTGCCAGCCATCCCAATACCGGGAAAATAATCATCAGCCCCAAGGCGGGCAGCAAGACCCCCGGGCGTTGACCGGTTGCATTTTGTATGCGTGTGGCGCGTACATTAAGGAAGAAAGCAACAACAAGGGCGGCAAAAAAGCCAACGACGGCGATGGTGTGTCCGGTTTCCCAGACAGGCCATGGAATTTTTATGCCACGGTTCGAAAGGAAAACGCCTTCCAGCGGCTGAAGTGCTTGTTTCGGGTTGGGCAACGCTTCCGTGATCAGGGCATACCAGAAAAAAAGCTGTAGCAGCAGGGGAATATTGCGCAAGCCTTCGACGTATATGCCTGCAATACGGGCAATGATCCAGTTGCTGGACAGGCGCGCGATACCAAACAATGTTCCTATAAGTGTTGCCAGTATAATGCCGATAAGGGAAACCTTCAGCGTGTTCAGAAGGCCAGCAGCCAGAACCCTGAGGTAGGTATCAGCCGGGGAGTACTGAATAACGCTCTCGCTGATATCAAAGGCAGCTTCTCGTTCGAGAAACCCATACCCGGTTGCAATCTGCAATGCGGCAAGATTGCTCAGGGTGTTGTGTACCAGCCAGGCAATCAGTGCCGACACAGCACCGAGCACAAGCACCTGGGCAATGATTCCGCGTATGCGGACATCATTCAATAGGGCTCCGCCCGACCGGCTTTTTCCAGGTTCGGACATGGTTTGCGATCCCAAAGTTTATAAACAACAGCTCAAACAAAACGCGTGTGCCATTCATTGCGTCGCGGCTCTGCTATGCGATCAAGCGTTTCCCTGACTATCTTTCGACGACATGTCAGAGGCGTGTCTGCACCCGCAACAAGAAACACACAACCCGCCGGTCATCGTGAAGAGAAGACCGGCGGGGTATTATACAGCGCCTATCCTAGCGAACAGGAGGGGCATACATGATGCCGCCCTTGTTCCATAGGGCATTGAGGCCCCGTTCCAAGCGCATTGGCGTCTTCAGTCCAACATTGGCCTCAAAGCTTTCGCCATAGTTGCCAACCTGCTTGATAATATTATAGGCCCACTTCTCATCCAAGCCAAGGGCAGCCCCCATGCCAGGGGTTATCCCCAGCAGGCGCTTGGCATTTGGATCCGTAGCTGACTTCAGCTGTTCATCCACATTGGCGGATGTAATCCCCAGCTCCTCGGCATTCAGCATGGCATAGAACGACCAGCGGACAATATCGGTCCACTGGTTGTCACCATGACGGACAGATACGGCAAGTGGTTCTTTGGAGATGAGTTCGGGCAGGATCACATGCTCGGCCGGGTCGGGCACATCGTTGGCGCGGATGGCAGCAAGCTGTGAAATGTCAGAGGTGATGGCATCACAGCGTCCGGAGGAGTAGGCTGCGCTGACTTCCTCGTACTTCTCAATCGTGACCGGATTCATTTTCATGTTATTTGCACGAAAATAGTCGGCGAGATTCTGCTCGGTCGTCGTTCCCGTCTGCACGCAGACGGTCGCACCATCAAGTTCCTTAGCGCTTTTGAGGCCCAGCCTCTTGTGTGCCATGAACCCCTGACCATCATAGTAGTTGACGGCTGGAAAATCCATTCCATTGGCCGTATCACGTGAGAGGGTCCACGTCGTATTGCGCGCCAGCAAGTCCACTTCGCCGGATTGTACGGCTGTAATGCGTTGCTGGGCTGACAGGGGAACGTAGGATACCTTTGTTGCGTCACCGAAGACGGCCGCCGCGACAGCGCGGCAGACATCTACATCAATCCCTGTCCACACGCCTTTTTCATTGGGCGTGGAGAACCCGGCCAGACCGGTGTGCGACCCACACACAACGGTGCCACGCTTTTTGACAGCATCCAAGGTGGCCCCGGCAAATGCGCCTGTTGTCGCAAGTGACACGGTAGCCGCAGCCGCAACTGCAATCAGTATTCTATTCATCCAACGAAGCCTCCGAGCACTATTGCATCTGTTTTTAGCGTTAGTTTGCATCTTTTTGTCAAGCGGGGCAACATTTTCAGAGCTTTCCCGATCCTCCCGCATCTGCAGAGGATATTAGACTGAGCCTGTAGGTTTGGAAAACCTAATTTCAGTGTGTCAAGCCGTGTTGTATCATTTCGGGTGTTATTTTGGTTGGTTATATGTCGGGAGCTTCCGGGTTTTCCGTATCCAGATTGGTATCCCGTTTGTATCCTCCTGCTGCATGGGCGGGTGAATCTTTCCTCAGGCCACGGATTGCAAGGCTGTTCCTGTCACGCTATATGTTTCCGCATGAACGACACAAGCATCCTCATCACCGATACGCAGGCCTTACAGGCTTTTTGTGACAGCCTCGCCGGTACACCCTTCATTACGGTGGATACCGAGTTCATGAGGGAGAAGACCTACTGGCCGCAGCTTTGTCTGGTGCAAGTTGGCGGGCCTGATGAGGCACGCTGTATTGATCCCCTGGCGCCGGGCATTGATCTTTCTCCCTTGTTCGCCTTGATGCGTGACACGTCGGTTCTGAAAGTTTTCCATGCAGCCAGGCAGGACCTGGAAATATTCTATAATATGATGGGAACGTTCCCCGCGCCGCTCTTTGATACCCAGGTCGCAGCCATGGTCTGCGGATTCGGAGATTCGGTCGGCTATGAAACGCTGGCCAGCAAATTGGCAAAGGTTTCCATCGACAAGTCCATGCGCTTCACGGATTGGGCCAGACGTCCGCTGACAGACCAGCAGGTGTCTTATGCCCTGTCCGATGTTGTGCACTTGCGCGTTGTATATGAAAAACTGGCTGCTCGTCTGGAGGAAACCGGCCGGGCCCATTGGCTGGATGAGGAGATGGCTGTGCTGCTTGATCCTTCCAACTATCGTGTTGATCCGCCAGAGGCATGGCGGCGTCTCAAGACCCGGACCAAGACGCCCCGTTTTCTTGGCATTGTCCGTGAGCTTGCGGCATGGCGCGAGATTGAGGCCCAGACGCGCGATATTCCGCGTCAGCGTGTGCTGCGGGATGAGGCTCTCCTTGAAATCGCAGCCCATGCCCCCCGTACGGTCGAGCAGCTGGAGCGGACGCGCGGTTTCGTCAAGGGGCAGGCAGAAGGAATCACGGGGCAGTCTATTCTGGAGGCTGTTGCCCGGGGCAAGGCTATGCCGGCGGAGGATCTTCCGACCCCACCATATCGTCGCGATCTGCCACCGGGTATTGGCCCGGCGACCGATCTGCTGCGGGTTCTTCTGAAAATGCGGTGTGAAGAGCACGACGTGGCCCAGAAGCTGGTTGCCGACAGTGAAGACCTAGAGCTGATTGCTCTTGATGATAATGCGGATGTTCCAGCCTTGAAGGGGTGGCGCCGTGATGTTTTCGGGGCTGATGCCCTGGCCTTGAAGAACGGTAGCCTTGCTCTCTGTCTGTCTCGTAACGGGCGGCATGTTGAGGCCGTGGAAATAGAGGGGTGATTCACCCCTTTCCTAGATCTGGATAACCTGTCCCTTGCAGCCCAGCTCGTTGGCCAGTTTGTCCAGCTTCTTCCCGAAAAGTTCCGTGTAGTACACGGGGTCGTCTGCGGGTACAGCCAGAACAAGGTTCTTTTTACCTTTCTCCAGTTGTGTTTGCGCCAGAATGCCCGCCGCGCCGCCACTGATGGAGTGGCCAAGGCGTAGCGCTGCGCCAATAAGCCGTACACGTTTTAGACGCTTGGCATCCAGAAGTTCTTGGGCCTGCTTGACAGCGGGCAGGGCGTCGCTGCTACTGTAGCGGTAATAGACAGCCAAGGCCAACGCAGCCCTGTCAGTATGGTTCAGGCCCATGAAGGGCAGGCGCAGGACTTTCAGGAACGCCTGCTCAGCCCGATAGTCCGGGTGTTCGCTCCAGAAAATATCCCCCAAAAGACACGCCGCATGGCGCAGGCGGTTCAGGTGCTTTGGCTCATCGGGGAACAGCGGAGCCATCCACTCCAGCAGCTCTCGCCCATGTTCGGGGAAGCGACCGGCGGCACGGGCCCATTCTGTAGCCGCAGACAGAAGCGGGTCACCGTCCTGCATCTTCTGTGGCAGATTCAGAAAGAACTGTCCCTCGCGCATGCCATACACAGAGAACACCAGCGCATCGGGCTGAATCTCTTCCAGAAGGATATCCAGCAGCGCTGCGGCCAGTGGCAAATAGGGCAGGCGCCGTTTGGATACGTGCCCCATTTTTTCCAGTGCACGTTTGTTTTGCTGGGTTACCAGTGACACCATTTCGCGTGCTGTGTCGTAGGGCAGGGAAAAGTTGTCAAGAACATGCAGGGGGTAGTCCATATGCTCGATAATGATCTGGGCCAATGCCCGCCATGATCCCCCGACGGCGTACAGGTGGCGTCCCTTCCCGTGTTCCAAGAAGGTAACAGCAGCAAGACGCTTGCGTATCAGGTTGCGCAGCTTGTTGCCACAGCTGTTGCCGGCGTTCTCGGCTAGGCGTAGAACCCCCAGAGCCAAGCTTATGAATTCCCCGGTATCGGGTTTGCTGTCCGGGGTTACCGTAACCAGTTCCAGGGAACCGCCCCCAAGGTCGGCCACCATGCCGTCTGCATCCGGGATGGAGCACAGTACACCATAGGCAGCGCGGATCGCTTCTTCTTCCCCGCTGAGCAGGGTCACCGGCACGCCGGTTCGCTTCTCGATGTTTTTCAGGAATTTGCGCCCGTCCGAGGCGTCCCGGCAGGCTGCTGTTGCCAGAATATCCAGACGCTCTACATTCATGGCCCGGGCCAAGTGAACAAAGCGTTCGATAGATGCCGCAGCCATCGGCACCCCATCCGGGTTCAAGCGTCCACGGCTTTCAATGCCGGCGCCCAAGGCGCAGGTGGCTTTTTCATTGAACAGCGCCATCGGTGTCCGGTGAATACCGTCGTATACAACCAGTCGAACGGTGTTGGACCCGATATCAATGATGCCAACTGGCTTGCGGCAAATCCTGTCCTGCATATGTATTTGGCCTATTCGCGCTGAAGGATGATACGCGGAGATTTTTTCGGTGGGTGTTGTACACCATTTCCCCGACCGGACAGTGATGGGTTGTTCATAAAGAAGTCATGCGCAGAGAAAGCATGCGTTGATGGTTTTGCTCTGACGAAGGTCGCATCCGGGTGCAGGCTCCAGCTCTGGCTGGTATCTTTGAGGTTTGCCCCCATAATCTGGTCGAGGATCTGTGTGTGGACGGTTGGATTTTCGATCGGCACAAGATGCTCGACCCGGTGAATCAGGTTGCGTGGCATCCAATCCGCCGATGAGATATAGACCTTTGCCTGTGCACCGGGCAAGGGGCCACCATTGGCAAAGACAATGATGCGGGAATGTTCGAGAAAACGCCCGACAATCGATTTTACTCGTATGTTCTCAGACAGCCCGGGTACCCCGGGGCGCAGGCAACAAATCCCGCGTATGACCAGATCAACCTGCACGCCGGCACAGGACGCCTGATACAGGCGATCAATGACCTTTCCGTCAACTAGGGAATTCATCTTGGCCCAGACCGCCGCATGTTTCCCGGCTTTTGCGTTCTTGATCTCGTCATCGATGCGCGCCAGCAGAAAATCCCGCAACCCCAATGGGGCTATGATCAGCTTTTCCATCTTTTCAGGTCGTGCATACCCGGTCATGAAATTGAATGCGCGGGCAGCATCAAGGCACAGGGCCGGATCAGCAGAGAAGAAGGACAGGTCAGTGTAAATCTTGGCTGTGATTGGGTGATAGTTTCCAGTCCCAAAGTGCACATACGACCGCAGTTCATTCCCTTCGCGCCGCGTTACCAGGCTGATTTTCGCGTGGGTTTTCAGGTCAAGGAACCCATAGACGACGTTGACACCGGCCCGTTCCAGATCCCGGGCCCATTGTATGTTGGCCTCTTCGTCAAAGCGTGCTTTCAGCTCTACCATGGCCGTAACGGATTTTCCGTTTTCTGCGGCTTCGATCAACGTGGCGACAATCGGGCTACCCTTGGACGTTCTGTACAGAGTCTGCTTGATGGACATGACACTGGGATCGCGTGCGGCCTGTCGCAGAAACTGAATCACAACATCAAAAGATTCGTATGGGTGATGAACCACAATATCTTTCTTGCGGATAGCGGCGAAGCAATCCCCTCCGAAATCCCGTATCCGTTCCGGGAAGCGGATATTGAAGGGGACAAACTGAAGGTCAGGGCGTTCATCCGTAATAAGCTTGCGTGTATCAGCCAAGCCGATCAGCCCGTTAACCCGGAAGGCGTCCGCCGGGGCCACATGCATTTCGTCGCAAATCAGCTTGGCCAGATCATCAGGGATGTCAGCATTCATCTTCAGGCGAATGCAAAGCCCCCTTCGCCGACGCTTCAGGGCGCTTTCAAAGGACTGGACCAGATCCTGTGCTTCTTCATCAATCTCCATTTCTGAATCACGAATAACCCGGAAATGGCCCCATTGTTGCAATTCAAAACCCGGAAACAGGTGGTGTAGAAAAAGAAGCACCACATCCTCGACGGCCAGAAAGCGAATGGCTTCCCCGGGGATGCGAATAAAGCGGTCCAGCCCCGTGGGAAGGGGGATCAGGGCGCGCAGGGGTTCATGATCCTCGCGCCGGGTCAGGTGCAGGACCAATGCTTGCGCTAGGTTGGGGATAAAGGGGAAGGGGTGTGCAGGATCAACGGCTAGCGGCGTCAGAACCGGGAAGATCAGGCTCATAAAGTGGTGTTCAAGCCAGATCCGGTCATCGGAAGACAGCGCATCCGTATTGATCACATGAATGCCGTTTTGCTCCAGTTCCCTTTTCAGGGTGTCCCAGACCCGGTTCTGTTTTTCAATCAGGTTGCGTGCTTCAACATGGATGGCTTCCAGCTGCTGTGCTGGCGTCAGCCCGTCTTGGCTCAGGGTTGTGATGCCGGCATGCACCTGTCCCTTCAGGCCGGCGACACGCACCATGTAGAACTCATCTAGGTTGGACGCTGAAATAGACAGAAAACGTACACGCTCCAGCAAGGGGTGACGTGTGTTTTCGGCCTCTTCCAGAACACGGGTATTGAAGGCCAGCCATGACAGTTCACGATTGATGAAGCGTTCAGGGCTGGAAGCATGAATGTGAGGCGTTGTTGCGTCTTCTGTCGGTACGTGTCCCGTACTGCCACGGCTGGCCCGGTATTCGGTCTGATCAGAGCGGCTGGTTCCGCTATCCCGATTTCTGCGGGACTCTCCGGCAGGTGTCTCAGGCATTGTAGCAATACTCCACGTACAAGGGTAAGCATGCCTTATGTTATCACGAAAACCCCTTCGGAAAGAAAGGGATATACGTCAAAAGGCACCTTTCCTCGGTGTAAGGGCGGTTGAGATGCGTTTTCAGGATCTTGGACGAGATCATGCGACAGATATTGTGCCTGATATGTCAAAAAGCCACTGGCACTTTGTCGCTTTCCTGTCTTTTCACTGTGTTATCAAGAGGCTTCCATGCGCTCATCCTGCTGCAAGAGTCGCCTTACAAGCGGAAGTGTAATCGGGCGTTGTTCTGCCAAGGATATTCGGTCTGCATTCTGTACCAAGGTCCGTGCGGCTTCAAAGCTGCGTTCCATATGGCGGACCAGATAATCCAGGACATCGGTACCAATGCGCAGTTGCCGGTCCGAGAACATCTTGATCAGGACGGCAGCCATTGCGGTGTCATCCGGGTCGCTGATGCATGCTGTCGGGGCTGTGTTCAGGCGTGAACGCAGGTCAGGTAGTGTCAGGCCCCACACGGACGGTGGAGCGGATGCCGTTAAAAGCAGAGAGCAGCCTGCTTCGCGGGCGCTGTTGAAAAGGTGAAAAAAGGAAACCTGATCAAGCCCGGCATCCGCGTCATCAATGACCAAGGCGCGATGCCCTGCAAGGAGTACGGGCGGGTCCAGAACCAGATTGGTTTCTCCCTGAACTACGGGGGCATCTGCGCAGGCAGAAAATACATGGGCCAAGTGACTTTTACCGCATCCGCCCGGGCCATAAAGGATTACGGCCACGGTTGGCCAGTCTGGCCAGCGATCAATCCAGGCAACGGCCTCGGCATTATGAGAGGAAACCAGAAAATCCTCCCGCCCCAGGGCAGGGCGGTGTTCAAGTGGCAGGGGCAATTGCTGCATGATCTGGGCAGGTCCTTTGACAGTATAGGGGGAGTAGCCCCCCGTCATGTCGGCTTGTGGCCGTGATAAAGGTGGCTGTTACGGTAACGACGCAGGGAAAAGCGTACCAGAACCCCCAGAACGGCGGCAACCGGTACGGCCATAAGAATGCCAACGAAGCCGAACAGTGTTCCCCCGGACAGCAGCGCAAAAATCATCCACACGGGATGCAGGCCAACGCGGTTGCCGACAAGCCAAGGGGAGAGGAAATTCCCCTCCAAGAATTGTCCCAAGGCAAAGACGGCCGCTGTCAGGGCAATGTGCAACGTATCGGAAAACTGGGCAAAGGCTAGGCCCATGGATATGACAAAGCCAAGAATGGTGCCGACATAGGGCACAAAAGAGATCAGCCCTGCACCCAACCCGACCAGAAGCCCCAGATCAAGGCCCACTAGGCTGAGCCCCACTGCATAGAAGGTGCCCAGCGACACGCACACAATAGCCTGTCCGCGGACAAAGCCGGCCAGCACGGTATCGGATTCCCGTGCCAGTTCCACAATGGTTCCGGCGTGTTGTCGCGGCAAGAGGTCATGAATTCTGGTCACAATGGCGTCCCAGTCGCGCAGCAGGTAAAAGGCCACTACGGGCGCAATCACCACCAGGGACAGGACATTGATCAGGGCGGCTCCACCGGAAAGAAGGCTCCGTACCAGATCAAAAATCCAGGACAGGACATTGCTGAACATCCCGGATGCGCCGTCGGTCAATTTCTGGACCTGGGATTTGGGCAGGAACTCTGCAGCTTGGCTCACCAAGGGTTCCAGTCGTCTTGCAATAGCTTGGGCGTAGGCTGGAATGCGATGGACAAAGCCCACGATCTCTGCCTGAAGGGCAGGCACAAGAATCAGGAGTATGCCGATGACAACCATCAGGAACAGAAATGTAATCAAGATGGTTGCAACCAGACGCGAAAGGCCATGACGTTCCAGCCAGTCTGCAACGGGGTCAAGGAAATAGGCCACGGCCGCCCCTGCCACAAAGGGCAGGAGCGCGGTTCGCAGGATATAAACTGATAGCAGAGCCAGAAGCACCATCGACACCCAGAACACCCACGTTCGTGAGGGTGGTGAGGGGGGGTATGGGTCGCCGGGCAGCGGAGAGGGTGATGCAGTCATCGAGGCTCGGTGTTTATCGTGCGCCAGTGCCCACCATAACCGGGGGCTCGCCTTCTTTCCAGATCCGTCTTCATGCACGTGTCTTCGTGGCTGCCCAGTTGTTATTCGGGATACTGGCTATTGTATGGCACTGGCGTAAGTGATGACGGGGGCGCCTGTGTATGGGTTGCCGGGTGAATAACCCATTGCTCCCCTTCCAGGATCATCTGCAAACCATCGGCAGACAGAGAGGACGACAGGCGTTCGGCATCACCATAAATCGTTGCAGACACCAGAGCTTCTGTGCGAGTCAGGGTATCAAGGGCCCAGGACTTGATATTCCGGTTCTTGTCTAGGGCCTTGCGCACAGCCAGCCAGTTTTCCAGTCCGGCAGAAATATGAACCCTCAGATTCAGGGTCTGGGTCTCACCGCTGGCTATTGTGCTGTATTCGTCGTGCCAGCCACGTTCCAACCAGGCAACGGTGCGGGTTACGGCCTCGTTCAGGGCTGCTTCCAAGGATAGGCCACCCAAGACTGGAACCGTATCGTGGAATGTTGCATCCCTGTCCTGTCCACGGGTGGCACGGATCCGTATTTCTGTCGGAAGGCCACTGGAGCGATCAAGGGACAAGGCCTCGGCATGAGCGATCAACGCATCTTCAGCCTGATACCGTTGCGTAATGGTATCAATGGCCATCGGGTCCATGGCTGAAGCCCGTGCAGCATCGATGGCGGTTACGTCTTCCAGATCCCCCAAGGGAACATCCAACGGAACCAAGCCGGCTTTCGGACGGTTGTCCCACGCTGTCTTCCACGGATTCGGATCGTCCCACAACCGGGATGGAGCACCCGGAGACGGTGTCCAGACAGGTAGAACGACAAGGGGGCGGGCCGGTACATCAACCGCCGTAAAGCCGGCCTTGCGTAAAAGGTCACGTACCCCGTCCGGGAAAAATGTGAAGGCGGCTTTCCCGATGTAACGGACGTTGGATGTCTTTTCTTCCAGGATGGCAACACCCAGCACCAGCTCGTTCATGGCGGCTGGGTCCGGTACGGGAATACGGTCTGCCGGTGCGCCCAGACGGGTCACAAGAATACGGAAGGCATCGCGCTGTCCATTGGCCAAGGCTTCTTCACGGGCCCGGACGGCATTCGGGGCCGAAGCATCCACAGCAACATCGCTGACGGTATAGACGGACAGCATCGCCCCGGGAATATCGGCGGCTTTTACCGGAAACGGTACGAAAACAGCTATCCAGAGCACGGTCAGGCATACTGCCTTTTTTCCAGCCATTGCATTAGCCGCCCGTTGCAGTATCTTGCGCATCCGGTCCATCCATTTGACAGTGAACCTCTGTGAGGCCGCCATTACTACTCCTTCCGAACCCAAAGGGCTAAGTTACAGGGATGCCGGCGTTGACATTGACGCCGGAAACGCCCTTGTGCAAGCCATCAAACCCCTTGCCCGTTCAACAGCACGTCCCGGAGCGGATTCGGCCCTAGGCGGCTTCGGGGGTCTTTTTGACCTTCGGGCCGCGGGCTTTCAGGATCCGGTCCTGTGCGCTGCAAACGACGGCGTTGGTACAAAACTGAAAATCGCCATCGATGCTGACTGTCACGATACGGTTGGTATTGACCTTGTTGCGATGTGTGTCAACGATCTGGTTGTTCAGGGGGCCGAGCCCCTGTTCTTTCTGGACTACTTTGCCACCGGATCCTTGGATGTGGAGCGTGCTCGCACCATTATTGCCGGGATCAGCGAAGGATGTCGTCAGGCCGGTTGTGCCCTGATCGGCGGGGAAACCGCTGAAATGCCGGGGCTATACGCCGGCAAGGATTATGATCTGGCCGGTTTTGCCGTTGGTGCAGCTGAACGGGGATCCTTGATTGACGGATCCGGATGCCAAGCCGGAGATGTGATCATCGGGCTGGCATCTACCGGTGTGCATTCCAACGGCTATTCCTTGGTGCGCCGTATTGTTGAAAGAACGGGGCTTGACTGGGATGCTCCAGCCCCCTTCGCGCCAGAGATGTCGTTGGGGCGGGCGCTTCTGGTTCCGACACGGATATACGTGAAAAGTTGCCTTGCGGCAGTGCGGGCCGGGTATGCCAAGGCATTGGCCCATATTACCGGTGGCGGTTTTCCCGAGAATATTCCCCGCGTCCTGCCTGGCCATCTGGCAGCATCGCTGGATATGGCGGCTGTTCCCTTGCCTCCTGTGTTCCAGTGGCTATCCCGCGAGGGTGGGGTGACAGCGCGGGAGATGGCGCGGACGTTCAACTGCGGTCTGGGTATGATCATGGTGGTGTCGCCGGACCATGTCGGAGAGGCCCTAGACCTGTTGCAGTCTTTTGGTGAGCAGGCTCGGGTTGTTGGTTCCTTGGTTGAACGTGCCCCTGGAGGGGAGGCGGTTCTGATGGAGGGGCTGGAAAAGGCATGGGGGCCATGATAGCAGCGGCATCGTCCCGTGCCAGGGTCGGGGTGCTGGTGTCCGGCCGGGGATCCAATCTTCAGGCCTTGCTTGATGCGGCGGAGGGGCCGGATTTCCCGGCCTCTGTTGTTCGCGTCATATCCAATATTCCCGATGTTTATGCACTGGATCGTGCCCGGATGGCCGGTGTCCCCACAACAGTTATCCCGCATCAGGATTTTCCCTCGCGAGAGGATTTTGATGCCGCCTTGGATGCCTGCCTGCGGGAGGCTGGTGTGGAGTTTGTATGCCTCGCCGGCTTTATGAGGGTTCTGTCCGCCGGGTTCATTTGTGGTTGGCAGGATCGAATCATCAATATCCATCCATCCTTGCTGCCATCCTTCAAGGGACTGCACACACACCGGCAGGCTCTTGATGCCGGGGTCCGTGTGCACGGGTGTACGGTCCACATTGTACGCCCGGCCTTGGATGACGGGCCAATTCTGATGCAGGCAGCGGTTCCTGTTCTGTCAGCGGATACCCCGGATACACTGGCTTCCCGGGTTCTGGAACAGGAACACAGGATTTATCCGGAAGCCCTGCGTCGGCTGGTACAAGGTAGATTTGTGATTGATGGCGCCAAGGCCCAATCCGTTGCGGGGGATACCGCAGAAGGACCTAGACAAGCCTTGGTTAGTCCACCGCTCTTGTAACAGGGTGTTGCTCTTCCCCTTATGTTGGTTCTGCCTGTAGTGGCCGGTACCAGCTCTCGGGGAAGCTAGCCTGCGTGCGAGCCTCCACGTTAAAAGGTGGTTTCAGGCCCCCGGGGTACAGGGTTTGGATATGGGTGGCAAACAGGGCAGCAGGGTCCTGGTTGTCGCGCTGGGCCAAGTAGGTCAGCCACCGCACGCCGCTGTGGACGTGGCGTATTTCATCCTCGAAGATCACATGCAGCATGTCGGCCAGATCATGCTCTCCTTGCGCTCGCAAGCGATCCTTTGTTGCAGGTGTGGTATCCAGTCCGCGTGCTTCCAGTGTCATGGGTACAAGGGCTAGGCGCGCCGACAGTGACCCTGTTGTTTTCTCGGCTGCTTGCCACAGCCCGTCATGGGCCGGCAGGGCACCGTAGAAGGAGTCGTGCCGACGCAGGGCCCCTTCCAGCATCATGAAGTGTCCGGCTTCGTCATCAGCAACCCGGATCCAGTCCGTATAAAAGGCGACGGGCATTCTTTCATCATTGAAGCGGGCGACAATGTCCCAGGCCAGATCAACAGCATTCAGTTCGATATGGGCCAAGGCATGGATCAGGCCAATGCGCCCCTTTCCCGGACCTGTTGACCGCTTCGGCATATCCCGGGGGGGTAGAAGGGCGGGATGCTCCGGTCGTGCCGGCCTGTCCGGTGGCAGGGTCTGTCCTGCCGGTGGAAGCCCGGTTCGTTCCCACAGCAGGCAAAGCTGCCGTGTCAGCAGACATTTACGGGCAGGGTCTGCTGTGGTCAGAACCGCATGGGCAGCGTCGGAGATGGTGGCAAACACAGTACAGCATTCCTGTTGTCCAGACTATCCGGGCAGGGGTATCGCAGCCCCGGTTCCGGGTCAATGGTCTGTTCGGGATAAAACCAGATGACAGGTTTGCCCGTATCTGTTCAGGTACTTTTCCTTCAGGGGGTGCTGGGCCCCTTTTCTTGACAAGACTTTTTAGGCAGGGAATGCAGACGTGGCGGGTACAGTGATGGGGGTGCGGGAATGGGGCTTGCTTGTTCTTTTATCGGTTCTTTGGGGGGGGGCGTTTTTCTTTGTCGGTGTTGCCGTCCCTGAGATCCCGCCCTTTACGCTGGTTGCCCTGCGGGTTTTTTGTGCCCTGCCATTTTTGTGGGGCCTGTTGATGATCCGGGGTCAATTTTTCCTGATCGGGTCTGCGCCCTTTTTCGCTTTTGTTGCTATGGGGTTGCTGAACAATGCGGTTCCACAGGTCTTGATTGCTTGGGCGCAGGGGACGGTTTCAGCTGGTGTGGCTTCAATTCTGAATGCAACAACGCCTTTGTTTACCGTTTTATTAGCCCATGTCCTGATCCGCGAGGAGAAGATGACACCGGGAAAATGCCTTGGTGTGGTGCTGGGATTTAGTGGTGTGGTGGTGATGACAGGTCTGGATGCCCTTGATGGCATCGGCCTGTCTGTTCTGGCCCAAGGTGCGGTGCTGGTGGCCAGCTTGTCGTATGCCATGGCGGCGATTTATGGGCGTTACCTTGCGCAGCAGGACGGCGTATCCCCCTTGATCGTTACGGTGGGAAGCATTACCGGGGCAGCCTTGGTTCTGGTGCCCCTTGCTCTGGCTCTGGAAACGCCGTGGACCCTGCCTGTACCCGGTATCCCGGCATGGGGTGCGGTTCTTGGGCTTGCTGTTCTGTCAACGGTCTGTGCCTACCTGCTGTTTTATAACCTGCTGGATCGCGTCGGGGCGTCCAATGCATCCCTTGTTACCTTCCTGATTCCAGTCAGTGCCGTTGTCCTGGGCTTCCTGTTTCTGGAAGAGCAGCTGGAACCCCGCCATGGGGCAGGCATGGCCCTTATTGCGCTGGGCCTTGCCGTACTTGACGGGCGTCTGATCCGGGGGCGGCGTCCTTCCCCGCTTCAGGGAGAAGGTGCCGGTTGAGGTTCGGCCTCGTTCGCTGTACTACCCTGTCCCAGATTGAACAGTCGGCGCAGAAAGCCCGGTGCAAGGGCGCTGAGGGGGTTGACAGAAATAGACGGCTCGCTGGTTGTGCCGCGAATGGCGTAGTTGGCCCCAATCAGACCGCCGTCTTTTTCAAAACCAGTCAGGATCTGCCCGATCAGGGGGATCTTGCCGACCAAGCTGTTCAGGGCATAGGCCGGTATGATGGAGCCGGCTACGTCAATCTGGCCTTCAGAAAACCACACAGTTCCGCGCCCTGTCATTCCAAGTGATGCCCCGTGGGTCCGGAAGTCATTCAGGGTCAGCCTGTTGCGGTCGCTGTCGTACACGAAGGGAGCTTCTAGGGATTCGAAGCCGATGCCTTCCCCCCGCAAGGTATCCAGAATCCCGGTCAGGGCGGCAACGGACAGTATTCGTGCTAGGAGCGGAGCATCCACCAGCCGGTATTGACCGACCGTCGCGGTGCCACGGGCCACGCCATGACGACTCAGGGTTCCGTTAACCTGAAGCTCTCCGCCCCGCATTGTTGTGATAATACCCAACGCACGGGCCAGTGCACCGGCATCCGATGTGCGCAGGGTCATATTTCTTCCATCCTGTTCCCCTGAGGGGGTAATCCGGAATTCCGCCGGTTTTCCTTCATCGACGCGGGCTGTGGCCTGTACGCTTTCGAAGCGGCCGTTACGACGTGCCGCAGATACTTTCAGGTCTTCCAGTCCCCCATGCTCGGACATCAAGACCTTTGCAAAATCCAGGTGTGTGACCGTCGGCGGGGTTGTCGGTATACCTTCAGGCAGGGGGGCATCATCGGCCATGCTGGATGTTCTGTCCGGCTCCTTTTTACTGTTGCCTTCGCTGTCATCTTGGCTCGAGAACAGGGGAGACAGGTCCAGGGTTGACCCAGTGACCGTAACATTCAGGCCGTCGCTGTCCTTGGCTGGTCTGATCCGGACTTTTGCATCCGTGCCGTTGATCCGCACCGTATCTAGGCGCAGGTCTGCCAGTGTGCTGTTGCGTCCGATATTCAGGGACCCACGTATTGTCAGATCCGGGGCAACGCTGGCTGAAAACGATGGTACTTCGGTCACATTCTGTCCGCGCAGCAGCAACGTTGCCTTGGCATGTCCGGGCTTTCCGGTGGGTTTGACCCATCCAAGTTCAGGTATTGCGGCATGGGCTGCGGTCAGGTCGGCGTCTACGTTCAGGGTGGCATGGCCGTCGCTTTGGGTTGTCATGTCGGCCTTTGCGGTAATGGGTCCTTCGATCCATTCTCCGTCAAAGGGCGTAAAGGTCAGGCCGACAACGGGTCTTTTGTCCTGCGCGATGGTAGCATCAACCAAGTAACGGCTGGCAAAGGGGGTGCCGGAGAAGTTCTCCGTCCACGTAAAACGGGCGGGAATTCCGCCGATCATTCCCTCTCCCTTTGCCTCAAGATTTTGTGTTGTCACCGCCATGGTGATGCGGGTCTTTTCCAGGTTCTGGTTGAAAACCAGATTGGCAATCGACACGTCCTTTGCCTGCACGTTGGCATGGACAGACAACTGGTCTAGGGGAAGGTCGCTGAGCAGAGGAAATAATAGCTTCAGCTCTGTTTCCACATGGCCGGCTGTTTTGTCCGGTACAATGCCGATCTTGCGGGCATAGCCCAGCGGTTTGTTGTCGATCAGGGCCAAGGCTTCAGGCAAGGGACCGGTTATGGACAGATTGACGGCAGCGGTGTTGTCATCTTGGTCCAGTTTTTCAAGCGCGATTGTTCCGCCGGTGACCTTGAGCGCGCCGGAGTATCCACTTTGAACCGCAATGCCGACAGTATCCCCTGTGAAAGAAATGGTGGCGTGCGTATCGGATACCGGGGGCATGGGGCGCAGGTAGTGGACGGTGACTCCTTCTGCCTGTGCTGTGCCGGAAAGGGCCTTGAGCATGATGGTGTTGTGTTCATCAGCCCCCAGGTCGAATGTCCATGACCCGTTCCGTACGGTTCCATCCTCTAGGTTCTCTGTAATCCACGTTCTTGGATTGACCGCAAGTGCAGCGGGCCACAGGTCGCGGAGCCGGTTGACCGGAAGCGCATCGACAGAGACGGTCACTTGCCCTGAGGGAGGCGTGGTCCCTCCTGTCCCGGACTGAAGGTGGCCTTGGGCCGTGACGATGGTTCCATCCAGATCCAGTATCAGGGTTTCCAGCTGAATGTCCTGCAGGTCTGCTGTTGTCTTCAGTCCTATTTCCAATGATTTGACCGGAATATCACCTTTTATCGGTTCTGGGAGGTGAAGAATGCCTGACTTTCCGGTGATATGAGCAGCTCCCGAGACAAGGGCTGTCTGCTCTCCCAAGGCAAGGCGTGCTTCTATGGTGCCACTTAGCGGGATATCCAAGCCGGCCAGCGGGGACAGTGCCCCGGACAGGTTGGACAGGACCGACGGGCGCAGGTCCCGTGTTTCCAGCCTGAACTCTAGATGACGGGATCGGGCGCTGTAGGAGCCCGTCAGATCCAGATGCGTCGTGTCTCGTGATGTGGCCAGTTCTAGGTCAGCATCAAAATCCAGCTGACCACGGGTGCGGGTCATGTCGGCAGATGCTTGGGGAATATGCCATGTCATTCCGGCTATTCTGTCGATAACCACCATGCTGGCATCGCTGATCTGTAACAGTGACAGATGCGACAGGACAACGCTGCCCGGTGTGCCATCGGGTGAGCCATGGTTGGTCAGGGACGCCAGAATCTCCTGTACAAAGTCGGTTGTTGTTTCTGTTGCCGTGCTCTCAGGTTCTGTATGTCCTTGTTCTTCCGGCAAGGGCACCGGGTTATCCGGCAAGTCTGACATGCCCAAGCGTATCTGGCCATTTTTGTCCCGGATCATCAGGATTCTGGGATTGATGATCCGGATCATTCTCGGGTAAATCCGGCCTTGCAGAAGCCACCATGGCTCGATGGTAATACCCAGCCCGGGGAAGCGTGCGACAAGCCTCTCTTGGTTATCTCTTACGCGTGTTCCCTGAAGGCGTAATCCGACAGAGCCAAGCCCGTGATCCCAGCGTAGTTCAGTATGTTCAATGGAAACCCGTACGTTGGCTTGTGGGTCGGACAGGGCATCTTCCAGGTAAGGTGTCAGGGCGTCGAGCATCACAGGCCCTTGGTCCAGTCGCCACGTCAGGGCGCCGGCTGCCAGCAGGATGGCAAACAGGATACCCACCACAATACGCAAAAATTGACTTACGCCCTTTTGAATCACAACAACCCCGATTTTTGTCATCATGCCGGCAATAACCTCGTGACAGAGGTCAGCCTTGACCGTTTGTTCCGGCTCCCGCAGTCTGCGGTAAAACAGATTGAATTGGAATGCCTGACGTGCCTGTTCCCCTGTTTATCCGCAAACCTGAACCCGCCCCTTTGCCAGCCCTGCTGGAGTGGGGTGACTGGTCGGCCTTGCCCCCCCCCTTTGACCGTCTGAAAGTTGCCGTGGCTATGCAGCACTGGCAGGACGTGGTGGCGCGTTTTGTGGATCATTGTGCAGAGCAGTCGGTTCCTGTACCGGATATGGTATCCGGTCATCCTGATGTCCAGAGGGTTCTGGAAAGTTGTTTTGGCAACAGTCCGTTTCTGACGACGTGCCTTTTGCAGGAGCCGGCCTTTTTCTTCTCCCTGTTCTCGCGTGGCCCAGATGCCGAGATAACGGTGTTGCTGCATACCCTGAGGCAGGAGTTGGCGCAGCCCGTGACAACGCCTGAACTAATGAAGGCCTTGCGTGTGGCCAAGCGGCGGATGTCCATGCTGGCTGGCCTTGCGGATATGGCTGGTGTCTGGGATTCCATCCGGGTCAGTGCGGCATTGTCCGACTTTGCGGACATGGCCTTGCGACTGTGTGTGGCGGCCTTGTTGCGTGCGGCGCAGAACACGGGACAGATTGATCTTCCCCATGCCGACGATCCTCAGAAGGACTGTGGCTACATGATTCTAGCGCTGGGCAAGCTGGGCGCTTTCGAGCTGAACTACTCCTCTGATATTGACCTGGTCGTCCTCTACGACGAGGAGAAAATAAGGTACCGGGGGCGCAAGTCTCCATCAGAATTCTATGTCCGTCTGACCCGTGATCTGATGCGTCTTCTGGAAGAGCGCACGGCCGACGGGTATGTCTTCCGTACGGATTTGCGCCTGCGTCCGGATCCGGGGTCAACAGCCTTGGCGCTGTCGGTGCAGGCTGCGGAAATTTACTATGAAAGTTTTGGCCAGAACTGGGAACGGGCGGCGATGATCAAGGCGCGACCGGTTGCCGGTGACATTGTGCGCGGGCGTGAGTTCCTGTCCGGCCTGCGTCCGTTTGTGTGGCGCAAATCACTGGATTTCAATGCGATACAGGATATTCATTCCATCAAGCGCCAGATCCATGCCCACAAGGGAGGAGGGCATGTCGCCGTGGCCGGTCACAACATCAAGCTCGGCCGTGGGGGTATCCGGGAGATCGAGTTTTTTGCCCAGACCCAGCAGCTGATCTGGGGTGGGCGTGTACCGGGATTGCGCCTTTCCCGAACCCTTGATGCCCTTGATGCCCTTGCGGATGCCGGGCGGATTACCGGCACTGTGCGTGATGACTTGAGCCGGTGCTACCAGTTTCTCAGGACGGTGGAGCACCGGCTGCAGATGATTGATGACGCCCGGACACAGACCCTGCCCCTAGATCCGGAGCGCCGGGCGCATCTGGCCTGTTTCCTCGGGTGGCCGGACCTAGCATCGTTTGATCAGGCCATGCAGGCCGTTCTGTGTACGGTTGAAGCCCACTATGCCGCCCTTTTTGGTGATGCACCTGGCCTTGGTACCGAAACCCCGGACGGACAGGGAGGAAGCCTGGTTTTTACCGGCCATGAAGATGATCCGGAAACCCTGCAGACTCTTTCGGGGTTGGGCTATACCAATCCCCGTGCCATTGCTGCGATGATCCGTGCCTGGCATCATGGTCGCTATCGGGTTACACGGTCTACCCGGGCGCGCGAGGTCTTGACCGAGCTGGTGCCAACTTTGTTACGTGCGCTGGGCAAGACATTCCGTCCCGATGAAGCTTTTTACCGTTTTGACGAGTTTCTGCGGGGTCTGCCGGCTGGCATACAGATCTTCTCGCTTCTATATGACAATGATCGGCTGCTGGATCTTCTAGCCGATATCATGGGGGATGCCCCGCGTCTTGCGGGTATTCTTGCCCGTCGCCCCGGGTTGTTTGATGCGGTTATGGCCCGGGATTTTCTGGCCCCGCTGCCCGACCGGGATGCCCTAGGGGCCGATCTTGACCGGATTCTTGCTGGAACATCGGCGTTCGAGGATGTGCTGGACCTGTGCCGGATCTGGGTCAACGGGCGCAAGTTTCAGGTTGGGGTGCAGGTGTTGCGTCACATGGTTGCTCCCCGTCCGGCGGGCGAGGCCCTGACGGCTGTTGCCGATGTGGTTCTTGATCGCCTCTTGCGTGAAACAGAGCGTGAATTTTCCCTTCGTCACGGGCGTGTTCCGGGTGGGGCCTTGGTGGTTCTGGCCCTAGGGAAAATGGGCGGGCGGGAAATGACCGTGACCTCTGATCTTGACCTGACCCTTCTTTATGATTTCCCGGCAGACTGCGAAACGTCGGATGGACCGGTTCCTTTGGCGGCCAGCACCTGGTTCATCCGTCTGACCCAGCGGTTTGTCAATGCGGTCACAGCGATGACTTCTGCGGGTATTCTTTACGAGGTGGACATGCGCCTTCGTCCGTCGGGGTCAAAGGGACCGCTGGCAGTCAGTCTGGATGCCTTTGTCCGGTATAACGCTGAATCGGCATGGACGTGGGAGCGCATGGCCCAGACCCGGGCCCGGGTTGTGTGTGGAGACCCAGCCTTGGCCCGGCGGGTTTCCCTGGCTCTTGTGCAGTCTTTTGGCCTGCCCCCTGATCCGGTTGCGTTGTTGCTGGATGTTGCAGATATGCGGGTCCGCATGGCCCGTGAACGCCGTGCCGCCAACATGTTTGATGTCAAATTATGGCGTGGAGGGCTGGTGGATATCGAGTTTATTGTGCAGTATCTTCTGCTTCGACATGCCAATGTGCAGCCTGCTGTTCTGGATGCCAACATTGCCGGTGCCATCGATCGTCTGCGGGACGCAGGTTTCCTTGAATCTCCTGATGCGGACCTGTTGCAGGAGGCGCAGGAACTCTGGCTTGGACTGCAGGGCATTTTGCGCTATTCCATCGACGGCGTTTTCCGGGAGCAGGAGGCGCCACCCGGCCTGTGTGCGCGTTTGGCCCATTCAGCCGGGGAACCTGATTTCCCGCGCCTGAAGGAACGCATGGGCCATGTGTACAGGCAGGTATCAGCCCTTTTTGCACGCCTGATTGAACATCCGGCGGACCAGGCCCGCCGGGCTTCTGGTTCTGCGCCGGTACAAGGAGAATCGAAACCATGAACATGATGACAGGCCAGCCGGCTCCCGCGTTCGACCTTCCCGCCAGCGGCGGAGGACGCGTGTCACTGGCCGCGTTGCAGGACAGGATTGTTGTTCTCTATTTCTATCCAAAAGACCTGACGTCGGGGTGTACAACCGAGGCCGAGAATTTCCGTGATCTGCACGACGATTTCTTGGCTGCCGGTGCTGTGGTTCTTGGCGTATCCAGGGATTCCGTGCGCAAGCATGACCAGTTTGTGGAAAAGCACAGCCTTCCGTTCCCCCTGCTGTCTGATGAAGAGACTGGCAGCCTGTGCGAGGCCTATGGGGTCTGGGTCGAGAAGAGCATGTATGGTCGCAAGTATATGGGCATTGATCGCTCTACATTCCTGATTGCGCCTGGCGGTGAAATCGCGCGGGAGTGGCGCAAGGTCAAGGTTCCCGGCCACGCTGCCGCTGTGCTGGAGGCTGTTCGGCAGATATCAGCCTGACGGTTCTGTGCGCTTCTGCTTGACAATCCGCCCCGAACCGTGTGCTTTTCGCCGGTTCGGGGCCGCATTGCCATGTGGTTTGCCCGATCCGGCTGTTTCCATGAACCAAGAGGTATCTTCCATGCACGCGTACCGTACCCATACCTGTGGCGATCTCCGCAAGGAGCATGTGGGCCAGCAGGTGCGGCTGTCCGGTTGGGTTCACCGCAAGCGTGACCACGGCAACCTGCTGTTTGTCGACTTGCGTGACCATTACGGAATCACCCAGTGTGTGACCGATGTGTCATCGGAGATTTTCCGGGTTCTTGAAACCCTGCGACCGGAAAGTGTTGTTACGGTTACCGGTGCGGTAGTCGCCCGTTCCCCGGAAACAGTCAATCCCCGTTTGACCACGGGCGAGATCGAGCTGCGGGTTTCCGACATTGTCGTGCAGTCGCGTGCGGATGTTCTGCCTATGCAGGTTGCCGGCACAGAAGAGTTTGGCGAGGATACCCGCCTGCGCTATCGCTACCTTGATCTGCGGCGCGAGAAAGTCCATGCCAACATGCTGTTGCGTTCGCAGGTAATCGCTTGGTTGCGCCAGCGCATGACAGCCGATGGTTTCAACGAGTTCCAGACCCCGATCCTGACGGCTTCCAGCCCCGAGGGGGCCCGTGACTTCTTGGTTCCCAGCCGTTTGAACCCGGGTCGATTCTATGCGTTGCCCCAGGCCCCGCAGCAGTTCAAGCAGCTGTTGATGGTCGCTGGCTTTGATCGCTATTTCCAGATTGCTCCCTGCTTCCGTGACGAAGACAGCCGTGCCGACCGTTCGCCGGGTGAGTTTTACCAGCTTGATTTTGAAATGAGCTTTGTCACCCAAGAGGATGTGTTCAACGCTATCGAGCCGGTCCTGCATGACCTGTTTGTGACGTTCTCTGGCGGCAAAGCGGTTTCGCCCATGCCGTTCGAGCGCATCCCCTATGATACCGCTATGCTGAAGTATGGGTCGGACAAGCCGGATCTTCGGAATCCGCTGCTGATTACCGATGTGACGGATGCCTTCCGCGATTCCGGTTTCGGGATTTTTGCCCGTGGCGTTGCGGCTGGCAGCGTGGTTCGTGCCATTCCGGCCCCCGGTGCAGCAGCCCGTCCGCGTGGGTGGTACGACAAGCTCAATGAATGGGCCCGTGAGGAAGGGCAGGGTGGTCTCGGTTATGTCCAGTTTGCCGCCGATGGCCCGAAAGGCCCGATTGCCAAGAATCTGGAAGCCGATCGCCTGCAGTCCATCAAGGATGCCTGTGGCCTTCAGGACGGAGATTCTGTGTTCTTTGTCTGTGACAAGGCACTGGGTGCTGCCAAGTTTGCCGGCAAGGTTCGGGAACGGGTCTGCGATGATCTGTCGCTGCGCGAACAGGGCGTTTTCCGGTTCTGCTGGACGGTTGACTTCCCGATGTACGAGCGCAACGAAGATACCGGCCAGATCGAATTCAGCCACAACCCCTTCTCCATGCCCCAAGGCGGCATGAATGCCTTGGAAACCATGGATCCGCTGGATATCAAGGCATTCCAGTATGACATCGTGTGCAACGGGATAGAGCTGTCTTCCGGCGCCATCCGGAACCACCTGCCAGAGATCATGTACAAGGCTTTTGCGATTGCCGGTTATGGCCCTGATGTGGTCGAAGAGAAGTTTGGCGGCATGTTGAATGCCTTCAAGTTCGGGGCCCCTCCGCATGGTGGTGCAGCGCCGGGTATCGACCGTATGGTGATGCTGCTGGCCGACGAACCCAATATTCGTGAGGTTATCCTGTTCCCGATGAACGGCCAGGCCCAGGATTTGTTGATGCAGGCGCCTTCGGAAGTGACCGAGAAGCAGCTGCGCGAGCTTCATATCCGCCTTCAGCTGCCGAAGAAAATAGAGGTTCAAAAAGGCGGTGCAGCCCCGGCCAGCGCTGCCGGTGCATAGGTTTCTTCCCCTGCCTTGATCCTTATGTGTCCAAGCCTCCCCGGGTTATACATGTCTCGGGGAGGCTTGCGTTTATGCAACACGTCCCGGAAAACAGACGCGTAGCCTGTTCCCGGGTGTGGAGCTGACTTGGCAAATCCTTTGAACTGCACCATTCTGGGTCGTCATTGTTTCGGCCAATAGGCAGGACGCAGGAACTCTGCCATGTATGGGCGTTATCTGAGAATAGCTTTGATGTCTTGTGTTGTCGGGCCCTTCTTGGGTGCCGGCTTTTCTGTTGCAGTCTGGTCAAAGCCTGTTGTTCCATCGAATGGCTCCAGTCTTGTGCCCCATGCCGCCGTGTACCGGATGGAGCTGCACTCGGCCCGTTCTTCCTCGGGGATTGTCGGGGCTTCGGGGACCATGCGCTATACTTTTGAGGATGGCTGTACAGCATGGAAGGTCAAGACCCGCACGGATCTTACCCTGTTCCAGAGTCAGGGGGATGCGGTTTCGTCCAGCTGGGACTTTCTTTCGTGGGAATCCAAGGATGGTCAGTCCTACCGCTTTTCTGTCCAGAACATGCGGGATGGGGAGGTTCTTGATGCCTATCAAGGGGAAGCGCGTATGCCTCCTGCCGGGGTTGGCAGTGCCCTTTTCCGGATAGAGGGAGACCAGCAGGACGTTGTTTTTGATCTCTCCCCGGGTACGCTGTTTCCGGCAGCGCACACAGACCTTCTCTTCCGGCAGGCTCGTAATGGGGGGCGCTTTCTGGCCCGTCCTGTTTTTGATGGTTCCATCATCGGCCCTGCCTTTGATCTGTCGGCTGCTGTTGGCAACCCGTTTCCGGATCAGGCCTCTTCCGTTCTTCCCGGTAATGCCTTGCTGAAAGGTGGGGGGTGGCCGATTGTTATGGCATTTTTCAACCCAGCAAACGGTGGTGGTGTTCCTGATTTCGAGGTATCCCTGCGTTACCGGAATAATGGTATAGCCGAAAGCCTGCTGCAGAATTTTGGTACGTTCAGCCTGCGTGGTACGCTCGTCGAGCTCCATCCTCCCCCGGCGCCGGACTGTGCCCTATAGGGTGGTTAGTCTGCCGGGTGTAGGAGCAGCGCCGGTTGGGGGCGAACCTGATCCGGGCAATCCCATAGCAGTGATGCTCCCCGTACAATACTGTCGGTCCCGTGCGCAGCTTTGCATAAACGGGTTCTTGTTGTGTTGCTCAACGCCCAACCGGACCACAGCAGGGGAATCTTTTCATAAAGCCAGTCTATATCCGACAGGGCGCCGCCCAGCACGATGGCGTCAGGGTCAACCAGATTGACGATGATGGACAGGGCCCGGGCCAGCCTGTCTGCGTAGCGTTGCATGCTTTCCAGGCAGTCAGGATCCCCGGCTGTGGCCGATGCAGCAATATCAGGCCATGGTATTGCTATTCCCGTTGCCTTTGCATGGTCATCCATAAGGCCGTGCGTTGACAGAAACGTTTCTGTGCAGCCTGTCAGTCCGCAGTAACAGTCCGGGCCGGGTCGTTCATCGGCGTGTTTCCATTCCCGTGGCCATGGAATAGGATTGTGGCTCCATTCCCCCCCAAGGGCATTAGGGCCACTCAGAATACGGTTTCCGATGGTCAGGCAACCGGTTACGCCTTGGTCCAGTATGGCATGGAAGCAGCAGTACAGGCCCGCGCTGGCACCATCCATTGTTTCTGATAGCGCCATGCAGTCTGCATCGCTGGCAATGCGCACCGGACGTCCAATCGCTGCGGAAAGGTCAACAAGCATCGTGTGGCCAATCAAGTCCTGAACAGGGGATGTCCGGATATGTCCGCTGTCTGGTGTGATGCTGCCAGGGATGGCGACGCCAAGGCTTCCCTTTCCATATTCACGGTCCAGCATTCTGACCCGGCTGGCCATCGCTTGCAGTCTGTCGTGGTAAGACGGCGATGTCAGGGGGTGCTGTTCGCGCGTCAGCACAAAGTCGTTGGTTGTCAGAGCCAGAACATCAAAGCTGTTATGGCCAAGACTGATGCCGATGCGTGGATGAGGCATGAACGAAACCCTCTTCTCTGACACCTTGGTGGACCAAGCTTGCACTTCTGTCCGTCAACTGCCACTTTTGCGGCATACTACAGGGCGGGTCAATTGCCGGGATGCTTCTTTTTGCGTTGTCTGTCAATTCCGGTTGGTCCTTTTAGGGAGCTGTCATGCGTATTTTTGGTAGGGCGTTGTTGTGGGCATTGGCTCTGTGCGGCGTTGTTTTTGTCAGTTTATCGGTTGTTCTTGTGCTTGGTGTATCTCGTTTGGGGCCTTCTTTCTCCCGATCGGCTGATCTGCCTTCGGAGATGATTTTGTCCCTGTCTCTGGATTATCCAACGCCGGAATTGCCAGAGGTTCATCTTGATCATTTGTTCGAGCCGCAAGTCTCGCTGGTCGATATCGTCACGGTTCTGGATCGTGCGGCTGCGGACCCTAGGGTTAAGGCGGTGACGGCCCGTATTGGTGATGCCGGGCGTGGTATAGCGGAAGCGCAGGAACTACGCGACGCGATCGAACGCTTTCGTGCTTCGGGCAAACCGGCTTTTGCCTTTGCCGAGACACTTGGGCAATCCAATGGCGGTGGCGCAGAATACCTTCTGGCATCGGGTTTCTCGGAAATCTGGTTGCAGCCTTCAGGGACCTTGGGTTTGACAGGCTTTGGTGTCGAGGTACCTTTCCTGAAGTCTGCCTTGGAAAAAATCGGTATCGAGCATGAGTTTGCAAGCCGTTGGGAATATAAAACGGCGATGGACAGCTTGGTGCGCGATGACATGAGTGAGCCGCATCGGGCTTCACTGCGTGCCTTGCTTGATTCTTGGCAGTCCCAGTTGCTTGATGCGGTTGTTTCCGGGCGTGGCCTTGAACGGGCTTCTGTAGAGGTCTTGGCGGCTCGTCCTCCCTTGTTCGCCAGTGAAGCAAAGGATGCTGGTCTGGTTGATACCATCGGGTATCTGGATGAGTTTATGGATGCTGTACACAGCGCAGCAGGAACCGACAAGGAGGTATCATTGGATGATTACCTCGCTGGTGCAATAGCGCCTCCATCGCCGCATGCTTCGCGTATTGCCCTGATTCACGGGGTTGGTGTTATCCATGCCGGGGCAAGTGAAGATGGAACCATGTCCGGAGCGCACAGTATTGGTTCCGATACGGTTGCCGGTGCTATTCGCAGTGCAGTGGATGATCCGGATATTAAGGCCATTGTCCTGCGGATCAACAGCCCCGGGGGCGATGCTGTTGCCAGTGATACCATCTGGCGTGAGGTAGCTCGGGCCAAGGAGAAAGGCATCCCCCTGGTCGTGAGCATGGGCGAATATGCGGCTTCTGGTGGCTATTTCCTGTCCATGCCCGCGCATGCGATTGTTGCAAATCCGGGGACAATAACAGGCTCTATCGGCGTGTTTTCGGGCAAGACTGTGGTGTCTGGATTGTGGGACAAGCTGGGTGTTTCTTGGGCGCGGGTCGAGACAGGATCCGGGGCCCTGATGCTGAGTCCGAATCGCAAGTTTACGCCGGAAGAACGCGCTTGGTTCGATCGCTCTCTTGATGCCGTTTATACAGATTTTACCGGCAAGCTTGCTCAGGGGCGTGGTCTCGCTCCCGATCAGGTGGACCATGTGGCCCGTGGCCGGGTCTGGTCCGGCCATGATGCAAAAGCTGTCGGCTTGGTTGATGCCCTTGGTGGTTTTGGTACAGCCGTGCGCCTGGCGCGGGAGGCCGCTGGTATTCCCGAAGACGCAGAGATCGAGCTGGTTCCATTTCCGGCCCCGAAAACAGAGTGGGAGCAGATTATGGCTGTATTTGGGGGATTGGCGCATGGCATGCGACAGTTGAGCTATCTGGGGACCTTGGAACCGCTTGTGAAGCCGTTTATTTCCGGGATCGAACGTCAGCGTGCCATCGGGCGAAGCCCGGCTGTTCTAATGGCTCCTTCTTCTGAAGGATTGTAGGGAGTTGGCGTGGGGTGTGGATTGAGTACGCCACACCCCATGCCGGGCTTTTCAGGTCGGGAGCCGCTGTGCTCCCAGAAGGAACTCCACATTTCCTTCCGGTCCCCGGATGGGGCTTTCTGTTATGCCCAGAACGGTCCACCCGGGCTGCGCTGTCAGCCATGTATGCATGGTATCACAAACCTCTTGGTGAAGCGCGGGATCGCGGACAACCCCCCCTTTGCCTAGGCGTTCTTTGCCGACTTCAAACTGTGGCTTGATCAACGCCACCAGATACCCCCCGGGCTTCAGGAAGGTCAGAGGTGTTTCCAGAACTGTCCGCAGGCCAATGAAGCTGGCATCACAGACGACTAAGTCAACGGGTTCGGGGATATGGTCTGTCGTCAGATAGCGGGCATTCGTTCGTTCCAGAACCACAACGCGTGGATCAGTACGCAGGCGATGGGCCAGCTGTCCATAGCCTACATCCACCGCATAAACCCGTGACGCCCCCCGGGTCAGCAGAACGTCGCTGAAGCCGCCGGTAGAGGCCCCGACATCCAGTGCCGTGCTTCCGGTAACGGCAATGTTGAAAACCTCCAGCCCCTTGTCCAGCTTCAAGCCCCCGCGTGAGACCCAGGGGTGATCCTGTCCTTTCAGGACGATTGTCTGGTCCAGGGCAACGCGGGTTCCCGGTTTGTCAACGCGGTGTCCATCAACCAGAACCAGGCCAGACATCACCAAGGACTGGGCGCGTGTCCGGCTTTCAGCCAAGCCCCGGTCCACCAGCATCTGGTCAATGCGTTCCTTGGTCGTTTTTTTGGAACGGTCTTGTGTCTTCTTTGTCATCAGGGTGCTGCGGTACTCAGGGTCTGTACATATTGGCCGATACCGTTCATCAGCATCTGGATGGCAATAACAACAAGAATAATGCCCATCAGGCGCTCGATCAGGTTCAGGGCCCGATCCTTGATCCAACGACGCAGAAGATCGCCGCTGTAAATTGTTAACCCGCCAAGCACGCATGCCATGACGATGGCAAGAGCCCAGTCACCGATCCGGTCAGGTTCCTGTGTGGCAATCAACATGACATAGGCCATGCTGGATGGACCGGCAGCCAAGGGCACGGCCAGAGGAACCAGCCATGGGTCTGGATCTGTCCCTTCCGTAAGGCTGCCGTACTGGCCGGGAAAAATCATGCGCAGGGCAACCAGGAACAGGACAACCCCTCCGGCTACTGACAGGGCAGGTGCCGAGATCCCCAGAGAAGACAGAAGGGTTCGACCAAAAAACAGGAACAGCAGAAGGGCGATCAGGGCAAATGTAATTTCACGCAGGATTGCGCGGCGGCGGCGGGTTTTTTCCAGCCGTCCCAGCACAGACAAAAAGATCGGGACATTCCCCGGAGAGTCCATAAGCAGAAAAAGGGTGATTGTGACCGATAAAATCGTCATGGCACGGGGATCCAGCAATCAGGAACCGGCAGAAAGCCGATAGTCCGGCCACAATATCCTCTTGATCTGTTGTTCGCAAACGATCTCAGCGTGATACAGGCTTTATAGAAACACTGGTGTCGCTGTCCAGCAGCTCCATGACCTTTGCGGCAATGCATCCGGCATCAAGACCTGCTTCTTTCAACTGCCTAGCGGGTGTGTCCTGTTCGATAAAGGTATCGGGCAGGGTCAGCGTTCGTACCTTCAGGGCGCCGTCCAGAAGCCCGCGGTCTGACAGAGCCTTCATGACCCAAGACGAGAATCCGCCGGTTGCTCCATCCTCGACAACAAGAAGGATGGTGTGGCGTGTTGCCAGGTCTTGCAGCAGCGCAAGGTCAAGGGGCTTGGCAAAGCGGGCATCCGCCACGGTTGGTGACAGGCCATGGCTGCCCAGTATATCAGCAGCCTCCAGGCACTGGTGCAGGATGGTACCCAAGGCAAGCAGGGCCGTTCCCTTGCCTTCCCGGACGATTCGGCCCTTGCCAATCGGCAGGACCTGCGGTTTCTCGGGCAGGGGGACACCGACACCCTCACCACGGGGGTAGCGGAAAGCAAAGGGGCCACTGTCGTGGGCGGCGGCCGTAGCTACAGCATGCACCAGTTCGGCTTCATCCGAAGGGGCCATGATGGTCATGTTCGGCAGGCAGCCCAGATAGGCAAGGTCAAAGGAACCATGGTGGGTTGCCCCGTCAGCGCCAACCAGACCAGCCCGGTCGATGGCAAAGCGAACGGGAAGATTTTGCAGGGCAACATCGTGCACAACCTGATCATAGCCCCGTTGCAGGAACGTGGAATACAGGGCAGCAAAGGGCCGGTACCCCTCGGAGGCCAGGCCGGCAGCAAAGGTAACGGCGTGCTGTTCGGCAATGCCAACATCAAAGCAGCGATTCGGGAATGACGAGGCAAAAACATCCAGCCCCGTTCCTGAGGGCATGGCTGCCGTGATGGCGACAATGCGTGGATCCTGTCCTGCTGCATCGGTCAGGGCCCGGGCAAAGACCCCGGTATAGCTGGGGGCGTTGGGCTTGCTTTTTTCCTGTGCCCCGGTCATGACGTTGAAGCGTGCTACGCCGTGGTATTTGTCCGATGCCGCTTCGGCCGGGGCATACCCTTTGCCTTTCTGGGTCACAACATGAACCAGAACCGGTCCGTGACCATGGTCACGGACGTTACGCAGCACCGGCACAAGATGCTCTAGGTTGTGGCCGTCAATGGGGCCGACGTAGTAAAAGCCCAGTTCCTCGAACAGGGTTCCCCCGGTCATCATGCCACGGGCATACTCCTCCGCACGGCGTGCGGCGCGGTTCAACGATTCCGGGAAGCGCTTGATCAGTCCCTTGGCTAGGCTGCGCAGGGACACATAGGGCTTGGACGATATCAGCTTTGACAGATAGGCACTCATGGCCCCGACAGGCGGGGCAATCGACATATCGTTGTCGTTGAGAATGACAACCAGCCGGGCGTTCATGGCGCCGGCATTGTTCATGGCTTCATAGGCCATGCCTGCACTCATGGCGCCATCACCAATGACCGAAACAACATGGTTCCCGGAGCCTGACAGGTCACTGGCCACGGCCATTCCCAGGCCAGCGGAAATGGAGGTGGAGCTGTGTCCGGCCCCAAAGGGATCGTACTCACTTTCCGCACGGCAGGTGAAGCCCGAAAGGCCTCCCCCCTGACGGAGGGTCCGTATGCGGTCACGGCGCCCGGTCAGGATCTTATGTGGGTAGCACTGGTGACCAACATCCCAGATCAGCCTATCTTTCGGTGTGTTAAAGACATGATGCAAGGCGACAGTCAGCTCGACCACACCCAGCCCGGCACCTAGGTGCCCGCCAGTTGTCGAGACGGCATCGACAAGCTCTGCCCTCAGCTCCTCGCATAAAAGACCAAGCTGATCGATTGACAGATTCCGCAGGTCTGCAGGATATGTAATCGTATCAAGAAGCGGGGTGTCGGGTTTTGCCGGCAAAGGAAACCTCCGGTGCGATCAGGTGCGTGTTGTGTCGTGACTGTCAGCTCTGGCGCTCAAGGACATATCCTACAACATCGCGCAGCAAAGATGCTTCTTCGTCAAAGACTTTAAGGTGGGAAATGGCTTGTTCGCCAAGGGCCCGGGCCTGTTCCTTGGCTCTCTCCAGGCCGAGCAGGGTGACAAAGGTTGCCTTCCCGGCGGCGGCATCCTTTCCTTGGGTTTTACCCATGCGGGCTGGATCACCCTCTACGTCGAGAAGGTCGTCGACGATCTGGAAGGCCAGCCCTAGGTCGTGGGCATAAGCCTGTAGCGCGTGGCGGATCTGTGGCGGTGCTTTTCCAAGGATAGCCCCAGCCATGCACGAGAAGCCGATAATGCGGCCGGTCTTCATCTGGTGCATGCGGGTGATGGCGGAAACATCAAGCCCGAGATGATCCCGCCCTTTCCGTTCGGCCAGAAGGTCAACCATCTGCCCGCCAACCATGCCATGGGGTCCCGCAGCCTTGGCCAGTTCACTGACTAGAGTGCAGCGTACGGCGGGATCAGCATGGGTTGACGGGGCAGCAAGAACTTCGAACGCACGGGTCAGCAGGGCATCACCGGCCAAGATGGCTGTTGCTTCATCAAACTGGCGGTGGCAGGCCGGTTTTCCCCGGCGCATGCTGTCGTCGTCCATGGCCGGCAAATCATCGTGGACAAGGGAATAGCAGTGGACCATCTCCACTGCAGATGCGGTGCGCAAGGCCGCGGTTTCGCTGACATTGAACATGTCGGCTGTTGCTAGGACTAGGAACGGACGCAGCCGTTTGCCGCCAGCCAGCGTTGAATAGCGCATGGCTTCAAAGACCCGTCCCTCTGCTTCCGGTATCTCCGGTATCAGACGGGCGAGCATTGTTTCGACCGCAGCTGTTTTTTCTTTCAGGGCAGCCTGCAGGGCTAGGCTCATGCCGGGCATTGTTCTGGAACCTCAGGCTGGATCAAGGGGGGTTGTGCTGCTGGCTGTTCCGTCGGCAGCAAGAGCAATTTTTTCCACCCTGGCTGTTGCATCCGCCAGTCGCTTTTCACAGTGGAACTTGAGAAGGGTCCCGCGTTCATAGGCCCCGACAGCCTCGTCGAGTCGGACCTGACCACGCTCAAGCTGCTGGACAATCTGCTCCAGTTCGCGCAGGGCATCCTCGAAGCTGAGTCCGGCAATATCCGGGGGCAGGGTGGCGGTTGTCATGGCATCCTCTTCTCACTGGGGGCGCCAGAGTATAGGGCACCTGACGGCAAGGCAAGATATCTGGGCGCGATTTGGGAAGCCTGTTGACGGCTTCTGTATTGCCTTTGGTTTCCGGTCCGTTTAAACGACGGTGTCGGTTCCCAACATGCTGACATCTTGTATCATGACAAAGCAGCACGATGATCCTTTATGACTTTGCCTGTGCCGGTGGGCACACTTTTGAAAGCTGGTTTGCCAGCAGTGCGGCCTGTGATCGTATGATTGAAAAGCAGGCTGTGCTGTGTCCTGTCTGTGGCAGCGGCCAGGTTAAGAAAGCGCTTTCTGTTCCCAAGATTGCTAAAAAACGCGACGGGTGTGGCGTCGGTGATGAGCGGGATACGCCCCCTGTCTCAGCACGGGATACGTCTTCTGATGCAACACCGGGCGGGGTGCCTAGTCTGCGCAGCGAGCATGATGTCCGTCTGCGTGAGGCGATTGGCATGGTGCGACGTGTCATTGAGGAAAAGTGTGATTATGTGGGGCAGGGCTTTGCTGAAGAGGCCCGGAAGATCCACTATGGCGAGGTTGAGCCGCGTCCGGTTTATGGAGAGGCCTCACCGCAGGAATGTGATTCCTTGCGGGAAGAGGGGATAGAGTTTGCTTCACTGCCTTGGTTGGTAGAAAATGCTTGATCCTGCAGTGGGGCGCAGCAGGCAGGGTAGGCCACGGTGTGCGGGGGACATACAGCCATTCATGCAGCAACAAAAAGGGAATAGTCCGCTTGGTCTTCGGCCAGTTTTGTTTGTGGTCGGTGCGTTTCTGACCATCCTTGGGGTGGCCATGCTGGTGCCGGCTGCTGTTGACTTGGCCGGTGGCGATCCGGATTGGATCAGTTTTTTTGTCTCCGGAGCGTTGACTGTTCTGGTCGGCTTGTTGCTGACATTTGCCAATTTTGACCGGAATATCACCCTGTCCCGCCATCAGGCCTTCTTGCTGACGGTTCTGTCGTGGCTTGGCGTTACGGCCTTTTCAGCGATGCCGTTTCATTTGTCGCGTTTCCGTATGAGCTATACGGATGCATTTTTTGAAGCGATTTCCGGCCTGACAACAACCGGAGCAACGGTTATCACCGGCCTTGATCTGGCTCCTCCTGGTATTTTGTTGTGGCGTTCCCTGCTGCATTGGCTGGGCGGGATTGGAATTGTTGTTATGGCCATTTCACTGCTGCCGTTCCTGCGGGTCGGGGGTATGCAGCTGTTCAAGATGGAAAGTTCGGATACAGGTGACAAGGTGCTGGGAAAGGTCAGTCAGCTGGGAGCTGCCCTGGTTCTGATCTACATCGCCTTGACGACCTTGTGTACGGTTTTCTACCTGCTGGGCGGCATGACTCTTTTCGAGGCTGTCAATCATGCGATGTCGACCCTTTCTACGGGCGGCTATTCTACGTCGGACAGCTCCATTGCTCATTTCAACAGCCATTTTATCAACTGGGTTGCCATTGTTTTCATGATCTGCGGGGGGGTGCCCTTTACCCTGTTTATCCGCATGGGCCGTGGCGGGGTCCGGGTTCTGTTTTCTGATATACAGGTCAGGGGGTTTCTGGGCTT
Organism: Haematospirillum jordaniae; assembly: GCF_001611975.1. GTDB lineage: Bacteria > Pseudomonadota > Alphaproteobacteria > Rhodospirillales > Rhodospirillaceae > Haematospirillum > Haematospirillum jordaniae. The sequence goes on from NZ_CP014525.1 coordinate 1,442,918, forward strand.
CCTGATCCTGACATCTGTTATTCTGACCGTGTGGATGATGCTGACTGGCAAGGACGATCTGTTTGATACCTTCAGCCACGTAATGTTCAGCGTTGTTTCGGTGGTCACAACAACCGGCTTTGCGAGTGCTGACTATACCCAGTGGGGCAATCTTGCCGTGGCCAGTTTCTTTGCTCTTTTGTTCGTTGGCGGATGCACTGGGTCAACGGCCGGCGGGATAAAGATCTTCCGTTTTCATATCGCCTGGAAGCTTTTTGTGTCGCATATCCACCGCTTGATCAGCCCGAATGCGGTGGAGGTCCAGCGGTACGGCGATCGCCGCATTACAGAAGATGTTGCTGCCTCGGTCCTGTTGTTTTTCTTCATCTATATTGCAACGGTTGGCGGTATTACCCTGTTCCTTGCTGCGGTTGGCCTAGACTGGGTTACAGCGATTTCAGGTGCTGCAACCGCAGTCGGGAACGTTGGGCCGGGCTTGGGTGATATTATCGGGCCGGTTGGCAACTTCCAGCCTCTTCCTGATGCTGCCAAGTGGGCCCTGTCCGTAGGTATGCTCCTTGGCCGTCTGGAGTTTTTCTCGGTTCTTGTGTTGTTGTTCTGGCGCTTCTGGCGGGATTGATCCCGGCCTGTGTCAGGCCGGGTGTTTGGCAATCAGGAGATAGTTGACGGACAGGTCATCGGTGATGGACCAGTCACCGGACAGGGGGTTGTAGCTCATTCCCCGTAGGTCGGTGACTTCCATGCCTCCACGGCGCAACCCGGCAGCAAATTCGCTGGGTTTCACAAATTTGTCCCAGTCGTGCGTTCCCTTGGGAAGCCAGCGCAGGATGTATTCGGCCCCGATCTTGGCTAGTAACATCGAGCGGATGGTACGGTTGATGGTGGCGCCGACCAGCATGCCCCCCGGCTTGACCAAGCTCGCACAGGTTTTCAGGAAGAAGTCCGGATCGGCGACGTGTTCAACGACCTCCATGGACAGGACCACATCAAATTGGGCCTTTTCCTCAACCAAGTTTTCCGCCAGCGTGGCCCTGTAATCAATATCTAGGCCAGAGCGGGCCGCATGGGTACGTGCCGTGCCGATATTCTTTTCCACCCCGTCGATGCCGGTGACGGCAAAGCCCAGCCGTGCCATGGGTTCAGACAGCAGGCCACCCCCGCAGCCGATATCAACCAGTGACAACCCCTGAAACGGCGTTGCATCAGCGGGATTCCGGCGGAAATGGGCGCAGGCTGCGTCGCGGATAAAGGACAGTCGCTGTGGGTTGAACCGGTGCAGGGGCTTGAACTTGCCTTCCGGATCCCACCACGAATCGGCCATGGCCTCGAATTTCGCCAGCTCTTCGGGCGATGCTGTGGTTTGAGCCTTGTTCATCCGGGCATACTCCGCTGGTTGACATACAGAAAAGACAACGCAAGACAGGTCTGGTGTGTCGGAACCTTGCGCCACAGAACCTGCCGGAGTATGTATACCGGCCCGCAGGTTCCGGCAATTGCAGAACCGTGTTTTACATGAATCCAAGGGACGGACTTTTCCCGATGGCTCGAGTTGTTATGAAGTTTGGCGGTACCTCCGTCGGGGATCTTGACCGTATCCGCAATGTCGCCCGCCGTGTGAAGTCCGAGGTTGACGCCGGTCACGAGGTGGCTGTTGTGGTATCGGCCATGGCTGGTGAAACCAACAAGCTGGTGGGATTCTGCCGGGATCTCGCTCCTCTGCACGATGTGCGAGAATATGATGTTGTAGTTGCAACAGGCGAGCAAGTTACGATCGGTCTTCTGGCTATGGCTCTTCAGGATCTGGGGGTCCGTGCCCGTTCATGGGCAGGCTGGCAGTTGCCCATTCACACCGACGGTGCACATTCCCGTGCCCGTATTGTGGGTATAGAGACTGCCGTACTGCTCCAGCGTATGGCCGGGGGCGAGGTGGCTGTGGTTGCCGGTTTCCAAGGCATGGGGCCTGATGGCCGGGTTACGACCCTTGGGCGTGGTGGTTCCGATACATCGGCTGTTGCCTTGGCTGCGGCAATAAAGGCTGATATCTGCGATATCTATACCGATGTTGATGGCGTTTACACAACCGACCCCCGTATTGTGGCCCGTGCCCGCAAGCTTGAAAAGATTACCTATGAGGAAATGCTGGAAAGCGCCTCTCTCGGGGCTAAGGTTCTGCAGGTCCGCTCTGTGGAAATGGCCATGAAACACGGGGTGCGGGTACAGGTCCGCTCCAGTTTCTCGGACGCAACCGGGACCATTATTTGTGACGAGGATGAAATCGTGGAAAAGGAACTTGTCAGCGGTATCACCTATTCCCGGGACGAGGCCAAAATTACCTTGGTCAATGTGCCGGATCGTCCGGGGGTTGCCGCCGCTATTTTTGGTCCCCTGACGGAAGCCAATATCAATGTGGACATGATCGTCCAGAATATTTCCCGCGGGATCGGGGCGACAGACATGACCTTTACGGTCAGCCGTGATGATTTCGGCCGGGCGGTGAAGGTTCTTGAGTCCCGCCAGAAGCAGCTGGGTTATGCTGAATTGGTAACGGATCCAGATGTCGCCAAGGTGTCGGTTGTCGGCGTTGGCATGCGCAGCCACGCAGGTGTTGCGCAGACGATGTTCGGGGCCCTAGCCGAGAAGGGTATAAACATACAGGTTATTTCCACGTCGGAGATCAAGGTTTCAGTTCTGATCGCCGAAGAGTATACCGAGCTGGCCGTGCGTTCCTTGCACACAGCGTATCGGCTGGATGCCTGATGATGGAGGGGAACGGAGTGTCGGCCACGCAGGATGTAACCGGGGACAGCAGAGGGCATCTTGATGGCCTCTGGGCTGCCGGCAAGGCTTTTCTGGGGTGTGAGTACGCCATTCTTGGCGGTGCCATGTCTTGGGTATCGGAGCGCAACCTGGTTTCAGCGGTGTCCAATGCCGGTGGGTTTGGTGTCATTGCCTCTGGTTCGATGACACCGGATCTGCTGGAGGTTGAGATACGGGCGACCCGTGCCCTGACCGGCAAGCCGTTTGGCGTGAACCTGATTACGATGCATCCGCGTCTGGATGACTTGATTTCTGTGTGTCTGGCGGAAAACGTGGGCCACATTGTTCTGGCCGGTGGTCTGCCTTCGTCCGCATCCATACGCCGTGTCAAAGATGGCGGGGCGCGGGTGATCTGTTTTGCACCGGCTGTAGTTCTGGCCAAAAAGCTGGTTCGTTCCGGTGTGGATGCCCTTGTGATCGAAGGAACCGAGGCTGGTGGCCATATTGGACCGGTTTCCACCAGTGTTCTGGCCCAGGAAGTCCTGCCTGTCATGCGCGATGTTCCGGTCTTTGTCGCTGGCGGCATCGGGCGCGGCGAGGCTATTGCGTCGTTCCTTGAGATGGGTGCGGCGGGGGTCCAGATTGGTACGCGGTTAGTCTGTGCCACGGAAAGTATCGCGCATCCGGCCTTCAAGCGTGCGTTCGTGAAAGCCAGTGCCCGTGATGCGGTCCCTACAGTCCAGCTTGATCCGCGTTTTCCTGTTATTCCGGTGCGTGCCCTTGTCAACAAGGGCACGGAGCTGTTCATGGAAACCCAGCGCGCTGTTATTGAGCGTTTTCGCGCCGGGGAACTGGACCAGAAAGAGGCCCAGTTGGAAATCGAGCATTTCTGGGCCGGGGCTTTGCGCCGGGCGGTAATCGATGGGGATGTGGATCATGGGTCCTTGATGGCCGGCCAGAGTGTTGGCATGGTCACGCGGGAACAGCCTGTGGCAGAAATTCTTCAGGAATTGGTGGGGCAGGCGGTTTCAGCCCTTGAAAACCGGGTGGGTGGTCCCAATATCTGACGGGTGTAAACCGGTAAGGGGGAGCAGGGATGAGCAAAATCGAGGTGGATGCAGACGTTGCCCGGCGTCTGCTGTCCCGTTTGCGCGATGTTCTGGCCGGCGATGGTGATGCGCAGAGCCGACTGGACGGCGTGGCCATGGTCATTGCTGATTCCCTTCAGGCTGAAGTTTGTTCCATTTATGTCATGCGTGCCGGTGAGGTCCTGGAGCTGTTTGCTACCGAAGGGCTGAACCAGTCTGCCGTTCACCAGACACGTCTGCGGGTGGCGGAAGGGCTGGTGGGGGATGTTGCCGCCCGTGGGCGGTCCCTGTCCTTGGCGGATGCTTGGCAGCATCCGTCGTTTGTCTATCGCCCGGAAACAGGCGAAGACCTTTTCCATTCCTTTGTCGGTGTTCCGATTATACGCGGGTCGCGGGTTATCGGTGTTCTGGTCGTGCAGAACAGGGATACCCGGGTGTTCTCTGATCTGGAGATCGAGACCCTGGAAACGGTCACCATGGTTCTGGCCGAGCTGATTGGCTCGTCGGACCTTGTCAGCCGTGATGAACTGATGCCTGCAGATGGCATCGGTCTGCTGCCACTGCGCCTCGATGGTCTGACCCTGGCGCCGGGTATCGGGATTGGTACCGTGGTGCTGCACGAACCCCGGCGCAGCATCAATGATGTTGTTGCCGAGGATCCGGAGTGTGAGCTTCATCGCCTTCACGAAGCCCTGCAGACCCTGCGGGCCGAGGTAGACACCATGATGGGGTTCGACGGGGTTAGCGGAGATTCCTTGGACATCCTGCGGGCCTATCGCATGTTTGCCCAGGACAAGGGCTGGATTGGCCGGATTTCGGACGCGGTACGATCCGGCCTGACGGCCGAGGCTGCGGTTATGAGGGTGCATGACGATACGCGCATGCGCATGCACCAAGTTTCTGATCCGTACCTGCGTGAGCGGTTACACGACCTTGAGGATCTGGCCAATCGTTTGCTGCGTCATCTGGCCGGCGAAGATGTTCAGGATGAATTGCCCGAGGATGCTGTCCTAGTGTGTCGTAATCTGGGCCCGACCGAGCTTCTGGATTATGACCGTTCCCGCCTGTGTGGTCTTGTGATGGAAGAGGGATCACGCACCATGCATGCGGTCATTGTGGCCCGTGCGCTGGGAATTCCGGTTGTGGGGCGTGTTGATTCGGTGTTCTCGATGGTGGAGTCTGGTGATTCTGTCATTGTGGATGGTGAACACGGGCAAGTATTTATCCGTCCATCGGAAGATATCTGCCTGCAGTTCGAGGAATCGCTGTGCCTGCGACAACACAAGTTGCAGGCATGGGCGCAGCTGCGAACCGTGCCTGCGGTTAGTCGTGACGGCGTAACGGTTAATCTCATGCTCAATGCGGGGCTTCTTCTGGATCTACCTCACCTAGAGGAAACAGGGGCCAGCGGCATTGGTCTTTACCGGACGGAGCTGCCGTTCATGTCCCGTCCGGCTTTGCCGGATGTCGCCGCACAGCGTGCGCTGTACAGCCGGATATTGGATTATGCCGGGCCAGAGCGTCCGGTCGTATTCCGTACCCTGGATGTCGGGTCTGACAAGGTGTTGCCGTACTGGCACAGCACGCGTGAGGAAAATCCGGCTCTGGGGTGGCGCTCGGTACGTATTTCCATGGATCGGCCGGCGATCTTTCTTGAGCAGCTTCAGGCCCTTGTCCAAGCAGCGCATGGCCGTGTGTTGTGTGTCATGTTCCCGATGATTTCGACGGTTGAGGAATTCTGTCAGGCCCGTCAGCTTCTGGACATGGAACTCTCCCGTCAGGGGGCTGCGGGTTTTGTGCCGTCTGCCGTTCGCGTTGGTACAATGCTGGAGGTTCCCTCCCTGCTTTGGGAGTTGCCCGCTTTGCTGGATCATGTTGACTTCCTGTCGATTGGAACCAACGACCTGTCGCAGTTCCTGTTTGCAACAGACCGTGGCAATCCCAGTGTGGCCGACCGCTATGACGTTCTCTCACCACCGTTCCTGAAGGTGGTGAGGCAGGTTGTCCGGGCTTGTGCCGATGCCGGTGTTGCCTGTTCAGTATGTGGGGAAATGGCTGGGCGGCCGCTGGAAGCTGTTGTGCTGGCCGCGCTTGGTGTTCGGACGTTGTCCATGTCGGCTTCGGGGGTTGGTCCTGTCAAGGCTGCTGTCCGGGATGCAAATTTGGGTGATCTTGCGGGCTATCTGGATGATCTTCTGAATTTGGGGTATCGTTCTTTGCGCGAACGTTTACGTGGCTATGCCCGCGATCATGGGATTTCCCTTCCCTGAGTGTCGTGTGTTTTGTGTGCGGGGTTCTTCCTCATGGTGTGGGGCAGTGGTTGCAGACCATGCTGATTTTTTGATAGCGTGTAGCAGAGCCGGTGCCGTCGCCCGACAACTGGAGTATTCACGGATCTGGTTTCCGGAGTGCTTGCCGTGAAGAAGAGTACAAGGATTGTGGACCGCCGTGATGATAGATGTTCTCAAATCCCCTGATGCTGTGCTGTCCCGTGTTGGTGAAGTGGGGCGGCTGCTGCGTGAGGCGCGCGAAGAATCCCGGCAGAATGTTTCCGACGTATCGGATCGTCTGCGCATACGTAGTGCTTTCTTGGTTGCGATCGAGGAAGGCCGCTACAACGAGTTGCCCGGACCAACCTACGCTGTGGGCTTTGTGCGTGCGTATGCTGGCTTTCTCGGTCTTGACAGCGCAGAGGTTGTGCGCCGTTTCCGCGAGGAAAGTGCGATGGTGCCCGGTCGTTCGCATCTGGAGTTTCCCGGCCCGGCCACGGATGGTGGCATGCCATCCCGCAATCTCCTTGTTGCTGCCGTGGTCATGGTTGGTTTGGTCTATGGTGGCTGGCGCTTGGTTGATTCCACGGATACGTCCTTGGCTGTCCTTGTGCAGGAAGTTCCGGATCGCTTTATGTCCCTGATCAATGGGGGGGCTGTGCCTGTTGTTGATACGGGAGATGAGCCTGTCCTTAGGGAGCCGGAGATGCCGGGGCATGTTGATGCCGATGAAGGTTCGGTCCGTATGGCGCCAGCGCAGGATGCGGATCATACGGTTTTGCCGCTGTCATCTGACCCTGTGCCGTCCGGTGTTCTTGATGCGGAAGAAAGAAGATCGGCTGAGCCTGAGTTGGTAGATGCCAAGACTGGACCGGATCATACACCGGGTGAGAAGACCGGGGAGCCCGTGACTGGTTCTGCCGCCGATTCTGTTGATACGAGTGATCCTGTAGGGGGAGATGCTGCGTCTGCCCGTGCCGGGGAACCATCGGTACCGGACTCTTCCGGGCGTGCGGATGCTGTCGTGCCGCTTCCGACTGTCGATCCTGTTGTTCCTGCTGCCCCCTCTGTCTCTGTGGAGCAGAAGGCTCAGCCTGTGCCCCCGATGCCGCTTTCGCGCCCGACCCCGCCGTCCGTTCGTCGAGATCCCCAGGCAGCACCGGTGGAGCGTCGTGGGTCGGCAGCGGCACCATCCCAGACAGAAGTCAGTGCAGTGCCACTGCGTGTTCCCGGGAATGGCGCGGCTACTCCGCGTCGTATTGTCCTGCGCGCTACCCAGGATTCGTGGGTGCAGGTGCGTTCTCCCCAAGGGCTGGTTCTCAGTCGTTTGATGCGGCGCGGGGAGGAGCTGGAAGTGCCGAATCGCAAGAACCTAGAGCTGATGACCGGTAATGCCGGCGGCCTGAGGGTAGAGGTTGATGGGGCGGTGATGCCCCTGTTGGGCAAAGCAGGGGAGGTTCGCCGTAACATCCCCTTGGACCCGGATGCCCTGAGAACGGCCGAAAATCCAGCGGGTTAGCATTTACCGGGTCAGCTGGGCGCAAACCCCCGTTCCGTTCTGGCGGAGGCTGGTTTATAACCGGCCCGGATCCCTTTGTCCGGAGGTTGCAGGATTATGAGTGTCCGGGAATACCGCCAGATCATGCGCAGGAAATCCCGCAAGATTTTTGTCGGGCCGGTTGCTGTGGGGGGGGATGCCCCCATATCGGTCCAGACCATGACCAATACACTGACCACAGATGTGCAGGCGACGCTGGACCAGATTCACCGTGCCGCAGCAGCGGGTGCTGATATCGTGCGGGTCTCGTGTCCGGATGAGGAGTCCACGGCCGCTCTTCGCCACATTGTGCGGGGTTCTCCGGTGCCCTTGGTTGCCGATATTCATTTCCACTACCGCAGGGCTATCGAAGCGGCGGAGGCCGGGGCTGCGTGTCTGCGCATCAATCCCGGCAATATCGGGTCGGATGACCGTGTGCGCGAGGTTGTGAAGGCTGCCAAGGATCATGGGTGTTCGATCCGCATTGGCGTTAATGCCGGATCGTTGGAGCGTGACCTTCTGGAGCGTTACGGAGAGCCTTGCCCCGGTGCAATGGTTGAAAGTGCCCTGCGGCATCTTCGTATTCTGGAGGATAATGATTTCTTCGAGACCAAGATCAGTGTGAAGGCATCCGATGTCTTTCTGGCGGTTGCAGCGTATCAGGAGCTGGCTGATGCCTGTGATTATCCGTTGCATTTGGGCATTACCGAAGCCGGTGCATTGCGCACAGGCACGGTCAAAAGTTCGATCGGTCTTGGTATGCTGCTGTGGAGCGGGATCGGTGACACAATCCGCGTATCCCTGTCGGCCCCGGTCGAGGAAGAGGTTCGTGTTGGCTTCGATATTCTCAAGGCGCTTGACCTGCGTCACCGCGGTGTCCGCATTGTCTCGTGTCCTTCCTGTGCGCGGCAGGGGTTTGATGTGATCCGGACGGTCGAGATTCTGGAACAGCGTTTGGCCCATATCAACACGCCTGTCAGCCTTTCGATCATTGGCTGTGTTGTCAACGGACCGGGGGAGGCACGTGAAACCGATATCGGCCTGACGGGCGGCAAGGGCAATCACATGGTGTATGTGGCAGGGCGACAGGATCACAAGATTGATCCAGATCGTATGATTGACCACTTGGTCGAGATGGTGGAAAAGCGCGCTGCGGCCATAGAAGCCGAGAAAGCCGGCGGTGGTCAGGAAAGCATGGTTACAGGGTAGCCTTTTCGTTAACGTCAATACCTTCTGTTTTCACGTTTTTTGAGTTCCGGGAGAAAAGTATTATGGCTTCCCTTCAGCCTGTTCGCGGTACGCGCGACCTTATGGCCGATGACGTACGCCGCCACAGGGCTGTTATCGAACAGGCCCGTTCTGTCAGTGCCCTGTACGGCTTTGACGAGATTATGACGCCGATTTTCGAATTTACCGAAGTGTTTAGCCGTACCATCGGTGAGACGTCGGATATCGTGTCCAAGGAAATGTATGCGTTTGAGCGATCGGGCGATCGCCTTTGCCTGCGCCCCGAAGGCACAGCGGGTGTTTGCCGGGCTTTTCTGTCCAACGGGCTGGTGCAGCAGGTTCCTTTTCGTGCCTTCTATGCTGGGCCGATGTTTCGTTACGAGCGCCCGCAAAAGGGGCGTCAGCGCCAGTTTCACCAGCTTGGCGTCGAACTTCTGGGGGTTGACAGCCCCCGTGCAGATGTGGAAGTTCTCTCCCTCGCAGCCCACATCTTGGATCTTTACGGATTGAAAGACCGGGTCCGGCTTGAGATCAATACGCTTGGCGATACAGAAAGCCGTATGGCGTACAGGGATGCGTTGCGGTCCTGGCTTTCACGTTACCGCGATGATCTGTCTGAAGAAAGCAAGATCCGCTTAGAGAAAAACCCGCTGCGGATTCTGGACTCCAAGGATGAAAAGGACCGTGCGTTGATTGCAGACGCACCGGGTATGGCAGACTATCTGAATGCGGCGTCGCAGCATTTCTTTGACGCTGTTCAGGATGGTCTTTCCCGGCATGGTATTGCCTTTAGCGTCAATCAGAAACTGGTTCGTGGTCTGGATTACTATTGTCACACAGCGTTTGAGTTTGTGACCGATGATCTGGGTGCCCAGGGAACGGTTTTGGCCGGCGGTCGTTATGATGGCCTGATTGAGACTATGGGGGGGCCGCATGTTCCGGGTATCGGCTGGGCTGCTGGTGTCGAGAGGCTGGCGATGATGATGGCCGATGTACCACCCCGTCTGCGCCCACTGGCTGTGATACCGGCCAGCCCGGCGCTGGAGGTGGACGCTGATCAGCTGGTGTCGCGTTTGCGTCATGCTGGGTTTGCGGTCGATATGGCTTTTTCGGGCGCCATGAAAAAAAGGATGAAACGGGCCAATGCGGTCCATGCTTGTGCAGCCCTTTTGCTGGGAGAGGATGAGCAGGCGCAGGGTGGCGTAACCGTACGGGACCTTGATACGGGTGGGCAGGAACTGGTGCCTCTGGCCAGCTTGGAGGAGGCGTTGGCGCGTTTCCGCTCCTGTCACGGGTAATGGGCGTGTAATGGTCGGGCGGGCGGCAGATCTTCTGTGTATTGTCGGGGTGAACCACCGTTCCGGCACGCTTGCCCTGCGGGATTCCTTGGTTTTCGAGGACCAGGATATTCCTGCTGCCCTGCATGCGCTGAAAGCATCGGGGATCGGACAGGCTGTCCTGTTGTCCACCTGTGACCGTGTGGAAGTGATTGCTGTCGGTTCCGATCCGTCTGCGCTGTGTATGGCTGCGATGGCATTCCTGGCCGGGCATGCCGGTCAGAGTGTGGAAGAGATCCGGCAGCAGGGGTATGTCCGGCACGGGAAAGAGGCTGTGCAGCATTTGTTTGCTGTTGCGTCTTCCCTGGACAGCATGGTGATCGGGGAACCGCATGTTCTTGGACAGCTGAAGGCGGCGCATCGTCTGTCTCGCGAACAGGGGATGACAGGGTCGGCTCTGGAATCCTGTTTGCAGGCTGCGTACGCTACGGCAAAGCGCGTGCGTCAGGAAACAGGTGTCGCCCGGCATCCTGTATCCCTGACGGCATCCGCCTTGCAGGTGGCCCGTGATCTTTTCGGTGACTTGCGATCGCGGAGCTTGCTGGTCATTGGCGGTGTTGATCTGGGTGATATGATGGCCGATGCCTTTCAGGAGGCCGGCGTCAGCGCGATTATGGCAAGTGCCCGTCGACCATCCCTTGCGGAGCGTCTGGCAGCCCGCCTGAATGGCCATGTTCTGCCCTTTGAAGCGATTGCAACGGCTTTGGTGAATGCCGATATTGTGATTGCCTCGGTTGGGGCGCGAACGTGGTCGGTGACAGCGGATATGGTGGCCATGGCACTGCGAATGCGCCGTCAGAAGCCCGTTCTTCTTCTTGATCTGGGTGTTCCCGGTGACATAGAAGCCGCTGTCGGGCGTATGCCAAATGCCTTCCTCTATGACATGCAGGATCTGGAGCATGTGGCAGAGGAGGGGCGAAGCCTGCGGGAGAATGAAGCCCGGGCCGCTTGGTCCCTGGTTTCGGCAGAGGTGGCTTCGTTCTTTCGTTGCCATGCAGAGCGTGATGCGGTTCCCGTTATTGCGGCCTTGCATCAGAGGTTTGAGGCCGAGCGTCTGCGTGCCCTGCACGAAGCCGGGGATGATGCGTCAAAGGCAACCCGTTTGTTGATTGGCCGCTTGCTGCATGATCCGTCCGAGACCCTTCGCTCCATGGCCGGAAGACCGGACAGCGCAGAGGATTATCGGTGGGCAGAACGCGTATTGCGGCGTTTGTTTGTTCTGGAAAACAAGGACTGATACACACGTGAGTCTTGATGAGAAGCTGGGGCGGGTTCTGGCCCGCCATGATGAAATTTCTGCCCTGTTGCAACAGCCCGGTGCCGATGTTGCCCGCCTGTCCAAGGAGCTTTCGGAGCTGGATCCTGTTGTTGAGAAGGTTCGTGCCTTTCGTGATGTCCGTTCGGCTTTCCAGGATGCCGAGAGCCTGCTGTCAGACCCCGAGATGAAGGATCTGGCCGAGGAAGAATACCTCCGCCTGAAGCGTCTGTTACCGGATCTTGAGCAGGCCGTACGCATTGCTCTTCTGCCCGGTGATGAAGCCGACAGCCGTAACGCCGTTCTGGAAGTTCGTGCCGGGACGGGCGGAGAAGAGGCCGCCCTGTTTGCAGCGACCCTGTTCCGTATGTATGACCGTTATGCCGCCATGCATGGGTGGTCATTTGAAATCCTGGATGCCAACGAAACGGGTTTGGGCGGGTACCGCGAGGCGGTTGCCCGTATCAGCGGACGCAATGTTTTTGGTCGTCTGAAGTATGAATCCGGTGTGCACCGTGTACAGCGTGTACCGGAAACAGAATCGTCGGGGCGGATTCATACGTCTGCTGCAACGGTTGCGGTTTTACCCGAAGCGCTGGAGGTGGATGTTCAGGTTGAGGACAAGGACCTCCGTATCGATACCTATCGGTCCCAAGGTGCTGGCGGTCAGCATGTGAACACCACTGATTCAGCCGTCCGGATTACCCATATACCGACCGGCGTGGTGGTTGCCTGTCAGGAAGAGCGCAGTCAGATCAAGAACCGCGCAAAGGCCATGATGATGTTGAGGGCTCGCCTGTACGACAGCCAGCGCCGCCGTGCCGAGGCTGAGCGGGCCGCAGACCGTCGGTCTCAGGTGGGATCCGGTGATCGGTCGGAGCGCATCCGGACTTATAATTTCCCGCAGGGTAGGGTGACAGATCACCGGATCAACATGACAACCTACACCATCGACCGCCTGATGCAGGGCGATGGTCTGGACGAGTTTATTGATGCCCTGATGGCCGATGACCAAGCTGCGCGTCTGGCTGAGCTGGATTGAGGCATGGAAGAGCCGTTAGGTCAGGTTCTGCAAACGGTAACCTGCCGTCTGGATGCAGCGGGGGTAGACAATCCGCGTTTTGACGCGCGTCAACTGATAGCCGCTGCAACCGGATTATCAGCGCGGTCCTTGTCGCTGCATCCTGACCGTCCTGTATCTGTCGCGGAACAGGAGGTGCTTGAAACGTTCGTTCGGCGCCGTGAAGCGCGGGAGCCTGTGGCACGGATTATGGGGCATCGTGGTTTTTGGACGCTGGAGCTGGCCCTGAACGCGGCAACACTCGACCCGCGGCCCGATACCGAAACCCTTGTTGAAGCTGTTCTGCGTAATATCCCTGATCCGGACATTCCTTTGCGCATTCTGGATCTGGGAACCGGGAGTGGGGCTATTCTTGTTGCCCTGTTGCGTGAACTGCCCCATGCGTATGGGGTTGGTATTGATCTTGCTCCCGCAGCGGCTGCGATGGCGTTTTGTAATGCTCATGCCAATGGCGTTGGTGACAGGGCGTCTTTTATCGTGGGTTCCTGGGGGCAGAGCCTTGTTGGGACGTTCGATGTTATTGTGTCCAACCCGCCTTATATCCCGCTATCAGATATAGCCACTCTTGAGCCGGAAGTACGCCTGTATGACCCCGCTCTGGCCTTGGTGGGCGCAGATGATGATGGGCTGGGGTGTTATCGGGCTTTGATCCCGGATGCAGCCCGTTTGCTCTCTCCCGGTGGTCTTTTGGCTGTGGAGGTCGGGATCGGGCAGGCTGATGCCGTTGCCGCTCTGTTCACAGCCCATGGTTTTTCTGTGCCGACACGGTACCCTGATTTAGGGGGAGTGGAGCGTTGCCTTGCTTCTGTTTCAGGGGGTTCCTGAACACGGTAAGGGCAGTTTGTGAAAAAAAAGAAAGGATAACTGTAAAAAAGAGCTTGGAAGAGAGAGCAGACCCGCTTAGGGTTAGAGGTGATGCAAGGCGCTGAGGCGCCGGGGGTAAACACGCCGCATGTGGCGTGTCTCGTGAAGTCAATCAAAATACAGAAAGATCCGGAGATCCGAATTTTTTCAGACTGGTTGTCGTTGCGTACGTGTCCTTACGGACGCCCCGGGCGAGTACCACGCGAAAATCATTATCCTGCATGGCGTGTGCCGGTTGTTTTCCGGTTATGGGTTCCTGTTGTGCCATTGCGGGATTCGTGAATAAACGGGACGCTCCCCGAACGGGAGGTCGAATTCTTGATGTTGATGGAGTCATGAAGCCAGGCTCGAACGGCAAGGGCCGCATGCGCGGCCGCAATAACCAGCCCCAGTCCCAGATGTACAAGGGACGGGGGCCATCGCGCAACCAAGTGTATGACAGCAACGGACCGGGTGTTCGTGTGCGCGGAAATGCGCATCAGGTTGTTGAGAAGTATCAGGCCTTGGCCCGTGATGCGGCTGCTTTGGGTGATCGCCTGCTGTGCGAAAACTATCTGCAGCACGCAGAGCACTATCTCCGCATTATTCTCGCTATCAATCAGAACAATCCGCAGCGCTCGGTTATGAGGCTTGATCAGGGGCAAGCCCTAGAAGGCCCGGACGAGTTTTATGAGGATGGTGAAGATTTGCAGGAGGCAACGGTTGAGGCTGTTGGTCTTGCAGGCGGTGCGGGATCTGTTGCTGCCCCTAGCGTTGCTATGGAAGAAGTCTCTTCTGAATTTGGCAATGAGGGACAGTCGCGTCAGCGACGTCCGCGGGATGCTGATTTCCGTCCTCGTTCCGATCGACGTGGTGACACGAGAAACCGGCGTAATGATGAGCATCCTGTCCGTGAGAGGGAGGTTTTCTCTGCTCCGGTGCCTGGCAGCGAAGCTCAGCCTTTTGTTGTCATGCCAAGTGAGGTTGATCAGGCTGGCCCCGCAGTTGTTGCACAAGCGCCTGCTCCTGCTATCCATCAGGAAGCATCGGTTTCCAGTGTAAGTGACGTTGATGCGGCCGCTTCAGATGTATCAACTACGGACGTCAGGAAGCCGCGTCGTCGTCGTGCAGTGGCCCGTGCTGCTGTTGATCCTGTATCGACAGAGCAGGCTGAGGCGTGATGATCGGTCTGTTTCTTTACTGACCTAGTAAAAAAGCCCCCTTCTGCAGGGGGCTTTTTTGATCAGACAGGAAGCGTTAGTGTGCGCGTGCAAGCTTTCTGTTCATACCAACAGGAAGATCTGCATACACTTTCTCCATTGTAGCCCGTTGCCCTTGGAAACGTCTCAGTTCAGCACCAGCCAAGACATTCCCCGTTGGGAACTTGACACCAAGCGGATTAACTTGTTTGCCCTTCTTTATGATCTCGTAGTGCAGGTGTGGGCCTGTCGAGCGGCCTGTTGTTCCTACGTAGCCAATAACCTCCCCCTGCCGGACACGCTTACCTGTTGCTATACCTTTGCCGATCGCAGACATGTGGGCATACGCGGTAGCGTACTCGTTGTTATGGCGTAAACGAACGTAATTGCCATAGCTTCCCTTGAAGCCAGCAATTTCAATGACGCCATCACCGGCTGCGTAAATGGGAGTACCGCGTGGCGCGGCGAAGTCAACGCCCTTGTGCATGCGGGAATACCCAAGAACAGGGTGCACGCGGGTACCAAAACCTGATGTCAGCCTAGCCCCATTGATCGGAGTTCTCAGGAGCGCCTTCCGAACACTCTCGCCCTTGCTGTTGAAATAATCGATCCGCCCGTCTTTACTTTCGTGGCGCCACAGGGCGGTTGTCCGTCCTGAGAGCGTCATTGCAGCATAAAGCAGAACGGCATCGCCCACCGGCTCACCCCGTGGGGTTACCTTGCGCCGGATAAGCAGGGCAAACCGATCGCCTTTCTGTATGTCCCGCTGAAAGTCGACATCATAAGAAAAGATATTGATCAGGTTCTGTATGATATCAACCGGCACACCAGCTTCACCCGCTGCTGCAAACAAGCTTGTTCCAATGTCGCCCTCAATCCGGACCATTTCGTCATTGAGTGGGGTCTTGATTGACGACGATGAGAAGCTACCGTCATCACTCCGGGAAGACTGCACCTTGAAGGCAGGGCTGGGCTCAAGGGAAAAGCCTTGGAACAACTGGTGCTGGTTCTCAGGCTCATCAAATGTGACTGTTATTTCATCACCAACACGCAGAGAACGTGGATCATAGACGCTACGCAAGGCTTCGATGGCTGAATGGGCATCTTGCCGTTCCACGCCAGCTGATATTAAGGCACCCATCAGGGTGTCGCCCTGTTCTATCTTGACCGTATGTATGCGGGGCGTAGCAGGTGACGGATGCGTCGCTTTTGAGGTGATGGTGTCACTGCCAGAAGAGGGCGGTGGGGATGCCATCGAAAAGCTACGGGGTCCGGCAACAATTGGTACCTGAGCATCGGCAGTGATGGATGATTTTTTACGTTGGGAAGATAGATGTTGTGGTGCGGGGGCGGCAAGATGAGAGACAACCAGTACAGCAGCAGCGCCAAAAAGCATTCCAACTGTCGCAAAGATAACCGGTTTTCCGTGCCGCACCCTGATGATCCTTATCCAAACACAAACACAGCCTGACGCGCGTAAGCGGTGATACTATCGACACTGATACCCAGAGACAACCACGAAGGTTGACGATATGTGATTGCAGTCATGCTCTATAACGCCCATGCGTTTGGTGGCTGAGGTTTAATTTTTTTGGTATTAGTTTAATGAATTGTGTTGACGATTTTTGGATTGGGGCTTAGAAGGTGCGTCCCGACGCTGAGGGACTGGAGTTTCTGGTTTTTGATTGTTGGTGTTGTTAGGCAGAGTGAAGAGACGGAAGGGATACGTGGACGACCGTGTTTAGACGGTAGTCTAGTATCTTTGATTTAAGCATACGCTTTGTGAAGTTAAGAGACTGTCGATTATGACTTGAGAGTTTGATCCTGGCTCAGAACGAACGCTGGCGGCAGGCCTAACACATGCAAGTCGAGCGCCCGGATTTATCCGGGAGCGGCGCACGGGTGAGTAACGCGTGGGAACATGCCCTGAAGTACGGAACAACCTGGGGAAACCTTGGCTAATACCGTATACGCCCTGAGGGGGAAAGATTTATCGCTTTGGGATTGGCCCGCGTTGGATTAGCTAGTTGGTGTGGTAACGGCGCACCAAGGCGACGATCCATAACTGGTCTGAGAGGATGACCAGTCACACTGGGACTGAGACACGGCCCAGACTCCTACGGGAGGCAGCAGTGGGGAATATTGGACAATGGGCGAAAGCCTGATCCAGCCATGCCGCGTGAGTGAAGAAGGCCTTCGGGTTGTAAAGCTCTTTCAGCGGGGACGATGATGACGGTACCCGCAGAAGAAGCCCCGGCTAACTTCGTGCCAGCAGCCGCGGTAATACGAAGGGGGCTAGCGTTGTTCGGAATTACTGGGCGTAAAGCGCGCGTAGGCGGCTTTGTCAGTCAGGGGTGAAATCCCGGGGCTCAACCCCGGAACTGCCTTTGATACTGCAAGGCTTGAGTCCGTGAGAGGATGGTGGAATACCCAGTGTAGAGGTGAAATTCGTAGATATTGGGTGGAACACCGGTGGCGAAGGCGACCATCTGGCACGGTACTGACGCTGAGGTGCGAAAGCGTGGGGAGCAAACAGGATTAGATACCCTGGTAGTCCACGCTGTAAACGATGAGTGCCAGCTGTCGGAATGCATGCATTTCGGTGGCGCAGCTAACGCATTAAGCACTCCGCCTGGGGAGTACGGCCGCAAGGTTAAAACTCAAAGGAATTGACGGGGGCCCGCACAAGCGGTGGAGCATGTGGTTTAATTCGAAGCAACGCGCAGAACCTTACCAGCCCTTGACATGGGGATCGCGGAACCGGAGACGGTTCCTTCAGTTCGGCTGGATCCCACACAGGTGCTGCATGGCTGTCGTCAGCTCGTGTCGTGAGATGTTGGGTTAAGTCCCGCAACGAGCGCAACCCTCGTCCTCAGTTGCCATCATTAAGTTGGGCACTCTGGGGAAACTGCCGGTGACAAGCCGGAGGAAGGTGGGGATGACGTCAAGTCCTCATGGCCCTTACGGGCTGGGCTACACATGTGCTACAATGGCGACTACAGAGGGAAGCCACTTCGCGAGAAGGCGCAAATCCCAAAAAGTCGTCCCAGTTCGGATTGCACTCTGCAACTCGAGTGCATGAAGTCGGAATCGCTAGTAATCGTGGATCAGCACGCCACGGTGAATACGTTCCCGGGCCTTGTACACACCGCCCGTCACACCATGGGAGTTGGTTTTACCCGAAGACGGTTCGCTAACCGCAAGGAGGCAGCCGGCCACGGTAGGGTCAGCGACTGGGGTGAAGTCGTAACAAGGTAGCCGTAGGGGAACCTGCGGCTGGATCACCTCCTTTCAAGGATGTATCCGGGGCAACCTGGATCACCGAGAACAAAACGCCGTGATATCACGGCATCGCACCGAAAGGTGCACCCGATACGGTCGTCCTCGTATCCCTTCCGCAGTCAGACCGTACCATACATGGTACACGCCGGTGCACAGGCTCGGGCCTGTAGCTCAGGTGGTTAGAGCGTACGCCTGATAAGCGTAAGGTCGCTGGTTCGAGTCCAGCCAGGCCCACCACCGATGCCCAGGCACACCCGCGGCCCAGGGGGCTTAGCTCAGCTGGGAGAGCGATAGCTTTGCAAGCTATAGGTCATCGGTTCGATCCCGATAGCCTCCACCACCGCGCCGCACTGACTGCAGGGAAATCCGTTCGGGGCCATGCCCCGATACCGTCTCGTTGTTATTCATTGTAAAGAAGCAAGCAATTAAAGGGTCTAGTGACCGCGTTGGATTGCAGACCGGCACGTGCCGTCCGGAAGCCCGGATGGCGATGCCATGAAGGACTGCATGTTCAACGCATAATGTATGAATGCTGTGTTCCGTGTGCAGTGGTTTTTTCCCTGCGCATGGGCTCTCAAGCGTGACAAGGGCATCTGGTGGATGCCTTGGCACTGGAAGGCGATGAAGGACGTGGCACCCTGCGAAAAGTTCCGGGGAGATGGGAGCAATCTTTGATCCGGAAATGTCCGAATGGGGAAACCCACCGCATCTGTGGTATCCACACCTGAATTCATAGGGTGTGGAAGCGAACCCGGCGAACTGAAACATCTAAGTAGCCGGAGGAAAGGAAATCAACCGAGACTCCGCAAGTAGTGGCGAGCGAACGCGGACCAGCCCAGTGGCTGCAGTGAAACAACCGGAAACGTCTGGAAAGGCGTGCCAGAGCGGGTGACAGCCCCGTACGGGTAAAAAACACTGTAGTCCTCGAGTAAGGCGGGACACGTGAAATCCTGTCTGAACATGGGGGGACCACCCTCCAAGGCTAAGTACTCTCCAGTGACCGATAGTGAACCAGTACCGTGAGGGAAAGGTGAAAAGCACCCCAACGAGGGGAGTGAAACAGTTCCTGAAACCGGATGCCTACAAGCAGTCGGAGCGGAATTCCTTCGGGAATGTCCGTGACGGCGTACCTTTTGTATAATGGGTCAGCGACTTACCGTATCGAGCAAGCTTAAGCCGGCAGGTGTAGGCGAAGCGAAAGCGAGTCTGAACAGGGCGTTCAGTTCGATGCGGTAGACCCGAAACCAGGTGATCTAGCCATGGTCAGGTTGAAGGTGGAGTAACACCCACTGGAGGACCGAACCCACGTCTGTTGAAAAAGACGGGGATGAACTGTGGCTAGGGGTGAAAGGCCAATCAAACCTGGAAATAGCTGGTTCTCCGCGAAAGCTATTTAGGTAGCGCGTCGGATCTATACCGCCGGGGGTAGAGCACTGGATCGGGACGGGGGGCGCGAGCCTTACCAACTCGAACCAAACTCCGAATACCGGCGAGTACTGTCCGGCAGACAGACGGTGGGTGCTAAGGTCCATCGTCAAAAGGGAAACAGCCCAGACCGCCAGCTAAGGTCCCCAAGTCATGGCTAAGTGGGAAAGGATGTGGGACGGCCAAAACAACCAGGAGGTTGGCTTAGAAGCAGCCATCCTTTAAAGAAAGCGTAACAGCTCACTGGTCTAATTAAGCTGTCCTGCGCCGAAGATGTACCGGGGCTAAAGCCATGCACCGAAGCTGCGGGCTTGTCTATGACAAGCGGTAGCGGAGCGTTCCGTAAGCCGGTGAAGGCAAACTGTGAGGTTTGCTGGAGGTATCGGAAGTGAGAATGCTGACATGAGTAGCGACAAACAGGGTGAGAAACCCTGTCGCCGTAAGTCCAAGGGTTCCTGCGCAAGGCTAATCCGCGCAGGGTAAGCCGGCCCCTAAGGCGAGGCCGAAAGGCGTAGTCGATGGGAACCACGCTAATATTCGTGGGCCAGGTGGATGTGACGCCCGTCGTAAATCGTTGCTCCTTATCGGATTGAAGCAGCGGTGAAGACGGGCCAGGAAATAACACCACCAACAATGACCGTACCCGAAACCGACACAGGTGGACTGGTAGAGTATACCAAGGCGCTTGAGAGAACGATGTTGAAGGAACTAGGCAAATTACTCTCGTAACTTCGGAATAAGAGAGCCTCGCCCGTGGGCAACCACAGGTGAGGGGCACAGACTAGGGGGTGGCGACTGTTTATTAAAAACACAGGGCTCTGCGAAGTCGCAAGACGACGTATAGGGTCTGACGCCTGCCCGGTGCCGGAAGGTCAAGAGGAGGGGTGCAAGCTCCGAATTGAAGCCCCGGTAAACGGCGGCCGTAACTATAACGGTCCTAAGGTAGCGAAATTCCTTGTCGGGTAAGTTCCGACCTGCACGAATGGCGTAACGACTTCCCCGCTGTCTCCAACATCGACTCAGCGAAATTGAACTCTCCGTGAAGATGCGGAGTTCCCGCGGTCAGACGGAAAGACCCCGTGCACCTTTACTACAGCTTCACAGTGGCATCAGATATTGGATGTGTAGGATAGGCGGGAGGCTATGAAACCAGGGCGCCAGCCCAGGCGGAGCCACCCTTGAAATACCGCCCTTCCCGTATTTGATGTCTAACCGCGTCCCGTAAGCCGGGACCGGGACCCTGTGTGGCGGGTAGTTTGACTGGGGCGGTCGCCTCCCAAAGAGTAACGGAGGCGCGCAATGGTTGGCTCAGAGCGGTCGGAAATCGCTCGACGAGTGCAAGAGCAAAAGCCAGCCTGACTGCGACACCGACGGGTGGAGCAGAGACGAAAGTCGGTTCTAGTGATCCGGTGGTCCCTCGTGGAAGGGCCATCGCTCAACGGATAAAAGGTACGCCGGGGATAACAGGCTGATACTTCCCAAGAGTCCACATCGACGGAAGTGTTTGGCACCTCGATGTCGGCTCATCTCATCCTGGGGCTGGAGCAGGTCCCAAGGGTATGGCTGTTCGCCATTTAAAGAGGTACGTGAGCTGGGTTTAGAACGTCGTGAGACAGTTCGGTCCCTATCTGCCGTGGGTGTAGGATACTTGAGAGGAGCTGTCCCTAGTACGAGAGGACCGGGATGGACGTACCTCTGGTGTACCAGTTGTTCCGCCAGGAGCACCGCTGGGTAGCTATGTACGGATTGGATAACCGCTGAATGCATCTAAGCGGGAAACCATCCTCAAAACAAGGTATCCCTTGAGAGCCGTGGAAGACCACCACGTCAATAGGCCGGGTGTGAAAGCGTGGCAACACGTGAAGCTAACCGGTACTAATCGCTCGATAGGCTTTAGAGCCCGTGCGCAGTGGTAAAACCACTCAAATGCACGAAACACACCGTTCATACATAAAACTAGTCCAGATTTGTGAGATGTGATGACCTGGTGGTCATGGCGCTGGAAAAACACCCGATCCCTTCCCGAACTCGGCCGTGAAAAACAGCTGCGCCAATGGTACTTTGCCTCAAGGCACGGGAGAGTAGGACGCCGCCAGGTCTTCTCATCTCTCAAATCAAAAAAATAAACGCTTGCTTCTCTACATGCAAACGAGAAAGGCCGTCTCATACGAGACGGCCTTTCTGTATTCAGAACAAAAAAAGCTGCACGAAATACTCCATGCAGCCCCAAAATACCGCACCCAGAAAACCCTATTTCGGCATGTTCATTCTCTCAAATGTGTGAAGACTGCTGACGCCAACCATCCCGAACATCAACTCCCACAACATCTCGTCAAGACCAGGAAGATTGGGCGACACGTTGAAGCCAATCAAAAACGGACGCACCAAGTATTGATAGGCAATCGAGGCCGCTAGAATCCAGCCAATCGCAGGGCGCCAACCCGATACAAACAAACTACTAGATCCAGCCTCAGCACGATTCACAGATTGCTGTTGTGTGATCTCTTCAAGCTGACCACTCAGCTGAAGTTCCATCAGCTTCAGCTTCGCCTCATCGGCCTTGTCTTTGTCGGGGATGATTTTATCCAGCAATCCACCGATCAACGGAAACAGGGTGCCCCACATGGCTTGCTCCTCATCATAAAAGCGCACGCGCCCGGAGCACCAATCGCTCCAGTATTCTTATTTTGTGTACGCTATAGCGCAACAAAGACGATAACTCAATGGCAGAATTCGCCTGACTCAACCGAGCGGCAAAGGGCAAGGCTATATATAAAGCTCGTCACTATAATCGCCACAGGATCTATAAATGTGACCGGCACTTCAGAACAAGAGAGCAAGATAAAAAAAGAGCCGCCATATTTGTCCATGGCGGACTCTTTACGCACAAATATATCCCAGAGCATAAAATACCCAAGGAATGGGGGGGCAGATTAATTTGATACCTGCTCTATGCATTCTGCGCGGTCCCGTGCCTTGTCCTCTCCTTTCTTTCCGCAGATGCACTGCTTATAATCTGCTATATACTTTTCGAAGATGATCTTTCCTTGCTCAAGGGGCTTGGAAGCCAAGGTTTTTATAAAGTTAACAGTCCCGACTTCAAAATGTTGTATATCCATGGGGCTATCCCAATACCCTCCCCAACGAATAAACCCATGCTGGGCAAATAAATCGATAACCTGCTCTGCCATACCAGGACGAACAGGTTTTCCAGGTCTTGCATCCAGACGGTTTATATAGGTTCCTGTTGCGGCAAGAGGCTTGACGGCAATCGTGCCATTTTTGCCTGGATACAGGACGGGATTTTGTAGCGGATTCAGGTCAATTGCTGCGCCATAGGCATGCTTCGACCAGCTTGTAGAGCCAGCAATTCTTCGAGCGTTAAAAGCGGAAGTATTATTGGCTTCCATAGCGCGATCATCATCGCCATCAAAGTGCTCCATGGGCATTGCCTGAGCGATGGGAAAGCGCATGGAGTACAATTGATCAAATATAGACTGTGTGCTTTCGGCAATAACATCAAGAACAACAAGTGTGCCTGTCTGTGTATTCCCTTTGAAGTCAATATGCTGGAAGTGAACGTTGCGCAGCCGATCGCATCCGACGGGAGGCCTATCCTTATCCGGTGTGTCAGGATTTGTATCAGGCATTGTGCCGTGATTTTTCATGTTCTGACATTGGGCATCGTCAACAGGAGTAATGTTTGCCGAAGCCATTCTTCCTGATGCCATCAAAAGAGATGTACAGACAGAAAACAGGGCTATCCGTATTATTGTATTCATATATGTGGAACTCCTTGGTTTTGCGCACGGAATTTTTGTTGAAATACCTTCTGGTATTCCTGCTCGGGGAGATGACTTACTGGTCTTTACTTCAATGAAACGATAACGTTTTTATTCATGCGTACTCTCCCACGAGAGGCGCAAGAATACTCTGTCACTGTAGCGCCTGGATAGCAGATATAAGCCTGATATTTTGTTGGCCTTCATGGAACAAGTGAGGTGCTCTTTTCAGGGCCGCTTCAGCCAAGATGAGCCGTGTCGTGCATATGTTTATGTCTTTAGGGTCATATACGCTTTTTCGAGTCTACTGGCGTATCTGTCTGCTTTGGAATGAAAGCCCGGATTTTGCTGGATTATGTAGACTGTCCCTGTTTTTGCCAAAATGCTTGTGAAGTGTTAGCGTTTTCCGTCGTTCCCCCAAGCAGGAGCAGAACAATGTCGTTTCGTCCCCTTGCGGCCGCCGTGATGGTGGCCTCTGCTTTCTTTACGATCTCGGCGGTGGCGTCCCCGCTTCAGCTTGACGTTTATAACCCAGGTGAGAAGAGCATTTTTCCTGTTACATCAACGATTGTTATGGGAAAGCATGAAGCCATTCTGGTTGATGCCCAGTTCCAGCGTAATGACGCACAGGCCCTTGTGCACAGGATCAAGGCCAGCGGCAGAAAGCTGAAGACAATTTATATCAGCCATAATGACCCGGACTATTACTTTGGTCTTGATGTCCTGCATGCAGCATTTCCTGATGCAGAAATTGTTGCTACGCCTCAGACAGTGGCTGCCATCAAGGCCAACAAGGACGGGAAGGTGGCCTATTGGGGTCCGATCCTGAAGCAGAATGCCCCGAAAGAGGTCATTGTCCCACGTCCGCTGTCGGGCAACACCCTGACCCTGGAAGGCGAAACAATCAAGATTATTGGGCTGGATGGTCCAAGCCCTGACCGCACGGTTTTGTGGATACCATCCATGCAGACGATTCTGGGTGGGGTTCCGATTGTTGCCAACCTCCATGTCTGGGTTGCTGATACGCAGACATTTCAGTCACGCCAAGACTGGTTGAAGATGTTGGAGCATTTCAAGGAAATGCATCCGAAGAAGGTTATTCCGGGTCATTTCCTGCCTGATGCCCATGGCAAGATGCCCTTTGATGTTGGTGCTATCGACTTTACACGCATCTACCTTAGAGCATTCGAGGTTGAGGCCGCCTTGGCATCAAATTCCGGTGAATTGATTGCGGCCATGCGCAAGCGGTATCCAAAGCTTGCGCATGCAGATTCCCTAGAGTTAAGTGCGAAGGTGATCAAGGGCGAAATGAAGTGGCCTGCTCATTAAGCCTTTGATGCATGCTGTCTTCTTCCGTGGAGGGGCGCGTTGCCCCTCCATTTTCTTTATGCCGTTGAAAAGAGTGGAACTTCCATGTGGTCCGTCTAATATCGCGTTCCTTTGACGGGTTGCCATGCGGGAGACCATATGATGCAGGCTGCTGTGTACAGTCGTCGCTCTTTTCTCAAGACGATGTCCTTGTTTTCTGTTGTTGCATTGTCTCCGGTTTACGGAGTGGCAGCACAACACTCATCTGCTGATGCTGTGCAGCGTCTGTCAGACTTGGAATCAACGTTCGACGGGCGCTTGGGCGTTTTTGCTTTTGACACGAGCAGTGGGGCTGCACTTGCATGGCGATCCGAAGAGCGTTTCCCGCTTTGTAGTACATTCAAGGCATTTCTGGCTGCGGCAATTTTGCACCGTAGTACATCGGATATCGGACTTCTGGACCGGGTGATATCTTACCCTCTGGAAGAGCTTGTCTTTCATTCACCTGTGGCCCAGCAGCATGTGCATTCCGGGATGAGCGTGCGGGATATGTGTGCCGCAGCCATCCAGTACAGCGACAACACGGCGGCCAATCTTCTGATGCGGATTCTGGGTGGGCCTGATGCCGTTACTGCCTTTATGCGTCAGACAGGGGACATGGATTTTCGTCTGGACCGCTGGGAGACAGATCTGAATACGGCTATTCCCGGTGATCTCCGTGATACCTCGACACCAGTAGCCATGGCCCGAAGCCTGGACCATCTTTTGTTTGGTGACGTGTTGTCAGATACGCATCGTGCCCTATTACAGGACTGGTTGAAAGGCAACACAACGGGAGCATCCCGCATACGCGCCGGTGTTCCCGATGGTTGGATGGTCGGGGACAAAACAGGCAGTGGGTCTTATGGAACAGCCAATGCGATTGGTGTGCTATGGCCTCCCGGCAGGAAGCCTGTGATTGTGTCTGTTTATACGACCCAGCATTATCGTGGGGCTGTCTGGCGTAATGATATCGTGGCACAAGCTACTCGTATTATTGTTGACGGGTTGGCATAGTGCAAGACAGTGCCGGTCCGGAGCCTTGATGCCCCGGACCACCGTTGTTCAGTGTACAGTCGAGGATGGGTTCGCTGGTTGCTCTGTCGCAACCGTGTGGTCGTTCAGCATCAGATGACCATCGTTGACTGTTACAGCCACGGTGTCTCCATCGCGGATTCTGCCTTCGAGCAACAGCGTGGCCAGTGGGTTCTCCAGTTGCTTCTGAATCACGCGCTTCAAGGGACGGGCCCCATAAACAGGATCATAGCCATGCTCGGCCAACCATGTCATAGCCTCTGCATTGACACTCAGCTCTATCTGACGATCGCTCAGACGTTTGCGTAACCGGTCAATCTGGATGGATACAATACCGGTCATATGACCCCGGCCCAGCCGATGGAACAACAGGACCTCGTCCAGCCGGTTCAGGAACTCCGGACGGAACGCGGCCCGTACCACATCCATGACCTGCGGGCGTACGGCTTCTGAATCCTGGCCATCCGGCTGGGCGGCCAGAATATCGGCGCCCAGGTTGGAGGTCAGGATAATCAGCGTATTGCGGAAGTCAACCGTATGGCCTTGTCCGTCGGTCAAGCGTCCGTCATCCAGGACTTGCAGCAGGACGTTGAAAACATCGGGGTGAGCTTTTTCCACCTCGTCGAACAAGATAACCTGATAGGGGCGTCGTCGCACGGCTTCGGACAGTACGCCACCTTCCTCGTATCCAACATAGCCCGGCGGTGCACCGATCAAGCGGGATACTGCGTGCTTTTCCATAAATTCGCTCATGTCGATACGAACCATGGCGTTGTCATCATCAAACAGGAAGCTGGCCAAGGCCTTTGTCAGTTCTGTCTTTCCGACCCCGGTTGGCCCTAGGAACAGGAAAGAACCCATCGGGCGGTTCGGATCTCCCAGCCCGGCCCTGGCCCGGCGAATGGCGCTGGATACGGCGACCAGTGCTTCGTGTTGTCCGATGACACGCTGTCCCAGCATGGATTCCATGCGCAGCAGCTTTTCACGTTCACCTTCCAGCATTTTGTCGACAGGGATACCTGTCCAGCGCGACACGACGCCGGCAATATGCTGGGTGGTGACGGTTTCATTGACCATGCTGTTTTTACCGTCTTCGCGGTGCTCTGCTTCCTGTAGCCGGGCTTGCAGGGCGGGGATAACCGCATACTGTAGTTCCCCGGCCCGTTCATAGCGGCTTTCGCGCAAGGCTTGTTCCAGCTCCATCCGGGCTTGGTCCAGTTGTTCTTTCAGGCGGGTTGCCCCGGCCAGTGTATCTTTTTCAGCTTTCCAGCGTGTGGTCAGCTCCGCTGATTTTTCTTCCAGATCAGCAAGCTCCCGTTCCAGCTTTACCAGACGGTCGCGAGATGCGTTGTCTGTTTCCCGCTTCAAGGCTTCCCGCTCTATTTTCAGCTGTACGATACGGCGATCCAGCTCATCCAGATCTTCCGGTTTTGAATCGACTTCCATCCGTAACCGGCTTGCGGCTTCATCCACAAGGTCGATGGCCTTGTCGGGAAGGAAACGGTCGGTGATATAGCGGTGTGACAATGTGGCGGCAGAGACCAAGGCCGAGTCTGAAATGCGGACACCGTGGTGCAGTTCATATTTCTCGCGGATACCCCGCAAGATCGACACGCTGTCCTCTACGTTTGGTTCATCGACAAAAACAGGCTGGAAACGGCGCGCGAGCGCGGCATCCTTTTCAACGTGCTTGCGGTATTCGTCCAGGGTTGTTGCCCCGATACAGTGCAGTTCCCCCCGTGCGAGGGCGGGTTTGATCAGGTTGGCAGCATCCATGGCGCCGTCTGTTTTGCCTGCCCCGACCAAGGTGTGCATTTCATCAATGAACAGGATGATGCCGCCTTCTGCTGCCGTGACCTCGTTCAGTACGGCTTTCAGCCGTTCCTCGAACTCACCCCGAAATTTGGCCCCGGCAATCAGGGATCCCATGTCCAAGGACATCAGGCTTTTTCCAGCCAAGGATTCCGGGATATCCCCGTTGATAATCCGCAGAGCCAGTCCTTCGACAACCGCCGTTTTTCCAACACCAGGTTCGCCAATCAGCACAGGGTTGTTTTTTGTGCGCCGTGATAAAACCTGAATGGCGCGTCGAATCTCCTCATCGCGTCCGATAACAGGATCGAGCTTTCCGTTCCGTGCGGCCTCGGTCAGATCGCGGGCATACTTTTTCAGGGCGTCGTACTGCTGTTCTGCTGATGCGGAGTCTGCAACCCGCCCTTTGCGAAGCTCCCGTATGGCAGCTGCCAGCTTTTCGCTGGTCAGGCCGGCTTGGGTCAGAATGTCACACACGGTGGTGCCGGTGCGTGCGACCATGGCCAGAAGAAGGTACTCTGCGGTGACAAAGCTGTCTCCCGCCTTTTCAGCCAGTTCTTGTGCGGTGACTAGGATGCGTGAGAGATCCTGGGCATAAAACATCTGCGAGGCCCCCTGTACGCGGGGCAGCTTTGTGACTGCACTGTCAACCCCGGCACGAGCCTTTGCGGCATCGGCACCAGCCTTGTCTATCAGGTTCGAGGCCAGCCCTTCGCGATCGTCAAGAAGAGCTTTCAGCACGTGCTCAGGGACAACCTGCTGGTGATTTTCCCGGAGAGCTATGGTTTGTGCAGCCTGTATGAATCCCTTTGATCGATCGGTAAAGTGTTCAAAATCCATGTCTTTGTCCTCGTGATGAGCGACGGTAACGGTTCAGCCGATGTGAATGCTCAGCCGAACAATGATGTGTGCCCCGACGTGCGGCGACACAGGAAAAACATAGGGAGTAAAAACAGTTGTCCGCAAGGGGGATCAGAAGAGAACAGCCTGTAATTGTGGATAATTGACAATTTGCGCAAATAAAAGGAGAATTGTCATATGAAGGCGACTGTAGCGCACATATGCCGGTATCCGGTCAAGGGATTAAGCGCCGATCCGTTGCGGCGGGTTCTGTTGCGGCCAAGCGAGGGAATACCCGGCGATCGTCGTTATGCCATTGTCCGTGGCGGGACACTGGCTGTTTCTCTGCCGGGCGTACGTCTGACCGAGAATCAGTTTGTAACCTTGGCCAATACGCCGCGTCTGGCCCTTCTCACAACGCGTTGGATTGACGGGGCTTCGACGCTGACGATTGAGCGTGATGGCCGGCAGGTGGCTTGGGCTGATTTGTCAACCGTTGTTGGTCGCGCCAGAATATCGGATTTTTTCTCCGCCTTTCTTCATGACCCTGGTCAACCGGATGCCGGTCTTATCGATCTGGGTGATGAGCTGTCCGGTTTGGCAGGTGGGACGCTGCTGACGGTTGTCTCGGAAAGCAGCCTGACGGATCTGGAGCGTGTTGCCGCTCATTCCCTTGATGCACGTCGTTTTCGTCCCAATCTGATACTGGCAGGGTTGCCGGCTTGGGTTGAGCTGTCCATGATCGGACGTGAAATCATTGTGGGGAAGGGGTTGCGCCTACGTTTCGTTCAGCCTGCGGAATGTCGCCCCTCTGCCAACGTGGATCCTGCACAGGGTCTTGTGGACCTCAATTTGGTGCGGTCCCTGCAGCGCGGGTTCGGGCACAGTTATTTCGGTGTTTTGGCCCAGGTTGTGACGGGTGGGGTTCTGGAAGTCGGCAGCAAGGTTTCAGCGCCGGTGTCTTCTGTCACCTGAGACGGGGGGCTGTATTGCGCTCTGCCTATCCGCCGCCCCAGCCGTTGGGTCTCGGATGGCGGCTGTAGAAGTCCTCAATCGCTTTCCATCCTTCTTCTGCCGTTTCGACGAAGCGAAAGATGTCCAGATCTTCGGGTGATATTGTGCCTTCCTCGACCATGGCCTCGAAATTCACCACCCGTCGCCACCAGGCTTCTCCGAAAAGAAGAACAGGAATCTTCTGGATTTTGTGGGTTTGAATCAGGGTTAGTCCCTCGAACAGCTCGTCCATGGTTCCGAATCCACCGGGGAAGCAGGCAAGCGCCTCGGCCCGGATCAGGAAGTGCATTTTGCGGATGGCAAAATAGTGGAAGTTGAACGAGAGCTTGGGCGTGATGTAGCTGTTCGGTGCCTGTTCATGCGGCAGAACAATAGACAAGCCAACGCTGTCAGCACCAATATCGTCAGCCCCCCGGTTGGCCGCTTCCATGATGCCAGGGCCCCCACCTGTACATACAACATAACGGCGGCGGCCGGGTTGACTTCCTGCTTCTGACACCAGGCGGGCAAACGTACGTGCAATATCGTAGTAGCGACTGGTTTCAGCCAGGCGTTTTGCAATGGCCAGATTGCGTTTGGCTGTGGCATCGTCGGGATTGGCCGAGGCTGCCTTTTCAGCTTGCTGCAAGGCCGCTTGTGCGACCTTGGGCTCATGGATCCGCGCGCTGCCGAAAACAACGACGGTTGAAACAATGCCTTC
The DNA here is from genome assembly GCF_001611975.1 of Haematospirillum jordaniae. Lineage (GTDB taxonomy): Bacteria > Pseudomonadota > Alphaproteobacteria > Rhodospirillales > Rhodospirillaceae > Haematospirillum > Haematospirillum jordaniae. The sequence goes on from NZ_CP014525.1 coordinate 1,472,749, forward strand.
TTCCTGAAGCAACACTTCGGGCTTGAGCAGCTCCAGCTGCAGCCGAACGGGGCGCAGGTCGCGCGTGGTCAGGAAGTCTAGGTCCGTAAAAGCCAAGCGGTAACTGGGGGAACTGTTTTGCGGCGTACGGTCTCTGGCAATTTCTTCATCGATTGTGCGCCGATCTTCAGCCGAACTGGCAAACGGGGAGTAGGGGCGGTCGTGTGAATCAGATGACAAGGAACAATCTCCACCACAAGCATGCAGGAGCGTTTTCAGTTCATCAGATAATCGAACGCGGCAGACTGCAACCGTTTTCGGCGCACTTAGCCATCAAGCCAAGAATAGCGTCGCGCATACCGATGCGATTCATATCCCCGTTGTCAAGGTATGCTGCCTCTGAGGGGTGATCTCGGTGCTGGCAGGTGGCAATGCGGGCTGCAACGGAGCAGGGGTATCTTCGGAAACAAGCTCCGGAGGCAGCTTTTTTGATGCTTTTCCACCCAGCTCGTAGACCCGTTGGGCTTGCCGCAGCAGGTTCCCGTGTCCGGATGAAAGTTTATTCATGGCGGCATCATAGCTTTTATGGGTCTGGTTCAGGCGGGTGCCGATCATCTGCATGTCTTCGACAAAGCCGGTGAGCTTGTCGTACATTTTGCCGGCTAGGGCTGCGATTTCCTCTGCATTGCTATTGCGCCGCTCCACTTTCCATACGGCAGCAATGGTACGCAGGGCAATCATCAGGGTTGTTGGTGTTGCAATGGCAATATTGGCTTCTGCCGCACAGGCCGTCAGTTCGGGCTCTTCCTGTAGCGCTAGGGCCAGTGCCCCCTCTATGGGAACAAACAAGATGACGTAATCCAGCTGGATGCCGGGCAAGTTCTGATAGGTCTTGCCCGAAAGGTCGCGAATGTGATTGCGCAGGGATGTCACGTGAGCCTTGGCCTGGGCGGTACGTTCAGCATCGGTTTCCGCATTAATGCAGGCTTCAAAAGCGGTCAGCGATACCTTGCTGTCGACAATGACCTTTTGTCCGCCTGGCAGGTAGACAACAACATCAGGCCGCAACCGTTTGCCATCCTCGGTCGTGAAGGTTTCCTGACTCTGGTATTCCTCGCCTTCTCTCAGGCCGGATCGTTCCAGGATAGAGGTCAAGACCATTTCCCCCCAAGCGCCCTGGGTTTTGCTTTTGCCTTTTAATGCCTGTGTCAGGTTATGGGTTTCACTGCTCATCCGTGCCCCTGTTTCTGTCAGGGTACGAATTTGCTCGGCCAGTGCTGCGCGGTCCTTGCTGCTTTCAACGTGGGCACTTTGCAGTCCCTGCTGGAATTCTGAAAGCTTCTGGCGCATGGGGGCTAGGATGGCTTCTATTTGTTCCCGGTTCTGGCGGGTAAAGGTGGTGCTGTGCTGGGTTATAACGCCTTCGGCCAGAACCCTGAATTCCTTGCCCATCTGGTCGCGGGCATCCTTGAGCAAGGCCAGTCTTTCGTTGGCCTGCCGACGTTCCTGTTCCAGTGTTTCGGTGACAACGGCCAGTCTGGACTGCAGGTCGGCACGTTCGCGTTCCAGATGCTCCAGCTTCGTTGTCATCTGGGAGCTCATGCGTTCCGCTACACTAAGGCGGTCTTTCTGTTCCTGGTTAACCGTTTCAAGTCGCCCTGCTGTTTCACGGAGTGAGCCAAGTTCCTGCTCCAGATGTCTTCGCAAGGCATGTTGCTGCCTGAGTTCGTCTTCCAGATCGACAAGGTGCGATATGCGTTCCTGCAGGACGGCACGGGTGCACTCGGACTCATGCCAGGCCACGGACAGGCGTTCGCGTTCGTTTTCGGTTACAGACAGGGTTTCCCGTATCTTGGCGGAGTTGCGCCACAGGATGCTGGCCAGTGCAGCGCAGCCAAGACTCAAGGTAACAAGAAAGACATCCAGCAACAGGGAAGGCATATCCGAAGATTCCAAGAGAGGGGAAGGGCACCACGCTCGCTTACAGTGGAATATCAGGACAAAGGAATCAAGGTGATAAAGAGAACAAACAGTGAATAATCAGACGGTGGGCCATACACACCGGCATGGCCCACCGTGCTCTTTCAGGCTGCCCGCCCCTTGTTGGCGGCTGACCAGCCCTTGGGATCATCAAGAAAACTCTGGACCTCTACAGCATCGTTGTGGGTGATGCTGTCGGTCTTCAGGGCTGTTTGCAGTACATCGTGCCATGTGCACAGATAATGTAGCTCCAGATCTTCCCGTGACAAGTGGTCTAGAGCCCGGGGGAAAATGCCATAGAAAAAGATAACCAGTGCATGGTGGCATTGCGCGCCGGCTTCACGCAGGGCTTGGGCAAAGTGAATCTTTGACCCACCATCTGTCGCCAGATCTTCCACCAGAAGAACCTGCTGTCCCTCTTTCAGGTCTCCTTCAATTCGGGCCATGCGTCCAAAGCCTTTCGGTTTTTTCCGGACGTACTGCATGGGCAGATTCAGGCGGTCAGCCAGCCAAGCAGCATAGGGGATACCCGCTGTTTCTCCCCCGGCAACGGTGTCCAGCTTGTCGAAGCCAATTCTGTGTTCCACATGCTCTACTGCCAGGCTGATGATTTTTTGTCTGGCCCGCGGAAAGGCAATGATCTTACGGCAGTCAATATAGACCGGGCTTGCCCAGCCTGATGTCAGGGTATAAGGCTCGCGTGGGCGGAAGTGAACGGCCCCGATATCCAGTAAAATCCGGGAAACAGTTGTGGCTGTGGGCAGGCTGTCCGGGGTGCGGATGGCATCCATGGCTGTTCCTTGCGCTTGAAGACTGAAAGGCACGGACTTTGTAAAGCTTTTGGTAGTATCGAACAATTCAAAACCTTCTGCTTACGCGATCTGGTGTTTGTTTTGGTGCGTGGCACGGATACATCCGTCTGTCCGTGTCGGTACCAAGGCGGATGTGTCGCGAACCTGAACTTCGTGTCAGGGTAGACGTTATATGCAGCAAGAGGCTGGTTACGGAGTATTCTTTTTGTACATTTTGTGTCATATAGTTTCGTAACGTATGCCGTGTTTCGTGTGATGGTATGTTTGTGCCATTCTTTCAGGGCTGGGCAAAATGAAAGTTCCGCCGCAAAAATCGCGGGGAAGTGCATCGGGGTCATCACGAGGTTCCCATACAGGGGGGCGTGTGTCTTCCGGTCGCGCGGGCAGGGCGCCTTTTGCGGCGGCTCCGTCGTTTCCTCATGAACAGGGGGCAAGGCTGGTGGATCCTGTGGATCCTGTCGTCTGGGTGTTGACCGATGACCGGGCTGGGAATGTCAGCCAGGCAACTGGTGTTGCCGAAGCTCTTGGCTGGCCCTTTGAGGTTCGTCCGATACACTATACAGCCCTTGGTCACATGCCCAATTTGTTGCGTGGGGCATCGTTGCTTGGCATCAGCAATGAAAGCCGTGTTCTATTGGAGACAACGCTGACACCGGATCAGGCGCCTGATCTGGTTATTGCTGCCGGACGTCGTACGGCTCCTGTTGCGCGCTGGATCAAGCGGCGCGCGGGAAAGCCGTGCTTCCTCTGCCAGATTATGTGGCCTGGTGTGCCCGGTATTTCCGACTTTGATCTGGTCGCCGTGCCGACACACGATAATCTTTTTGGCCAGTATGCCAATGTGATGCGGATTACCGGTGCCCCCCACCGGGTGACCGAAGGGCGACTTGCGGTCGAGGGGGCGCGCTGGCGTGATCGCCTGCGGCATTTGCGGGGGCCGGTCGTGGCTCTGATTGTCGGGGGAGCAACCCGCCGCAAGGCCTTTACACCAAAGATGGCGACCGATCTTGGCAAGCATGTTTCATCCATGGTTGCCAGTGCGGGTGGGTCGCTTGTTGTGACTACGTCCCGAAGAACTGGGCGCGATGCGACGGATGCGCTTTTTGCGGCCCTTCCGGCACCCGGTCATTCGTTTCGCTGGGGCAGTCGGGATGAGAATCCCTATTTTGGCTATCTTGCTCTGGCCGATGCCATTGTTGTAACCGGAGATTCGGTCAGCATGGTCTCGGAAGCCTGTGCCAGCCCGGCACCTGTTTTTATTTATGCCCCCACCGGTCTGGTATCGCGCAAGCATGCCCGACTGCACCGGAACCTTTATGCACTTGGTATTGCTGAACCGATGAAAGATACGTTTTCTACTTGGGGCCATCCGCCCCTGAATGCTGCCGTTGATATTGCGCGCATGGTTCGTCTTGCTCTCCTCGGTGAGGAGGGTGACAGTCAGTGACCTTGCCTTTGTTTGACCTGACGGGTCGGGTTGCCCTTGTCACGGGGGCATCCCGTGGTCTGGGCCTTGAGATTGCGGTTGGGCTTGCGTCTGTTGGTGCTGTTGTCTGGATGGGTGGACGTGACCGAGAGGCTTTGCAGGTTGCGTGTGACCGTGTTCCGGGAAGTCGGCCGCTTGTGTTTGCTGTTGAAGACAAGGATGAGCGTGACAAGGCTGTTCAGTCCGTATTCCGGGAAAGTGGTCGGCTTGATATCCTTGTCAATGCCGTTGGGATGCGTGATCGTCGCCCAGTAGAGGCTTTTACCGACCAAGATGTTGAAGCTATGCTGGCGGCAAATCTGATTGCTCCCTTTTCGTTGGCGCGTCTTGTTGCTCCGGGAATGGCAGAGCGCGGGTTTGGCCGCATCATCAACGTTACGTCTGTTGCAGCCCATGTTGCCAGACGGGGTGATGCGGTTTACACGGCTTCCAAGGCGGCCTTGACGGGGATGACCCGGGCCTTGGCGATGGAGTGGGGGCATCAGGGTATTACTGTTAATGCCTTGGCACCGGGCTTTTTTGCCACAGAAACGAACCGAGAAATGTCTTCGGATCCGGATGTTGCTACGTGGCTTGCCGGTCGTACGGCTGTGGGGCGGTGGGGGCGTCCGGATGAAGTGACCAGTGCGGCTGTTTTTCTGTCTTCTCCGTCATCAAGCTACGTGACAGGTCATGTGCTTTTTGTCGACGGAGGTCTTGTTTCCTGTTTTTGAGGGATGAATGGTGCAGCTGACAGTTCTTTCTGCTGCACCTTACGATCTTCCATGCATACCGCAATAATGCCACGTCGTTCTTTCTCGTCTCCCTCGTCTGCGCTGAATGGCGTAAGGGAGCAGGTCATGAGGATGTAGGAACCATCTACATTGCGAAGCCTGAAGCGAATGGATGAGGGTTCGTGTTTCTCGAAGGCGATCTGAAGCAGTGACCGTGTTGTGCGGCGGTCTTCCGGGTGTATAGCTGCCATCCATTCATCCGGGTTAAGCGGATCTGGTCGCATGCCCGTCAGCACTGTCCAAGCATGGTTGAAGTGTTTCCGCCCTTTCTCATGGCTGCTCCACCATACCGGGACAGGCAGATTTTCCAGAATTTCGCGGAAACGGTGTGCCGTTGCCCGTGCTTTCTCTTCAGAAGAACGGATCCAGGTGATGTCTTGGATGATACCGGTTCCGTTGACCGGTTTGCCTTGATCATCAAAGACAAGTTCCGCCTTGATATGAAGCCACAGTTCCCTAGACCCATTGTGGGACCGATACACAAGGTCCAAGGGGGCGCCACGGGTTGCCGCAGAGATGGCCTCGGCAAGCATTTCTGCTTCTGTGCCATGAGATCCCACGGCCATTTCTAGGGGGCCTATGCTCCCCTCTCTGTAGCCAAGAATACGGCAGGCTGTATCGGACCATTTGATTTTGCCGTTTTCCACGGCTGTCCAGCTGCCTAGATCCCCGATTCCCTCTGCCTTGAGAAAGACTTGTATGTTCCGCCCCATCTCCGTGTTCTGCTGCCTCCATGCCAAGGACCGCCTGAGAATGAAGATAATCAGAACAGTGAGCATGATCCCAACAGCAGAGAACAGCAAAGACAGACCGAAGGCCTTGAGGCGCCATGATGCCAAGCCATCGCTTTCAGACATTTCAACCAGAATGGTCAAGTCAAGCACGGATGTCTTGTGCGCTGCAATCATCAATGTGTCATGGCCCCCGGATCTTCCCGTGGTTTCTAGTAGTGACTCAAGTTTATCTGATGCCGCGAACTGCGCGAGCTGGGTAAAATCAGCCTTGGATGATCCGACGGCATCGGCATCCCGGTCTGGAAGTTGGGCCAAGATTGTCAAGCCGGAGTCAAGAAGGGTCAGCTTGCCGCTGGGATGGTCAGGGCGCAGGGGAGCCAGCAACGTTGTGAAGGCATGGGTTGGAAATGTAAGTATAACCATGCCGCGAATAGCGCGATCCGGTGTATGCAGGGCATGTACATACATGACAACCATGCGGCCTAGTGAACTCCGTACAGGACCAACTAGAACAGCCCGCCGCGAACGATCACTGCGCAGTTCATCCATGGCCATTTCACTGTATTCAAACTGTGTGCCGACCATCTGGGGCAAGGAGGCATGGTGAATAAGGCCCCCTCTGTCGCTGACAACAACGCTGACGAGAGAAGCCTCGCGCTTCATGATTCGTTGCAGGAGAGGGCTGTATTCCGTGCTGGGGGGCGTTGTGCCAGGGGTTGGGGTTCCATACTCCACTGCAACTGCAGCTCGTTCCAGATGCCCCACAAATTGGGTTAGTGCCAGTTCTGCTTCACGGGCACTGTTCTCAAGGCTTTGTCCGGTTACGAAACGGCTTTCCTGACGTGTGTCAGAAAGATAAACCGTTAGAAGCGTTGCCATAGTGACAAGAAAGCTTAGGCCGAGAGTAATGACATACCCCGTTATGCTGCCAAGCTCTGTGTTTTGTGCTGGCTCCCGGGGTGGCAGCACAAGCTCTTGCATGGAGGCATACAGATCCTCCTGCGCAGGGCTGGCCTTGTCAATCTGACCTTCATCCACCAAGCCGGAGATCTCCTGTTTGTGGGAGCAGAGCAGATTCGCTGCGCATATCCTGCTGCGAGGATACCGGCGAATCCGGCCTTCTGTCCAGAAGGCCAAGGGGATGATGTGCCTGATCCGCCCAATCCTGACCGTAGAGCTTTATATAGCCTTGGAGTGCTTGAGTTCGCCTTGTTTCAGATATTGGTCAAAACGTGCTGCGGCGACGCGGACCAACGGCCTTCCCTCTTCTGTCATGCGCAGCATGTGTTCGTGCCGGATAACCAGGTTGTCTTTCTCCAAGTCCTGCATCCCATTCAATTCAGGGGTGAAATAGTCATGTCCGCGCCCGAAAGATGAGGCTATGTCACCAAGGTCAACCTCTAGGTCGCACATCAGCCGTTCAATAACCATGCGTCGCATACGGTCTTCATCGGATATGGCAATGCCGCGACGAATTGGCAGGATACCACCGGAGATCATGCGTCTCCAGGCGTGCACCTCCCCCTCGTTGGCAACGTATCCTTGGGGCAGGGACCCAATGCCCGATGCGCCCATACCCAAAAGAACGGGGGCGGTATCTGTTGTATACCCCTGAAAATTCCGGTTCAGCCGCTTCTCGGTCTGGGCAATGGCCATCGTATCGTTGGCAAGGGCAAAGTGATCCAGTCCGATACTGACATAGCCATACTGATGCAGGCGCTTTGTGGCAGCTTCGTACTGCTCCCATCGGTCCCGGAACCCGGGCAGGCAGTCTTCGGGCAACAAGGTCTGGTGCTTGCGCATCCAGGGAACATGGGCATAGCCGAACAGTGAAATACGCTGTGGCCCCAGACTGACAGCCCGGTCCACCGTATCCAGAATGCTGGCGGTGGTCTGGTAGGGTAGTCCATACATCAGGTCCATGTTGATCCGGTCAATACCGTGCCGGCGCAGCCACTTGAATACCGAGGCAACCAGTTCGAAAGGCTGAATCCGGTTAACGGTTTCCTGTACCTTGTGATTGAAGTCCTGCACACCAACAGATGCCCGGTTTACACCGGCTGCTGCCATGGCCTGGATGTAGGCTTCATCGGCTGTACGGGGATCCAGCTCGACGGCTGTTTCTGCATCAGGGGAAAACGAGAAACAGTTCTTGAGGCGTTGCATCAGCCGCGTGAAGTCAGGTGCCGACAGGATGGTGGGACTGCCCCCCCCAAAGTGGATATGCTTGGCCGTGAAACGTGCCGGAAGGGCATTGGCCACAAGGTCAATTTCCTGCAGCAGGGTTTCCAGGTACTCTGCAATGGGCGCATACCGCTTGGTGATTTTGGTATGACATCCGCAGAACCAGCACATTTCAGCACAGTAAACCACGTGCAGATACAGGGATACCGGTGTTTCGGGGTCCAGTGTTTCCAGCCATGTCCGGTAGAGATCCGGTGTTACGGCCGCCGAGAAGTGCGGTGCCGTTGGATAGCTGGTGTAACGCGGAAGCCGCAGATTGTATTTGTTCAGCAGATCGTGGTTCATCAGCTTTCCTCATCTGTACAACGGCCCCGTTCTGGTCGGGGAAGTCTTGCCGCCTGTTAAAACGTGCTTCCCCCCTTGCCTGCAAGCGCATAGTGTAGCGCCGTTTGTTCCGGAGGTTTCATGCCACGTTTTGCTGCCAATCTTTCTGTTCTTTTTACAGAGCAGCCTTTTCTCGACCGTTTTTCCGCTGCGGCCCAAGCAGGGTTCAAGGGGTGTGAATTCGCGTTTCCCTATCTCTACCCCGCCGAGGAGGTGGCCGACAAGGCCGTTGCCGCGGGGATGAAGATTGTTGCGTTCAATGCCCCCCCGGGTGACTGGGCTGCCGGAGAGCGTGGGCTTGCTGCCGTGCCCGGCCGTCAAGATGACTTTCGGTCGGATCTGGAGCTTGCCGCCCACTATGCCCGGCATCTTGAGTGTTCCTGTGTTCATGTCATGGCCGGTGTTGTTCCGGAAGAAGACTGGGAGGAAGCGCTGGATGTCTATATGGCCAATATCGACTATGCGGCCAGTCAGCTGGAAGCCGAGGGGCTGCGGTGTTTGATCGAACCCATCTCCCGGCAGGCTGTGCCCGGCTACTTCCTGTCGCGTCCGGATGATGCTGCTGTGGTTCTGGAGCAAACGGGGCATCGTAACCTTTACATGCTGTACGATGTTTACCATGCCCAGATGACACAGGGAGCCCTGACCGATTTTATCGAGAGCAACATGAGTCGGATTGCGCATATTCAGGTTGCGGGCGTTCCGGGGCGGAATGAGCCGGACATGCTGGGAGAGATTAACTTTCGCTACATGTTCGACCTTCTGGATGGGGCCGGATATGACGGATGGATCGGGTGTGAATACAAGCCTAGGGGGACAACACTGGACGGTCTGCGCTGGGCTTCGGACTGGTTACGGCCTCAAGGGGGCTAAACAGGCTAAAAAAACGGGGCACCGGAAAAACCGGAGCCCCGTTGAGTTGGGTGCGCAAAAAGTGAGTGCTACAACAATAACAGGAGAGGCACAGGGGGTATAATGCCCGTGCGTGCATGAACTGTATCTGAACGGATTGTGGCAAAGGGCGGTTTTACAGGGTGGCCCCTTATATGTCCAGTTCACGGGCAAAACGGGCGTGGGCCTGAATGAACTGGAACCGCAGCTCGGGTTTGCGCCCCATCAGCTGTTCCACCAAGCTGGCGGTTGCCCGGCTGTCTTCCAGCTCTTCCTCGGTTTTCTTGCCGGGCAAGACAACCTGAAGCAAGGTCCGGGTTGCCGGGTTCATCGTGGTTTCTTTCAGTTGGGTTGGGGGCATTTCACCCAGACCCTTGAACCGGCTGATATCCACTTTTCCCTTGCCCTTAAAGTGCCTGGACATGATCTGGTCCCGGTGTGCATCATCCCGCGCATAGATACTTTTCCCGCCCTGGGTCAAGCGATACAGGGGCGGCATGGCCAGATACAGCCTCCCATCCTCGATTAAGCTCGGCATTTCACGGTAAAAGAATGTCATGAGGAGACTTGCGATATGGGCCCCGTCCACGTCGGCGTCCGTCATGATGATGACCTTGCCGTAGCGCAGCTTTTCTAAATCGTACCGGTTGCCGGAACCACAGCCCAAGGCTTCCACTAGGTCTTGCAGTTCTTGGTTGGCGCGCAGTTTCTCGGCGCTGGCCGAGGCGACGTTCAGGATCTTGCCACGCAGCGGCAAAATGGCCTGTGTTTCCCGGTTGCGGGCCTGCTTGGCCGATCCGCCGGCAGAATCCCCTTCGACAATGAAGAGTTCGGTTCCTTCTGCGACAGAGCGTGAGCAATCGGCCAATTTGCCGGGCAAGCGTAATTTCTTGGTGGCGGATTTGCGTGACATTTCACGGCTTTGCTTCCGCCGCAGGCGTTCCTCCTGGCGATTCAGAACGTGTTCAAGAAGAACATTAGCCGCAGCCGGTGCCCCGGCCAGCCAATGGTCAAATAGGTCGCGAACTGCCTGTTCAACCAGACGGGTTGCCTCGCTCGATGACAGCTTTTCTTTGGTTTGCCCTTGAAACTGGGGCTCCCGGATAAACACGGACAGCATGACACAGCTTCCGCCCAGCACGTCTTCTGCTGTTAGCGTGGAGCCTTTTCGGTTCCCGGTCAGCTCGGCATAGGCCTTCAGCCCCTTGGTGACGGCATTGCGCAATCCCTGCTCGTGTGTGCCGCCTTCGGGGGTTGGGACGGTGTTGACATAGGAAGAAAAGAAGCCTTCCTGATCTTCCGGCCAGCACAGGGCCCACTCCACACTGCCCATATCATCAGCCAGGGACGCACTGCCGGCATACAGGCCCGATATGGTGGCCCGCTCCCGCAGGGTTGTGGCGAGAAAATCCTCCAGTCCGTTGGGGAAGTGCAGTTCTTCTGATGCCGGGACAGAGTCCGACCCGTCCAAGAGCACCGGATCACAGGACCAGCGAATTTTGACACCTCGGAACAAATAAGCCTTGGAGCGTGCCATCCGGTACAGGGTTGCCGGCCTGAACCGGGCACGGATACCGAAAATGTCCGGGTCCGGACGGAACCGGACCAAGGTACCGCGACGGTTTGATACCGTACCGGCCAGTTCCAGCGGGCCTTGGGGGGTGCCGCGCACATAGCTTTGCCGCCACAGTTTCTTGTCCCGGGCAACCTCGACAATCATCAGTTCGGACAGGGCATTGACCACAGAGCTTCCCACCCCGTGCAGCCCGCCCGAGACCTTGTAGGCATCGCCCCCGAATTTTCCACCGGAGTGCAGCGTGGTCAGAATGACTTCCAGCGCCGACTTGTCCCGATACTTCGGATGGGGATCCACGGGGATGCCGCGGCCATTGTCGCGGATTGTCACAAAACCATCGGCTGACAGTTCCAGGTCGATGAAGGTGGCGTGTCCTGCCACGGCTTCGTCCATGGCGTTGTCCAGGACCTCTGCCGCCAGGTGATGCATGGCTTTCTCATCGGTACCACCGATATACATGCCCGGGCGTTTGCGTACGGGTTCCAGACCTTCCAGGACTTCAATGTCCTTGGCGGTATATTCCTGTGACTTCGGGGCAAGAAACTGAAACAGGTCTGACATGGCACTCGCGCGGTTTGCTGTGATGTACGGTGGCATACATCTCCGGTACGGGGCCGCACCGGAGATGGCGGGCGGCCGAAGAGCCGTGCCTGCCCAAGGGGACAGGGTTACTATATCCTGTCACAGACGGAAATAGCTGATTGCCTTCAGGAGTTCCGAAAGTCACAATCCGGGTGCTTGCCATTGCGTCAGAGGACAGGCGGACCATGAGAAAAGCCAGCGAAGCAAACCCCCATTCCGATGGCTCCCTGTATCTGCGTACGATCGCCATGCCTGCGGATACGAATCCTGATGGTGACATCTTTGGCGGCTGGCTGATGTCGCAGATGGATCTGGCCGGCGCATCTTATGCCCGTCTGGTTGCCGGAGGGCGTGTTGTTACAATTGCTGTGGATGGGTTTGTCTTCCATAAGCCCATGATGGTGGGTGACGAACTCAACTGTTACTGCTGGGAGATAAAAAGGGGGCGCACCTCGGTTGGGGTGCGGGTGGAGGCATGGGTCCGGCGCCGTTATACGGGAGTTGAGGAAAAGGTCACCGAGGGAACCTTTACGTTTGTTGCTTTGGGCGATGATCGCAAGGCCCGGCCTCTTGATCAAGGATAGGGCGGGTTTGTCGCGTCCAGATATGGTGTGTAAAAAGGATGGAGGGGCTTGTCTGTTTGTGGTGCAGAGGTCGCCACAAACTATGCTACACGGCGGTACAGAAAAGATTGTTCTGGCACAGGGCTCTGGATTCTGTGTAATTCCAGAAGTCAGAGGAGCGTGTCGCTGGTCTTGCCCCGGGGAAGGGGCGGGATACCGCGGAAAGTAGAGCCGTTGGAGAGATTGGTATGAAGACCGTTTACAAGCTGGGAGCAGCCGTCGGGCTTGCCCTTGTTGCCGTCGTCGGAGCGAAAGTGTTCGGTGGGTTGGTCTATTCGGCTGCCGCACCGGATGAAGCGCCCCGCGTTGCCGGGGCCATGACGTTCCGCAAGGCCGCAACCCAGTCCGGATCGGCTTCTGCTGAGCTGCGCCCCGGTGATGCGGCTCTGGGCAAGAAGGCGGTGAAGGTCTGTGCGGCCTGCCATACGTTTGATCAGGGAGGGGCCAACAAGGTCGGTCCCAACCTGTTTGGAGTTGTCGGGGCCAAAATTGCTCATGCCGAAGGTTTTAAGTATTCAGATGCTGTCGCCGGTCATGGTGGGAAGTGGGATGCCGGGAATCTGGATAAGTGGCTGACAAATCCCAAGGACTTCATACCTGGCAATAAGATGTCCTATGCCGGGGTCAAGAGCGAGCAGCAGCGTCGCGATATTATCGCCTATCTTGAGACCCTGCGCTGATATCCGGGTGCCCCCGTCGTGTGTGCGGGGGCCTTTGGCTGGTGTCTGATGAGCGGACTGCTGGTATCTTTTTCCACATGAAAACAAGGCCCCGCAGGTATGACCTAGGGGGCCTTGATGGTGGGCGATGCAAGGATCGAACTTGCGACCCCACCCGTGTGAAGGGTGTGCTCTACCGCTGAGCTAATCGCCCGGTACTTTTCCCTTACATCACCGCCCTTTAATAAGGTCAGCGTGTTTGGGAGGCCGGCTTTATAAGCTGTGTGCCCCCATTCGTCAAGGCTGTATTCCCGAAAGGTGTCATGGTTCAGCAAGATGGCAGGCTGTATCTATAATACAGTGTAACATTCTTTGATTTTGGATAGCGGTATCTGGTATGGCAGGGTGCCTTGTCTCAAGGTGTTGGGCTTTTTCCGGCCTTTTCCGTTGTTCTTTTCCTTCCGGTTTCAGGGGGACCCTGTATGACTGTTACCCAAGACGTCCCTGATTCTGTTGCCATTATCTTGGCTGCAGGCCTCGGCACCCGTATGAAATCAACCCGTCCGAAGGTGTTGCATCCCGTGCTGGGGCGCCCGATGGTTGCTCATGTTGCCGATGCAGCGCGCTGTGCTGGCATTGAACAGTTGGTGGCTGTGATTGGGCCAGAGGGCGGGACTGTTTCTGATATGCTTGGCCCCGTCCCGACAGCGATACAAAGGGATCGTTTGGGAACGGCTCATGCTGTTCTGCAGGCCCGTTCTGTAATGTCTGTGACTGGCCGTATGCCGGATACGGTTGTTGTGCTTTATGGCGACACGCCGCTTCTGCAGGCCGATACAATCCGTCGCCTTGTCCAAGCCCGTCGGGACAGCAATGCCGGGGTTGCTGTGCTTGGTTTCCAAGCTGCTGATCCCGGTGCTTATGGTCGTCTGGTTATGGGGCCTTCCGGTCTTGAGCGGATTGTGGAAGCCAAGGATGCCGACGAGGCACAGCAACGTCTGCGTCTGTGTAACTCGGGTGTGATGGCGATTGATGGTGCCTGTCTTTGGCGCTGGCTGGAACAGGTGGGAAATGAAAATGCCAAGGGTGAGTACTATCTGACCGATGTCGTTGCCTTGGCTCGCGCGGATGGCCGTGCCTGTGTTGTTGTGGAAGGCCCTGAGGAAGAGTTTCTTGGCGTCAATTCCCGGGTAGAGCTGTCTGCCTGTGAGGCTATTGCCCAAAGGCGCATGCGGCAGCGCATGATGGAATCCGGCGTTACCCTGATTGAGCCGGATACCGTTACATTCAGCTGGGATACTCGGTTGGGGCAGGATGTAGTTGTATGGCCCTTTACTATCTTTGGTCCGGGTGTCTCGGTGGCTGACAACGTCGAGATAAAGGGTTTCTGCCACCTTGAGGGATGCCGAGTTGCCGAGGGTGCCGTTCTTGGGCCGTATGCCCGGCTGCGTCCTGGTGCGAATATAGGGGCCGAAGCGCATGTCGGTAACTTTGTGGAAATCAAGAATGCGGTGCTTGCCGATGGTGTCAAGGTCAACCATTTATCCTATATCGGCGACGCTTCTGTTGGAACGCGGTCGAATATCGGGGCGGGGACCATTACTTGTAATTACGACGGGTATAAAAAGCATCGTACGGACATTGGGGCGGGGGTTCTGATTGGATCTAATACGTCTTTGGTTGCTCCGGTCACAGTTGGGGACGGGGCAGTGACCGGGGCCGGATCGGTGCTGACCCGTGACGTTCCCGCTGGGGCACTGGCCTTGGAGCGGGCAGAGCAGAAGAATGTGGAGCAATGGGGGATCCGTTTTCATAAAAGCAAAAAAGAAGAAGCAACACGCGGCTGACAGGAAAGAAGAGCATGTGCGGGATTATTGGTGTCATTGGTGAACAGGATGCAGCCCCCCTTCTGGTGGGAGGGCTGAAGCGTCTTGAGTATCGCGGCTATGACAGTGCCGGTATCGCAACGCTGGTTGGCAGCGAAATTGCCCGTTGCCGTGCTGAAGGCAAGCTGGTCAATCTTGAAGCCCGGCTTGCCTTGGCCCCCCTGTCCGGAAGCGTTGGTATCGGGCATACCCGCTGGGCTACGCATGGTGTGCCGGTTGAGCGCAATGCCCACCCGCATTCCGATGGTCGGGTTGCGGTGGTGCATAATGGCATTATCGAAAATTATAGTGCCCTGCGGGCCGAGCTGGAGGGGGCAGGCTGTGTGTTCCGCAGTGATACGGATACAGAAACCATTGTTCATCTGATCAGCTCGTATTGGCAGCCGGGTGCTGACCCTGTTGAGGCGACGCACAAGGCGCTCCTGCGTTTGGAAGGGGCATTTGCCTTGGCTGTTATCTTTGCCGGACAGCCGGATCTGATGATAGCGGCCCGGCGTGGCAGCCCGCTTGCCGTTGGGTATGGGCAGGGGGAAATGTTTGTTGGATCGGACGCCCTTGCCCTTGTTCACGTGACCAACCGTCTCAGCTATCTGGAGGAGGGGGACTGGGCCATCCTCAGCCGCAGCGGGGTCGAGATCCGCAATACAGAAGGCTTGAAGGTCGAGCGGCCGGTTCATGTCAGCGCCCTGTCCAGTGCGGCGGTTGGCAAGGGGGGGCACCGCCATTATATGGCCAAGGAGATTTTCGAGCAGCCCCAGGTGATCGGTGACAGTCTGCGGGCCTTGGTCAATCCGTTGACCCGTACGGTTACCTTGCCTGATCTTCCTTTTGATCTGGCTTCGGTCAACCGCATTACCATTGTGGCGTGCGGCACGTCATTTTATGCGGGACTGGTTGCCCGATACTGGCTTGAGCAGATCGCCCGTATTCCGGTTGACATTGATGTTGCCAGCGAGTTCCGGTATCGGAACCCGGTATTGCAGCCCGGCGGGCTGGCCCTTTTCATTTCGCAGTCCGGTGAAACGGCCGATACCTTGGCAGCCTTACGGTATTGCAAGGCTCATGGTCAGAAAATTGTGTCCTTGGTCAATGTGACTGAAAGCACAATGGCCCGGGAGAGTGATGCCATCCTGCACACATTGGCCGGGCCCGAAATCGGGGTTGCATCGACCAAGGCCTTTACAACGCAGTTGACTGTTCTTGCCTGCCTTGTCCTCGCGCTGGCTCGCGCCCGTGGTGCTGTAACAGCCGAAAGGGAAATGCAGTTGGCCCATGCCTTGGGTGAAGTGCCGGCACGTGTGGCAGAAATTCTTAATCATGACGAGCATATTCGCCGTATTGCCGAAGACGTCATGCAAGCTCGTGATGTCTTGTATCTTGGGCGTGGATCCAGCTATCCCATTGCTCTGGAAGGTGCCCTGAAACTGAAGGAAATCAGTTACATTCACGCTGAGGGGTATGCTGCGGGAGAAATGAAGCACGGCCCGATTGCTCTGATCGATGACAAGGTGCCAGTTGTAGTCATTGCGCCCGGTGATGAGCTGCTGGACAAGACCATATCCAACGTTCAGGAGACAGTTGCACGAGGTGGGCGTGTTATTGTGTTCTCGGATGCCCGTGGTGTTGCCCGTATGCGGGACAGTGCTGTTCACGCCGTCATTCTGCCCGAGGTTGATCCCTTTGTAGCCCCCATCCTGTACGCACTACCTGTTCAGCTTCTGGCTTATCATGTTGCTGTTTTGAAGGGTACGGATGTTGATCAGCCGCGCAATCTGGCCAAAAGCGTGACGGTGGAATAGTATGCTTTCCGTTGGTGTTGGGGGATCGGGACTGTTCGCATGGTGGGCGTGGAAGAAAGTGCGCGGGTCGCCTTGAAAACAAGGTGGGCTGGGGCTGGTGTCGAGCCGGGAGATACTGTCCTCGTTCACAGCAGCATTAAACGTACACTCGCGGAGTGTCGGCGTGCCGGTTTTGTCGTTGAACCGGGGCATGTGTTGCAAAGCTTTCTTGATGCAGTTGGGGCAAGGGGGACGCTCCTGCTACCATTGTTCAATTTTGATTTTACATCGGGGACTCCCTTTGACATCAGGCATACCCCGTCAAAAATGGGTGCCTTGACAGAATCTGGGCGTGTGCATGCAGAAGCCGTCAGGACCGGGCACCCTGTTTATTCGTTTGCCGCGATTGGATATCGCTCAAAAGAATTCGAGAATATCGATAACGAAAGCGGTTACTCAGAGGAATCGCCGTTCGGGATTCTGAAGAGGATAGATGGAAAAATAGCTGTTCTTGATCTAGATGATCAGAACAGCATGACGTTCTATCATCACGTTGAAGAAGTCAAAAAAGTTGATTATCGGTTTTTTAAGACCTTCACAGCTCCATACACAGATTGGCATGGCGTTATGGCAAACAAGTCCTACCGGCTTTATGTCAGGGATCTGGAGAATGGTGTGCGAACACATGTCAACCCTGCCGGTGAGCTGTTGTGGGAGAAAGGCTTGTACAAGGGCGACAGACCTTTGGTCGGGTCAGGTCTTCGCGTTGTTAGAAGCAAGGCTATGTTTAATCTTGTGGAGCAGATTATCGAGCAGGGAAACGCATTGGGAATGCTGTACTCTTTGGAGAACTCACCTTGACAGGTCAGTATATTCACCAGCTTGCACGGCGGCTTTGGGGTATTAATCGCAGCCTTACCGGGGAAGGTGTCAGAGAGACGCTGCGAATAATCAAGGGCATTATTCCGGAGCTTCAGATCCATGAGGTGCCAAGCGGGACACAGGTTTTTGACTGGACAGTTCCAAAAGAGTGGAGGGTCCGGGAGGCTTACATTATCGACCCAAGTGGGAAGAAGCTTTGCGACTTCAGGTCAAACAATTTACACCTTGTTGGATACAGTATTCCGGTAAAGCAGAAGATCAGCCTTGAAGACCTGCAGAAGCATCTTTATTCCCTTCCAGACCAGCCAACAGCAATACCGTACATTACCTCGTACTACAAAGAACGCTGGGGCTTTTGTTTGCCGCAGATCCTGCGTGATACTCTTGTTGATGGTGAGTACGAGGTTGTTATTGACACCGATCTTTTCGATGGATCCCTGACATACGGGGAGCTGCTGCTGAAAGGTTGTTCCAAGGAAGAAGTGTTTCTGTCAACGTATGTTTGTCATCCTTCAATGGCAAACAATGAACTCTCCGGCCCAACGGTCACGACGTATATTGCGAAGTGGTTAAAAGAGCGAGGGGATAATAGATTCAGCTACCGTATTGTTTTTATACCGGAAACAATAGGATCCATTTGTTATATCAGCCGGAATTTCGACAGTTTGAAGTCCAGGGTTTTTGCTGGCTTCAATGTGACATGCATTGGCGATAACCGTGCCTATTCCTATCTTCCGTCACGCCATGGGGCAACCATCAGCGATCATGTTGCGAAGCATGTTCTGAAGCATATCTGCCCTGAATACAAAGCTTATACATGGAGTGACAGGGGGAGTGACGAGAGGCAGTATTGTGCCCCTGGTGTAGATTTGCCTATGGCCTCGATTATGAGGACAAAATACGCCGAGTATGACGAGTATCATACGTCCTTGGATGATCTGGATCATGTCGTCACCCCCGAGGGACTTGAGGGCGGATACAATGCCCTTTTGCGGGCTATTGAGGCGATCGAGCAGAATGGTTATCCCAAGGTCAAGGTCCTCTGTGAGCCGCAGTTGGGAAAGAGGGGGCTGTACCCAACGTTATCCACAAAATCGAGTGGCATAGAGGTGCGGTTGATGATGGACCTGATTACCTGGTCCGATGGCACACGATCCCTGCTTGAAATTGCAGATCTGTGTAGGGTGCCAATATGGGACCTGTATCCGCTTGTTGACAAGCTGTCTGGTCATGATCTTCTTGATGTGATGGATGGACCGCTACCTTTGCAGGCTTGAGTCCTTATTCTTCTTCTGATGCAGGGATCCTGTCTGCTTCTGCTTCTCCACACCATGTCATTTTGCCCTTGCCGTTGGGGCATGGGTTGACTTTGCAGGGCAGGCGGGTGATTCCTTCAAGGCAAGACAGGGAGTATGCGGTGTGGCTGGATCTGATGGAACTGTTATTCGGGAAGCAACCCTGATCGATGCAGACGCATTGGGCCTTATACACAGGATTGGTTTGCAGGCTGCTGTTCCTTGGGGAATGCCGCCAACAGCCTTGGTTCTGTCGGCCGGTGACCGTGCGGCAGAATGGCGTGAATGGCTGAAGGCCCGCGCAACAACGCGTAATGGTGGCCAAGCTATTGTAGCGGATTCCATGCATGGTCCTGTCGGCTTTATCTGCGTTGCTCCCGGCCATCCCCCCGGTGTGCCCGAGCACTGGTTGATCAGCCATTTCACAGTACTGGGTGCGCATCAGAAGCAGGGGCTCGGGCGTCAGCTGTTGAAGGCGGCCTTGGAAAAGGTGGCGCGTGGGCGTGGTGTGAGGGCGGATCTGTTCGTTCCCTCTGGTGCTCCTTGGGCTGCGGTGGTCGAGCATATGGGGGGACTGCCCGGTGGTGCGGAACCTCTGGTGCGGGCAGGGATGTCATTTATGGCAGAGCGATACAGCTTCTCTGTACTCTCTGCATGAGTTAGGTCGGTTTTAATGCCCGGATATAGTGCGCCAGGCATGCCGGCGCCCGGGTAACAATCAGGAAGGCATGATGGCAGCTTTTGAGTACGATCTTGTAACGCTTGGCGCTGGATCTGGCGGTGTTCGGGCATCCCGTCTTGCCGGTGGGTATGGAGCCCGTGTTGCTGTGATCGAGGAAAGCCGGGTTGGCGGAACCTGTGTCGTTCGTGGCTGTGTTCCCAAGAAACTATTGATCTATGGGGCAGAGTTTGCCCGTTCCTTTCAGGATGCGCGTGGATATGGCTGGACTGTCGGTGATGTCCATCTTGATTGGCCGGCGCTTGTGGCGAGCAAGAACCGAGAACTCGATCGCCTAGAAGCGGTCTATCGCAATACGCTGAAGTCAAATCATGTCGAGCTGGTAGAGGGGCGCGGCAGGCTTGTTGATCCGCATACGGTTGAGGTCAATGGTCGCCGTATGACGGCACAGAGAATACTGGTCGCTGTTGGTGGGTGGCCTGTCCTGCCGGATATTCCAGGGGTTGAGCATGCCATAACATCCAACGAGGCGTTGGATTTGCCTCGCTTGCCCGACAGCATTGTGATTGTCGGGGGGGGATTCATTGCGGTGGAATTCGCGGGCCTCTTCCATGCTTTGGGATGCGCGGTCACCTTGGTCATCCGCGCCGACAATATCCTGCGTGGTTTTGATCAGGATATCCGCGAGCACCTAGTTGCTGAGCTTGAGCATCAGGGCATTACAATCTGTCGCAAAACTCAGGTGCAGTCCATCCGTTGCGAGAAGGATGGTCGCCGGATGGTAACGCTGCAGGATGGCCGGATCCTGGCCTGTGAGCAGGTCATGTACGCAACAGGTCGGGCCCCCAACACGGCGGGTCTTGGGTTGGAAGAGGCTGGGGTTGCGCTGGATCCCCGAACCGGTGCAGTGCAGGTTGATGCTTGGTCCCGGACTAATGTCAGCAGCATCTGGGCCGTGGGTGATGTGACAAACCGTATCAACCTGACCCCGGTTGCAATCCGGGAGGGCGCCTGTTTTTCTGAAACTGAATTCAACAACAATCCGATGACTCCGGACCATGCAAATGTGGCCTCAGCTGTTTTCAGCCAGCCCGCTGTCGGTACGGTTGGCTTGACCGAAGAGAAGGCGCGTGCCCGTGGCCCTGTTGATGTGTATATGACCCGCTTTCGTCCGATGAAGAATACCCTTTCAGGGCGGGAGGAACACACCATGATGAAGCTTCTGGTCGATCGGGCAACCCAAGTTGTGATCGGGGCCCACATGGTTGGCCCTGATGCGCCGGAGATCATCCAGGGGCTCGCCATTGCCGTAAAGGCCGGCCTGACCAAGAAGGACTTTGATGCGACGGTTGGCATTCATCCCACAGCAGCCGAGGAATTTGTAACCCTGCGTACACCACGGCCCGATCTGGCATCCGTGTGATTTGTTACAAGTACCCGTCTTGATACAAAGGAAATCCTGTTTCAGCTGCGTATGCCTTGTCCTCGTGAGTTGCTTCGCAGACCTTATGCTCCGGGCCCATAAAAGGGGTGGCGAGGTAACGGGCTGACTTTTTTGCCTGCTTTTGGTCTGTTGGCTTGCGTCTGTATGCGGATGGAGCCTATATCTCAGACTCCCTGTTGTTTTTGTCAGAGTCTTTTTCTCTGTCTGCTTTAAGAAGGATGATGGTGTTATGTCTGGAAAATGGACCCCCGAAAGCTGGAGGAGCATTGTGCACTCGGCAGTAGAGGCGGGGTGGCCATTTGAGACATTCCAGATGCCGACCTATCCCGATCCGCAGAAGCTTCAAGCCGTGGAGGATTCCTTGCGGGGCTTGCCGCCTCTGGTTTTTGCCGGGGAGGCCCGTCGCCTGCGCAGTGCCTTGGCCGAGGTCGCTGAAGGGCGTGCCTTTATGCTTCAGGGCGGTGATTGCGCAGAAAGCTTCTCGGAGTTCCGGGCCGATTCGATCCGCGATACCTTCCGTGTTATTCTGCAAATGGCGATTGTCCTGACTTTCGGTGCGTCGTGCCCGGTTGTGAAGGTTGGGCGCATGGCCGGCCAGTTTGCCAAGCCCCGGTCTGCTGCAACGGAAATGCAGGATGGCCAGGAGCTGCCCAGTTACCGGGGCGACATGATCAATGGCCCGGATTTTACCCTGCAGGACCGTACGCCGGACCCGCAGCGCATGATGCAGGTTTACAACCAGTCTGCAGCGACCCTGAACCTGTTGCGTGCCTTTGCAGAAGGTGGTTACGCCGATCTCCACAAGGTTCATCAGTGGACGCTTGGCTTCGTCAATGGCTCTGATCAGGCGGCCCGTTACCAGGAAATGGCAGACCGTATCCAGGAAGCCCTGTGCTTCATGGATGCATGCGGCCTGACGGGGGAGCGCGTACCCCAGTTGCGCAAGACGGACTTCTACACATCACACGAGGCGCTTCTGCTGCCCTACGAGCAGGCCCTGACCCGTGTGGACTCCACAACGGGGGACTGGTACTGCTGTTCCGCCCATCTGCTGTGGATTGGCGAGCGTACCCGCGACCCCGAAGGGCCGCATGTGGAGTTTCTGCGCGGCGTCCAGAATCCGGTGGCTGTCAAGGTTGGTCCGGGGACAACGCCGGATGTGCTCTTGCGGCTGTGTGATATTCTCAATCCCGCTAACGAGGCGGGACGCCTGACCCTGATTACCCGTATGGGGGCAGAGGCTCTGGGGGCGCGTCTGCCTGCCCTGATCCGTGCTGTGCAACGCGAGGGGCGCAAGGTTGTGTGGTCTTGCGATCCGATGCATGCCAATACCCACAAGGCTGCCAATGGCTACAAGACCCGTTGTTTCGACCGCATCCTGGCCGAGGTGCGGACATTCTTCGCCGTTCATCGGGCTGAAGGCAGTCATGCCGGGGCTTTGCACCTGGAACTGACCGGGCGTGATGTGACGGAGTGTATCGGCGGATCCCAGGCTATTACCGAAGCCAGGCTGGGGGATGCCTATCATACCTTTTGTGATCCCCGCCTGAATGCGGCCCAGTCTTTGGACCTTGCCTTCCTGGTCGCCCAGGCCCTGAAGGAGGAGCGACGGGGGCAGCCATTGTCCGGGTTCGCCGTGGGAGCCTGATCGGTCGCATTTTTTCTTCTGCTTTGGTCTGGGGCGCAAAGGATATCATCTTGGAAGGATTGCTGGACAGGTTTCCCCCTTCGCCTGATTCTGTTCGGGCGTGGACCGACGCGTATTTTGCCCGTACCCGAAACATTATTGAGCGGTTTGGTGATATTGATGTCACCTATGCTGTTTTCTTGCGCCGCCCGGTTCTGGCTGCAACGCGCATGGCGCGTGAGTGGTTGGAGGCCGTTGTCCCCAAAGACGGACCGGGTGTGTGTGTTGAGGAACCCTTTGCGGAAGGGGACCGTGTTGGTGCGGGGGAACCGCTTCTTTTTGTGACCGGTCGTTTCTCTGTTCTGGTCGAGCTGGAAACACTGTTGTTACAGAAACTGGGCGCTGCCTGCGTTGCCGCCTGGCAGGCCGAAGCCATGTGCAGCGAGCTGCCTCATGTTGATTTTCTGGCCATGGATGCACGGCATTGTGCCGGAACAGAGATGGCTGCCTTGATGGCCTATGCGGCCTCTGTTGGCTCTTCTGCTGCCCGCAAGAGGGCTGGTGCGCGTGGTTTTACGGGCAATGCCACAGATGCGACAGCGCACTGGTTTGGCCGTAGTGAGGGTATGGGGACCATGCCACATGCCTTGATTGGTTATGCCGGGTCAACGGTGCAGGCCGCCAGGATGTATCATGAAACGTTCCCTGATGATCCTCTAATAGTCCTAGTGGATTACTTCGGGCAGGAAGTAGATGACGCTCTTGAGGTATGCCGTACTTTCCCGGATCTGGCCGTGGCGGGGCGCCTTGCCGTGCGTCTGGATACGCATGGCGGGCGTTTTCTGCAAGGGCTTGATCCTCAATCCAGTTATGCTGTTCTGGACCAACATGCCCCTCAGGCCATTCGGGGGTACCGTACGGATCGGGAACTGAAGCATCTTATTGGAACGGGCGTATCGGCGGCAGCTATATGGCACGTGCGTGATTGCCTGGACAAGGCAGGTTTCCCCGGTGTGCGGATTGTGGCCTCATCGGGTTTTACTCCGGAGAAGTGCCGTGTTATCGGGTATGCTCGGGCGCCGGTGGATGTGATTGGAACAGGCAGTTTCCTACCGGATTCCTGGCAGGAGACCTATGCAACGGCTGATATTATTGCCTATGGAGGGGAACCCAGGGTGAAGGTTGGCCGTGAATTTCTGCTGCGCCGTTCACGTTAACAGTATGCGGCTTGGTAATCGTTCCTTTCATATCTTTTTATCGGCGGACTTGTGTGTTCTGTCGTCTTGCGCGTTGACAGGGGTCTGTCTCCATCCTAGCTTGCCGGACTTCGCTGGTTTTGATATCGCAGAATGATCATGGTGATGGCTGATACCCTGAAGCTGGCGCTGGCGCAGCTCAATCCGACTGTTGGTGCCATCCGGGCCAATGCGGCACTGGTTCGGGATGCCAGAGACAAAGCTGCGGCAGAAGGAGCCAACCTTCTGATAACGGGTGAGCTGGTCCTGTGCGGATACCCGCCCGAGGATTTGGTATATCGCCCGGCCTTCCTGGATATGATAGAGAGTGAGCTTCAGGCTCTTGCCGCTCTCACAGCGGATGGTGGGCCCGCTCTTCTGGTCGGTGCCCCCTGGCGGCAGAATGGTGCAGTTTACAATGCGGCCCTGGTTCTGGATGGGGGGGTAATTCAGGATATTATTCTGAAGCATCACCTGCCGAACTATGGCGTTTTTGACGAAGTACGGGTTTTTTCTGCAGGCCCCCTGCCACAGCCTGTCACGGTGCGTGGTGTTCGCATGGGGGTTATGGTTTGTGAGGATATGTGGTTCCCGGATGTGTCCCGCTCTCTTGCCTGTAATGGGGCAGAGCTGCTGGTGGTGCTCAATGGTTCTCCGTGGGAACTGGACAAAATTGCCGAAAGGCAGCAGCACGCCGCGGCCCGTGTGGGCGAAACCGGTTTGGCTTTGGTGTATGTCAACCAGGTAGGTGGTCAGGATGAATTGGTGTTTGATGGATCTTCCTTCGTTCTCGGGTGCGATGCTGCCGTGTGCCATGCCGCGTCGCCGTGGGATGAAGGCGTCACATTTTGCACGTGGTCGCGCCGAGATGCGCGATGGTGGCCGGACGGGGGCGCGTCGTCCCTTGCCGCGTATCCGCGGCGGGAGGAGTACATCTACCGGGCTTTGGTTCTTGGCTTGCGCGACTACGTAACCAAGAATGGGTTTCCCGGCGTTCTGCTGGGGCTTTCAGGCGGCATTGACAGTGCCTTGTCGGCCGCTATTGCGGTGGATGCGCTGGGCGCCGACCGTGTCTGGTGCGTGATGATGCCGTCAGTCTACACTTCGCGCGAAAGTCTGGATGATGCTGCCGAGGTTGCGCGTCTGTTGGGATGCCGTCTTGATACCATTCCCATTGCTCCGGCTGTTGAGGCGTGGGATCAGATGCTTGCTCCTCTCTTTTCCGGCCATCTGCCTGATATTACAGAAGAAAATTTGCAGTCCCGTACGCGGGGTGTGATCTTGATGGGTCTTTCCAACAAGTTTGGTCCAATGGTTCTGTCAACGGGTAACAAGTCCGAGATGAGCACCGGGTATGCGACCCTGTACGGTGATATGTGCGGCGGGTATTCCGTCTTGAAGGATATCTACAAGACCACGGTCTTTGCTGTATCAGAATGGCGTAATAGCTGTTGCTCGCAGGGGCTTCTTGGGCCGGCTGGGCCTGTGATGCCACGGCGGGTCATTGACAAGCCACCCACAGCGGAACTGCGCCACGACCAGAAAGATGAAGACAGTCTGCCTCCGTATCCGGTGCTGGATTCTATCCTAGAGCAGCTGATTGAGGAGCGCAAAAGTGTTTCAGCTGTTGCGGCAGAAACGGACTATCCTCATGCCGAGGTTGAAAGGGTATGGATGCTGTTGAATCGTGCGGAATACAAGCGTCGTCAAGCCCCGCCCGGTGTCAAGATCACCCGTTGCGCATTCGGGCGCGAGCGCCGCTATCCGTTGACCAATGCTTTTGTAAAACTGGCCTGAGGTTATCCGGGCTTTCTGGAAAACATACTGAATGTCTGTTCGTGTTCGCTTTGCTCCTTCCCCCACCGGTGCCCTTCATATGGGCAATATCCGTCTGGCTGTTATTAATTTCTTGCTTGCAGGCGGTGATCCGGGGCGCTTTGTGCTGCGCTATGATGATACAGACCAAGAGCGTTCTAGGCCTGAGTTCATCGAAGGCATAGCCCGTGACCTGCGCTGGTTGGGCATTGAATGGGGGCAGGAGTTTTTCCAGTCGCGTCGACTTGATCTGTATGTGCAGGCGCGGGACCGCCTGATTGCTGATGGTCGCCTGTACCCTTGTTACGAGACACCCGAAGAACTGGAATATATGCGCAACCGGCAGCGTGCACGGGGCCTGCCTCCTGTTTATGACCGCTCGGCATTGGCGCTGACATCGGAGCAGAAGGAAACCCTAGAGCAACAGGGGCGGCGCCCGCACTGGCGATTCCGGCTTGATCCCGGAGAGATACGCTGGACGGACTTGGTTCGTGGTGAGTGTGTTTATAATGCAGCCCACTTGGCTGATCCGGTGGTGATTCGGGAAGATGGCAGCTTTTTGTATCTATTGCCGTCGGTTGTTGACGATGTTGCGATGGGCATAACCCATGTTGTGCGGGGTGAGGATCACGTGACCAATACGGCGGTCCAGATCCAGATGTTCCAAGCCTTGGGGGGGAATCTGCCGGCGTTTGCTCATCTCCCTCTGTTGGTTGGAGCGGATGGGCACAAGCTGTCCAAGCGCAGTGGTAGTTTGTCTGTGGCAGAATTGCGCGATAAGGGGGTTGAGCCACTGGCTGTCCATGCCCTTCTGGCGCGCCTTGGCTCTTCAGAGGCGGTGGAGCCGGTTCAGGATGTGCAGGGTCTGATCCAGGATTTTGATCTCGGGCGCTTTGGACGTGGTGCCCCGCGGCTGGATGAAGCAGATCTCATGCGTCTGACAGAGAAACTGGTCCATGGCATGGGCTGGGATCAGGTTGCTCAACGCCTTCGGTCCTTGGGTTGTGATTTGGCCGACGAGTCCTTCTGGTTAGCTGTCCGCCCGAACGTGCAAACGGTTGCCGATACCCTGCCATGGTACCGTATTTTGCATGGCCCAATGGTTCCTGTTTGCGAAGATGCAGCTTTCTTGACTGAAGCTGCTTCCTTGCTTCCGCCAGAGCCATGGGACGAGCAGACTTGGAAGCAGTGGACGGGGGCTGTGTCCACGCACACCGGGCGAAAAGGCAAAGCCTTGTTTATGCCACTGCGCTTGGCCCTGACTGGCTTGGATCATGGTCCGGAGCTTAAGGTTCTTCTGCCCTTGCTCGGGCGTGGTCGCGTTCTGCAGCGGCTGGGGTGTGCCGCCTAACTCTTGAGGTTCCAGAGCATACGCAGGCTTGTCACGAAAAGGAAAAGGGCAAAGACTTGGCGCAGTCTGTGTGGTTTGACCGTATGTGAGACCCGTGCCCCCCATGGGGCAAAGCAGGCACTGAGCGGTGCAAGAACGAGTGCGCCGGGCAGGCTTATGTAGCCCAGCGACCAAGGGGGGCGCCCAGGGGTATCCGTTCCGGCCATTGCGAACCCGACTGCGCCGGGAATCCCTATCGCCAGACCAAGGGCACTGGCTGTTGCAACAGCGCGGTGTATAGGGATAGAGAACGCTGTCATGGCTGGCACGCTTAACGTTGCTCCGCCAATGCCCATCAATGTGGCAAGTGTGCCGATTAAGGTGCCTAGGCAGAGTTGCCCCAAAGTTCCCGGCATCCGGCTGGTGAAAGAAGATCCTGACGGGCCGAAGGCCATATGGAGGGCGACCAGAAGAGCCGTAACCGAGAACACAGCGGTCAGGACATATCCCTTGACTGATGCTGCGATGATACCTGCCAGAACAGAGCCCGCGACAATGCCGGGTGCCCATGTCTTCAGCAGGTCTGTATCGATGGCATGACGACGGTGGTGCGACCATGATGATGACAGGGCCGTTGGGATAATGACGGCCAAGGACGTTCCAACGGCCATGTGCATCCGTATACTGTCATCAATGCCCGGGGTTGCCAGTAAGTGGAACAGGGCAGGGACCATGATGATCCCACCGCCAACTCCCAGAAGCCCTGCCAGAAATCCGGCAGCAATTCCGGTCCCAATAAAGCCGGCAGCAAGGATAAGAATGCTGAGTGTTGTATCGGTGCTCACTGTGTTGGTCCATGCCATGTGCCGGGCCAGCCAGGATGAGCCACATTCATGGGGCTGTCAAAGCGATGGGGTCCTTTCGGGCCAGAGATTATGTCTTCATAATACGCGTGCAGGTCTGTTTTACGGGTTCGGAACCAGCCTGTTGTCGTGGGGGGTCTTTGTTTCGTGCCTGTTGGCATTTTCTGCCGTTGTAACGTGTGTGCTGTCCGTAATGCCGGAGCATTCTAGGATACGATGGCCCGTGCGGGTTTCAAAGTCATGGAACATGCGGTCCGGCAGGGGGGCTGTGTCAGACAAGAACAGGCGGATGTTCTGGGTGGACACACGACCCAGCCCGGGTTTCTGCAACAGCTGCTCGTAGGAAGATGGGGTTCCCGTGAAGATGGTGCAGCGGGGTAGGCTGGCCAGAACGGTGTCTACGTTGAAGGAGGGAAGCCATATCATGCTTGCTCCTGCAAGCAAGGCGCAATGGCTGCCGATAGACAGGCCGTAAGTCTGGAACATGGGTACGGTATGCAGAACGATATCCTGATCTGTGATATGCCACGCCTGTATGAGGTTCTGTGCTACGGACAGTAGATTACCATGGGACAGCAGGGAGCTACTCTGCCGTCCTTTGGGGTCAGGGCTATATAGTATGACTGCCGGATCATCGGGATGACATTCCACGATCGGGAACTGATCTGATCCTTTGCTGCCATGAATGGCAAAAGTTCCGTTGTGATGTGTCCCCAAAGTCAGCACATGATGAATACCGAAGCGCTGTGCCAAGGCATGACAGTGCTCTTCCCGTTCCGGTTC